>NZ_JCAMRX010000001.1:0-239170 GCF_059821285.1 Spirulina sp. LEGE 11439
ACGTCCGGTTCTTAGGGGAGGGGAGGGAAGCGATTCCCAAACCTTACCCGATTCAAAAGAGACTGAGTTGAACCCAGTTCTTTGAAGTTTCTTGCTTCGCAGGCTGACTATTGCCTAAGCCTCCACAAGCAGAGATGATGAGACCCACCACCTGTAGCTCTTCAATTGCTCGCTGTAAAATATTAATCGCAGCATTTTCATCTCTATCCATGACCAATCCGCACTTCGGGCATTCATGAGTGCGAACCGAGAGAGTTTTCTGGACTTTTGTACCGCAACTACTACAGTCTTGACTTGTACCATGAGGATTGACCTTCACTACCCGAACGCCGCATTTGACTGCCACTGCTTCTAACAGGTCGATTGGACATGGCGAATTCGATTCGCCGTCCCTCGACCTCAAGATAGTGATAAATTTTCCCCATGCTGCATCAAGAACGCTTTTAGAAAGTCGAGTTCTCGCCAGTCCTTTGATGTTTAAATCCTCAACCGCAATTAAGTCATAGCACCTCGTTAGCCAGTTCGCTTCTCCAACTTTTTTGAATCTTGGTCGCCCTCCTCTCTTTCCCTTCTTGTCGGGAATTCTCCATCTTTTCCAGGCCTTATCCAATCTTTGCAGATTGATTTGTTGCACTTCCGAGTAGATTTCTTTGTAGTCGGGAAAGAGAATTTTTGTCTCTTTCTTCCCTTCGTCTTTCTATTGCTGCGATTACTTCTATTACTAAATCATATTCCCATTCAAATGAGCGTCCCGCTATTTCATCTTCTTTGATTCTTTCCCATTCATTTTCTATTCGATTTAGTTCGGGACTATAACTCGGCAATACAAATATATATAATCCCTGACTTTCCCATTCTTTCTCTTTTTCTTTCACTCTTTTACTTTTATGTATTGATGCTCCATCTACGACTATCACTGTTATTTTTTGGGTTTTTCTCCATCTTTCTTCTGCTTTTTTTGCTTACCAATCCATCATTTCTATGTATTCTTCACTTTTGATAGACTTAAGAACTAATCCATATTCAAATCCGACTCCCTTCTCTAAAAATCTACAGACATTTAATCTTTTTCCTTTCCTTTTTGTTTGCTCGATTTTCTTCTGTTTTCCTCTTTTTGCCAACCATATTGCACTTCTGACCATAAGCTAAATCCTGCCTCATCTTCATATTTTAGATAAATTTCTCCGGCTGCTGCCCTACACTCCAACATTTCTAAATCTGCTCTCTTTCTCACTTGCTCTTTCGGTTTTTGTTTTGCTTTCGATGATTTTCTCGTTCGTTTCCAGAGATATTCTTTTTTTTTAATATTCTCTGCATTTGCCTTTCACTGACTTTTATTTTTCTCTCTTTCTCCCAAATTCTACAGAGTTGCTTGCTGTTATAACTTCTGGGTTCTTCTAACTTTTCCTCTATTAATTTTAAATCTTCTTCTTCCTTGTTTAAGAATACTCGTAGAGGGGGTGATGAAATTTTTGCCTCCTTTTTACATTTCTTGACTTAGTTTACTTTGTTTTTGTCTGACTACTTAGCTAAAAATCTAATAATAATCAATACTCATTTTTTTCCAAAAGACGATCAATTTCATCTTCTTTTTAAGGACTCCTTTCAGTCGATTTCTGTTGCTGGTCACGAGGGGTCTCCCGTTAGAATCTCCGATTTAGCGCGACCTGAAAGGTCATTTGAACCGAAACACCAAGTTTTTTAGAGATTTTCACCTCTAACCCTCACGGAAAAGACTCATTGAGTCCGGCTACTTCCAGAGTAAGCAATGAAATGGAAGGAATGCAAGCCTCGAAAGTAACCGAAGCTGCAAGGGATTAAGCGGTCAGGAGCAAGAGGGAAAGAATTGGAAGGATGAACATGGTCTAAATTGCTGATTAAATCACGTCACAGATTAAACAGCCAAATTATCCCTGATAGGCTGTAACCAAAAGGTAAGAAGGTGGGCTGGATACTTAAATCTTATCCAATCGTGAAAACACAACTCCTTCCGTGAAATAGGCAGTCATCCAAACCGATTCAAAACTTCAAATGATACAACAGGGTAAACCCAACAAAGTCTTAGGGGAAAGGTCGATTCTCTTGGTTGATTGGATATGGCGAGGCAACCTCGCCATCTCTCAACCGCAACCTAAGTAGGTCTGAGGCAACAAAGACGGAAACCTTTGGGGGGTAGAAGATGAGAGAAAAAGCGAATGCTGATTTGTAATGAATCAGATAAGGGTTCAAAATTTGCCCTTGACCGAAAGGAATAGCAGACTTCTCTTGGGTCTTATACAAAAGAAACAATGATACAGAAACCTAACGGAGACAGAAGTTAGATGTCAGCTTGCTCGACAAATGGAGTCAACGAACAATTGAGGTAATTAACACCCCTGCACAGCAAGTAAAACTTACCAAGGAATGGGAAATGCCAAAGGCACAACCCACAAAACGGGTTTATATTCCCAAAGCAAATGGCAAGAAACGTCCCCTTGGAATTCCCACCATTAAGGATAGAGTCGCACAAGCAATAGTTAAAAACGCACTAGAACCTGAATGGGAAGCGGTGTTTGAAGCCAATTCCTACGGCTTTCGACCCGGAAGAAGTTGTCACGATGCCATCGACCAATGTTATAAAAAACTAAGAGGATGGCAACACGGACATAATTGGGTTTTAGATGCTGATATCAAAGGTTTCTTCGATAATATTGCCCATGAATCCATTCTCAATACAATTAGTTCATTCCCAAAAAATGAACTAATCCAAGAATGGTTAAAAGCTGGATTTATCGACAGAGGAAAACACAACTCAACGGAGACAGGCACTCCTCAAGGTGGTGTAATAAGCCCATTACTGGCTAATATCGGGCTGCACGGGTTAGAAATATATGTTAAACAATTTAACCCAAAACTAGGCATCATCCGATATGCTGATGATTTTGTCATCACAGCTAAGGACAAGGAATCCTTAGAAAGAGTGTTTATTCAGATAAAGCAATGGCTATCCCAAAGAGGACTCGAAATCAGCACTGAGAAGACAAGGATAGTTCACATCGATGATGGATTTGATTTTCTTGGGTTTAACCTTCGTCATTATAATGGCAAATTACTGATTAAGCCCCAGAAAAAGAAGGTATTAGCCTTCTGCAAAAAGATAGGAGAAACCCTATCACAGATGAAAACTAACACCCAAGAAGAAGTCATCACTGATAATACCCCTATCATCAGGCACATCAAGGTCAAGGGTCAAGCCAGCCCTGATGACCCCTCCTTAAAAGAATACTGGCAAAAACGTCAAGAAAAAGAAGGTAAGAAATATTGGGCAAAAGGTTCAAAATATGAACAAATTGCTAAAGAACAAAACTGGAAATGCCCGATTTGCAATGACAGCCTATTCAATGGAGAGGAAATCGAAACCCATCATATAGTACCTGTGAAAGAAGGTGGCTCTGATGACAAAGAGAATCTTATCCACTTGCACAAAGCGTGCCATAAACAGGTACATTCAAAAACCCAAGTTAAAGGCTTGAAGTAAGTCTTGAGCCGTGTGATGGGAGACTGTCACGCACGGTTTTTAGGGGAGGGAAGAAGGGCGACCTTCAACCCTTACCCGCTACGGGAGGGGAATCGTGACATTTAGTTGGGGATTCATTACCAAGCATCTATCGTCAGTGTGCCGTTGCTTATACAGATTTTTGGCGTGCCTATGCTTTAATATTTCCCAGCAAGCGCCACAAGGCAGTGGGTAAGGAGACTGGACAAACCAATCATATTGAGCGATTCAATTGTACGATGCGACAACGCATTTCTCGCTTAGTGAGAAAGACTCTTTCTTTCTCCAAGAAACTTGAAAATCACATTGGTGCTATTTGGCTCTTTATCCATCACTACAACTCATCCTTATCTGTTTAGGACTAACCTCCGCCGCGATCGCTATTGACACGAACGATCGCCAAAATTGAGATGAGTTGTATCTTATGCTTGAGGGAGAGGTCTTATTTTAGCTTGTTTGTTAGAATTAGATCCCAGCTAATCCTCGAAGTTGTTACTGAGGAGAATAGCATTCATGGACGAACACATTGACCGAATCGAAACACTAACTGAAGCGCGGCGCAGTGAAGCCATTGACGTGCTAATGAGTGCGTTCCGTGACCATCCAGTGCTGCCATCCGATCCCACTGGCCACCGATCGCATTTGATGGTCGTTGCGATCCTCAACGCATTCGCTGGCGCACCCGATGCGACAATATTTGGCATCACACACGATAGTAAATTGGCGTGTGTAGCGTTCGTGTTTACTGAGGGCTATGAACCTAGCGGTTTGGCCTTAGTATGGTTCTTTTGGCGTATGGTGAGAGCTCTCGGTTTGCAAAGGTTTCGTGCGATGGGGCACGTGATGTCTGAGAAACGCACAAGCAATGAGCGACGACTAGAACTGATGCTGTTAGGCACGCACAGTGACTACCAAGGTCAAGGCTTGGGCCGCACGATGCTGCACCACCTCTTCAGCTTTGCCCGCGAACGGGGTTACGCATCCGTGGTACTCGAAACCTCCAAGCCGACACCAGCCTTTGAGTTCTACCTCCGAGAAGGCTTCGAGGTGGAGAAGGATATCTCGTTGCTGACGATGCCTTTGTGTATGATGCGTCGGCCGTTAGATTCGCCTAATTCCTAGAAACCAACATCACCAAAAGCGGCCAAGAGCCTTAATTCTGGCTCAGTTGCAGATAATTCTGGATCGAGCGACCAATCTAGTTGCAAATAATTCTGGATCGAGGCGATCGTTATTGCTGGTTTGAGACGTTTTAACCATCGATACTCCCAATCTTCTTAAAGTCGAGATTGCTGGGGAATGGGAACGGGAATAAATCAACTTTAAACCCTCTTTTTACAGCCATGTCTTTATTTTTTCTTGCGCGATCGCCTGCCTGTTTTTGAAGTTGTTTGCGAAGTTTTTTTTGCTCTTTTAGGAGGAGTGTCAAAAATGGGAATGGTAAAATGAAACCGACTCCCCTTATCTTTTCCTTCTGACTCCGCCCAAATTTCTCCCCCCCATTGTTGAGTAATTTGGCGACAAATGGCCAAACCCAAACCGACTCCCCCGGTTGTGCGCTGTAAGGCTCCTTCTTCTTGGTAAAAGCGATCGAAGACTGTTTCCAAACGACTGGGTTCAATCCCTCGTCCCGTATCCGAAACCGTGACTTCTAATAAGTTATTGCTGTTGGTTTTAGCCTCGATTAAAATTTCTCCATTGGCAGCCGTGAATTTACAGGCATTATCGAGCAATTTTGCCACCACTTCCACTAACCATTCCCCATCGGTTTTGATTAATGGTAAATCTTCATCGATCGCCATACGAATACGAGGCATTTCTCCCGGTAATTTTCTGGCACTATTATTACTAATTCCCAAGTCGATACATTCGCTAATCGACAACACTTCGGGATTCCAGTCTACGCGACCGCTCTCGAGTTTGGAAAGAGTGAGAAAGTCTTGAATTAACTTTCGCATTCGTTCGGCATCGCTTAAGGCAGTATCTAGCATCACTTGACGGAGTTCTGGGGGCATATCCGGTTCTGTGGCAAGACTTTCAAGGCAAATTTGAATGGTTGAGAGAGGGGTTCGCAACTCGTGACCGGTGATGGCAACGAGGTTTGAACTGGTACGGTCTAAGGCTTCTAGTTGTTCGTTCAATGCTTCGAGGTGGGCATAAGCCTCAGCTTGAATCAACGCGACCCCGATTTGATTGGCGATCGCTGCGACCAAGCTGGTATCTTCCGATCGCCACCGCTCAAATTTCTCGCCACAATAGTGAAGTTCTACCATTCCTAATAAGCGACCTTGATAGAGAACGGGCATTAAAAGCCAAGAGACGATCGCTGCATCTTCGATAACTTTTTGCCATTGCTGATTCCCTCGTTCGCTAAATCTAGAGTCTTGGCGAACGTCGCGAACAAAGAGTACTTCTTGGGTTTCGACGATGGTTTGAAAGAAAGGGTTTTGCTGAAGCGGCCATTGTTTCCCTTTTAGAGAGGTAATATGAGGACTGGGGAAATCGTAAGCGATCGTGGCTGTTTCATCACTTTCACTACACTGATAAACGAGGGAACGACATGCCCCTAATGCCCGTCCCAACTGCTCGACCGCAACTTGTAAAATAATATCGGGATCTAGCGATCGCCGAATGGCTGCAGTCATTAAGTGAATCGATCGCTCTCGCTGTTCTTGTGCCTCCACTTTTTGATAGGCTTTAATGAGTTTGTGCTGCCCCACTTGCAAGTAGTTTACGAGGCGGTTGACAAAGGGATCGGGACTGGTCGCATCGAGTTCTGGGGGGGAAGAACGAGTTTTGCGTTTGGTTTTGAGATAGCGTTTTTTTGCGGTTTCTAGCTTTTTGGCTAACTCGGGACGGTAAATAGCAATGCGATCGAGGAGCAGTTCTGCCGATCGCGCGGTAATGCTGCGATTTGAGGTCCAGATCCCCTCAAATCTTCGGCTAGAGTCCATTGCTGAGTTAGAATGTTCCTCCGCTCCCGAGGTGCGTTCCCGACAAATTAAACAATTGGCATAATTTTCCCCCAAAACTACCAAATGCCATTCTTGAGCAAGAGCATCGCTGGCCTCAAAAGCAACCGTTTCGTATTCCCCCGAATGATTTTTAAATTCGGTTTCCGGGACGGCTAAAACATAAACTTGTTGACTTTTCTTAGCAATGCGACGGTAGCGATGCGCTTCTTGACGATAAAAGCGTTCTTGTTGAAAAGTGGCGATCACGAGAGGAATATCGGAACTCGCGAGAATGCGGTCTTCCATTGCATGAGAAAGGGCAACGAGGGAAGATTTGAAATACATCTGCGATCGCCAGTCCGGGAGATCGTGCAGCAGTTCTGTCAGCACGGAGGTCTGAATGCTCATCGGCAATAGAGGAATCTAGGTACGCACCTTGCTTTCCCGAGAGTTTAGCTCTAGATTAAGTTTTGCTGACTTTAACATTTTCTTTAGCTTTTCAGCAATCGTTTTAGAGGAGCTAATTTTTTGGGGAGAGAAGATTTCTGAGTTATCGGTTAGTTATTAGCGATCGATTATTAGATAATTTTTAATTATTCATCGTTCCAAAAATACCCCTTTTCAATTGTGGTTTGGCAAGATGCGGAATTATATTTCAGGTGGTACGATCGCGCGATCGCATCCTGTTCTTTTAATTTATTGTATTCTGTTTTTCCGATTTCCGTATCTGTCGAGAGAAGAATGACTTGCGAGGAAGCATAAGGAAAATATCGTTCGACTAAATTGGCTCGATGAGATGAATCTAAACGACCTAAAGGGGTGTCGATGGCAATGGGAAGGTTGCGCCCAGAAATTTTCGCCAGTCCCCAGAGGAAGGCGATCGCTAACAGTTGTTTTTCTCCTGCGGATAGGCGATGTTTGGGAACTTCTTGGCCTTGGGGATCGTAAAGGGATAATTTAAAGCTATCTGTATCAATGGTGACGGTATGCACGAGATCGGATTTATGGAGAAGGTGGCGGAAATATTGTGTCACTTTGACTTCTAATTTATTGAGCTTTTTTAAGGTTAATTTTTCGCGAAATAGTTTTAAAGTTTGTTTAACTTTGGCAATGGATTGAATAATATGCTCTTTGTTTTTGCGATCGAGAGTCTCTTGGCTATAGGTTTCTAGTTCTTGTTTGATCTCTTCAATCTCCCGATCGATTTCTTCAATTTTACGTTTTTTTGCTTCTGATTCCGCTTTTAGTTGAATTAAATTATCTCGAGCAATTTTGCGTTCTTCTTCTAGCTTAGTATAAGATTCTGGAGATGCTGCCGTTTGCAATTGTTGTTCGAGAGAAAGAATTTTTTCTTCTAGCTCTTGCAAGCGATCGCAATCTTTTTGCGCTCCTTTCATTTGTTCTGGCAATCGCTCTCGCAGCAGTAGTTCTAAAGTGTTTAACGTTTCTCGATCTGCTCCTAAATATCTTTGGGTTTCCGGTGTCTTGGCAAAACTTTGATTTTCTCGTTCTAAAAATTCTTTAATCTTCCCTAATTTGTCTGATTTTAGAGATAAATTTTGTAAATAATTTAATAAGCGATCGTCTCGTTCTAAAATCACCTCTCTCGTAATATTTACCGAATTATTTTCTAATTCTTGTTCTCCAGTTTTTTTTGCTGTTGCCAGCAAAGTCGAAATTAGGGTCAGAGGGAGAATATTTGCCGCGCGATCGCGTAAATTCAAGCGTTCTTTTTCCAAATTTGTTTTTAGCTTTTCGATCTTGAGGTTCAGTTTACTACGCTGAGAAGCAATTGCACCTCCTTCTGTCAGAAATTTATCATCTGTGCGATCGTATTGACGTTCTGCTGCTCTAATTTTAATCCCTAAACCTTCGATCTCTTCTAAAATTTTATTTTTTTTTGCTTGTAATTGCAATATCTGGCGTTCTAATTCTTCTAAATCCTTTAACTCTTTTTGAGTTGCTAACTCTTTGCGTTTGCGACTGGCCAAAATATCTAAATCAGCCGCTAATCGTTTTGCCAGTTCTAATCCTAATAAAGATTGAATTGCCTCAACAACTTGAGGAGGAGGAGCATCAAGTTCTGCTAATTCTTTAACTTGTTCTCCATCAAATAGGAATAAATTAGAAATTCCAATCGGTAAAATATATTCAACTCGCTCATCCCATGTTTTGGTAATCGTTTCATCCAACCATGTATCGGTAATAACCTCTAGAGAATCTTTACCATTTTTTGGGTTTTTTGTCCAGCGCCGACGGATGCGAAAAATAACAGGTTTATTATCTTTAATGTGATCGAAAGCAAGTTCTATTTTTGTTTCTTCTGTCCCTTTTGTATTGCGATTGATACATTGTTCGAGAAAGTTTTGGTAGCTTAAATTACCTCGTGTCGAACATTGAGCGCGTTGTCCGTAAAAAGCAAGGCGAATGGCATCCATTAAGGTTGTTTTTCCACCTCCATTCATGCCTCCTAATAAAACAATAGGATAATGTTCTCCTTGGTTTTCTGGAGCAAGATCGATCGTTTGACGACCGTGATAAGGACCAAAATTTTCTAGAACTAATTCGCGAAATATCATTCAATCTAGTGTAATACTGAAACTATCACGATGATGAAAATCGGCTTGTTTTGAAGGATGAGCCAGAGCATAATAAATTATATCGCCATTTTTGTATTTTATAACAGTGCTGATGGCAACTTCTAACACGCATTCTGAGGCAGCGATCGCAGACAAATCGATTTCTATCTCTAATGATACGCGATTATGCTCTTCTCGAACTAAAAATGGTAATTTCTTCCATCCTCTTTCTTCCTTCATTCCTTGTCGATAGTCATCAAAATGATAAATATTCCAATTTCCACTTGGAGAAAGATTAAATTCCCAATATTGAGGCGAGTTTTGAGATCTCAGGAAAAATTCAAAACAAGTTTCTTGCCAAAGTTCATCTTGGCGATGAGGTTTAGCGATCGCAGAAGGAATAACCAATTTTTCTCTATCTCCGTCAATCTGATAATGAAGAGAAAGAATGCCATCGCAACGAGAAATCGTTCCCGAAATCGTTAAGTTATATTGCGCGGCAGAAGGAAAGGGAATTAATGAAAATTGCTGCATTTTAGCGCTCATTTGTCAACTATCTGTTGGATTAAATCCCGAATTATATTCTCTTGTCGCTCAATACTTTCTACCAGTTTGAATTGAACCATTGCACGATTTAAGTTATGTTCTGGATATTGAACCTGAAAATAAATATCTCCTGCGAGATAGTCAGTCAAAAATCGTAATCCTAATTCAAAAGCGATCGCGCGGATGCCATCGTAAAGATAATCATAATCATTTTTAGTTAAAAAATTCTGTGCCATTGAGAAATAACCTTGTAAGATAGCTTGACACAAATCGATATTAAAAGAAACCTTATCCCAATTTTCTGTTTCTTCCCCAAGAGTATTGCACCCCGATCGCAAACAATCCCCAATATCATAGTGAACCAAACCGGGTTTAATCGTATCCAAGTCTACCATTGCGATCGCTTGTCCGGTGCGATCGTCCATCATGATGTTATTCACCTTGGGATCGCCGTGAATGGGACGTAAAGGAAGTTTTCCCAAGTGTTTTGCCTCTTCTAAAATTGTTGTCCAACTGCGGCGATTTTCGACAAACTGTAAGGCATATTTCATTTCAGGAGTTGTAGTCAGGGAAGTTTCTTCTAAAACGCGATCGTATTGCTCTAAATAGCGGGGTAAAATATGAAAGCCTTCTAAAGTATCTGCTAATTCTTCGCAAGGAATATAACTTAGAAGTGTATGAAATAATCCTAGCCCATAACCCACCTCTTGCGCTTGAGTAGCATTGGTAATCGTATCAAAAGTTTGTCCTTCGATAAAACGAATTGCTCGCCAAAACCCACCCTTGCGATCGCGCCAATATTCTTGCTCCTCTCTTGTTAAGAGTACAGAAGGAATTTCCCATCTACGATCTTGTTCTAAGGTAAGTTTAGTTAGATTTTCTCGAGCGCGATCGCAGAAAACTCTCATATTTTGCATTACCAATTCTGGTTGGCAAAATACCTGCGTATTAATATGCTGCAAAATAAAATGACATTCCTCAGAATCATCTACGCTGACACGAAACGTTTTATTAATATTGCCATTACCAAATTCTCGAACCTCTAAAATCTGGCGATCGGGCTTAAATTGAGAAGCAATATTAACTAAAAACTCTAATTCCATATTTTTATAAAATTGTATAATATCATTCACTTTAACTCACAATTAAGATCGTCAATAAGAATTAATTTGAGTTCTTTAGACACAGGTAAAGTATCAATTTCTTTTAAGAGTTTATCACAAGACTCACCATCTAGATAACGTTGTTTGTAAATTCCTTTAAGAAGTGCTTCTAGCCCGTATTTCGATAAAGCATCCGATGCTAATCCAATAATTCCCAGAAAAACAATTCCACCAATCATTCCTCCTGGCCCAAGCATTGCGAGTGCGGCAGTAATAGCAGCTGCTCCTGCTAATCCTGTTGTTGCCATTGCAATCAAAAGTATAATAGCTGGAAAACCAACTCCTGCTAATTTCCGTATAATTTCATCCATGAATTTTCCCTCTTGAATCTTGATTCTAAGCCAAAAATAGTAAAACTACTCGTCTAATTTTGTGGTGGAGTCGTTTTACGATTGATTGTATTTTAAGGGTTACGCGATCGCTCGCGACAAAGGATATGTCCGGTTGTCACAAACCTCTCATTGCCATTCAATCGTCCGGTTTTAGTTTCCACAATTTTAAATCCCTCCTGCAAATAAAGATTGAGTGCGGCATCATTGCCACTCAAGACGGAAGTTTGCACGATATCCCCGCATCGTGCGATCCCGTGTTGCAATAACCTGCATCCGATCCCCTGTCGATAATGCTCTGGCGATACGTACAACCAAGTTATTTCATCATCTGCAAAGGCAATAAATCCAACGACAATTTCCCCTTGACAAGCGACCCATACTTCTCCCGCGAATAACTCTTCATTCTCGTAGGTCTCCGCTAACGACAAAAAAGCCTCAACCCCTACGGATGCTCTCAGTTCATCTAATCTGGCGCGATCGTGAATCGCTGCGATCGCGTCCCAGTCTTGGGGTTGATATTCTCGAATTTTGAGCATGACCGATTCTAATTCGTTAATTGTATTGTGTAGGTGCGTTAGCGATAGCATAACGCACCCTACTAGTTATCTTTTCTTTAACCAGCTAAACATCGCTCGTAAATCCTTACCAACTTCCTCAATGGGATGTTCGGCTTCTTGACGACGCATGGCGGTAAAACCGGGTTTTCCAGATTGATTTTCAAGGACAAATTCTCGGGCAAATTGTCCCGATTGAATTTCCGAGAGAATCTTTTTCATTTCTGCTTTGGTTTCCGCGTTCACCAAACGCGGACCTCGAGTATAATCGCCGTATTCCGCAGTATTGGAAATGCTGTCTCGCATGGTTGCCAAACCGCCTTCCACCACAAGATCGACAATTAATTTAACTTCATGGAGACATTCAAAATAAGCCAATTCTGGTTGATATCCTGCTTCGACTAAAGTTTCAAAACCAGCTTTAATTAAAGCACTCAAACCGCCGCATAATACCGTTTGCTCTCCGAATAAATCCGTTTCTGTTTCTTCTCGGAACGTTGTTTCAAGAATCCCCGCACGAGTACCCCCTACTCCTTTTGCATAGGCCATGGCGCGATCGCGAGCTTGTCCCGAAGCATCTTGAAAAACGGCAAATAAACAGGGAACCCCTTCTCCTTGTTCGTAAGTCCGGCGTACCAAATGACCGGGACCTTTGGGTGCAACCATGACGACATCAACATCATCTGGAGGAACAACTTGCCCAAAATGAATATTAAACCCATGAGCAAATGCAAGGACATTGCCGGCGCTTAAATTGGGTTTAATTTCCTCAAGATAGATCGATTTTTGTACCTCATCCGGGAGGAGAATCATAATTACATCGGCAGCTTTGGCCGCATCTGCAACCGAGTGAACTTTTAATCCGGCTGCTTCTGCTTTTTGGGCGGATTTACTGCCCGAATATAAACCAACAATAACGTTAATGCCGCTATCTTTTAAATTCAAGGCATGAGCGTGACCTTGAGAACCATAACCGATAATTGCGACGGTTTTATCTGCCAGTAAGTCTAAATTCGCATCTTCGTCATAATACATTCGTGCCATAAAACGATCTCCCGAGTTAAATTCTGGAATTAGGGACAAGCATCAGATTATACCAAAATTTTATCCACGAACAATTATCAATGAACTATGAACAATTAATGGGAAGAGATGACAGATTAAGTGAGAAACTCGATCGCGCCATCTTCTCTTCCCATTGATATTGCTATTCGTGAATGACGAGAGTTGTCCCCACAGAAGACCAATTATAGAGCCAAGCGGCATCCTCGAGAGGCAGATTTACGCAACCATGCGAGACGGGGGTGCCAAAGTTATTGTGCCAATGCGCCCCATGAATCGCATAGCCTCGATTAAAATACATGACGTGAGGAACATTAGGGACATCATAATCAGCACCGCGCATGCGATCGCGACGCAGCATAGAGTGAATTTCAAAAACTCCCGTAGGGGTTGGGGTTACATCTTTACCTGTCGAGATGGTCACTTCATAAACTTTTTCTCGTCCTTCTCGGGCAATCAATCTTTGTGAGGAAAGATCGATTTCGATCCAGCGATCTTGCGAGGTTTCCAGTCGTAGTGTTGCCAAGGCGATCGGCTCGGGTTGCCGGTTTGCAAAAGCAGGTAGAGAAAAACTCAAAACGCTAAATAGGGTTAAAGCGATCGCAGTTCCCACTAACAAAGGTTGACAGCGAGGAAAAAAATGACTTTTCATAATCTTACTCCGATTCAAAAATGAGGGAGTTGCCAATGCGCTCTAAGTCTGTAAAAATAGTCATCAAGCATGGCAACACAATGAAGCGAACCCGTTGCTAATACTCCTCAAAACCCACTCACAAACACCAACTTAGAAAACAATTAAATATTCGCTTATTCTGGATTCGCATCGAAAGCAGTTTATTATTCTTACTCTTTACTTTCTTCTACACAAAAAATAGAAATTCTCGGCGAGATTTTCCGATCGCGAAACATTTCGATCCAGAACTTCACCGAGTGCAAAAAATGCGAGGGTAGAGGCTTTATTTTTTAAGTATTATTGTTGCGATCGTCAGTTTGAGCAGCCATTTTTCGACTATATTTGCGAATCAACCAAATACCGACTCCAATCGCCAGCCAATAGGGACTAAATGCTAATAGCCAGAGGGTTAATTTTAATAAACCCGTGGTTAAAGAACTGACCCCATAAACGGCATTTTCCCATGTTTCTCCCAATTGACCCCCCAAAGGTTGCGATCGCGGAATGGTAGTCGTTGCGGTTTCCAGATTCACGAGAATCGTTGAAAATGCCACGCGATCGCGGAGATTTTTCTGTCGCGCGTCAATTTGTTCGATTTCTGCTCGGATTTTCCCTAATTCTTGAGCAACTTTGAGAACATCCCCGACAGATCCGGAACGATCCATAATTTCCAATAATGACTCTTCCTGTTTTCGCAAATTTCGCAACCGCGCATCGAGATCCACTAATTGATTACTCACATCTTCCGCACTCAAAGTTTGTCGCTGGGAAATTCCCAATTCGCCAATTTCTGCAAGGACGAAATCCAATCGGTGTTGCGGCACTCGCAAGCGGAGAAAAGCTCGATGGCGTTGATTGACACTACTAGGCTTATTATTTTGTAATTCGAGAATATCCCCTCGGTTACGCTTCGCCAGATCGGTAATTGCTGTCACGATCGCGTCAATGGATTCGACTTCGAGATCGATTTCTGCGGTTTTAATCAATTGAGGAGCCACTCGAGGAACTGATTCTCCTGCGACATTAGCGACTTTTTTCGCTGCCTCTGTCGTTTCCTCGATTGCGATATCTTGTTCCATTGCAGGTGGGGCTTCTAGCCTGCTTGTCTCTGGGGCTGAAGCGCATCCAGTAAAGACAAGACTAACACAGGCGATCGCGCCGAAAAATTGCGGTTTCATGGTGATAAAATCCTCATCCTAATACTATTGTCTAGTATGTTCGACGCGATGGGCGATCGGGTTGGAGTTACAGAATTGGTAACGTCATTTCAATGAACAATGAACAATCGGAAATGTACAGAGAGGAAGTCTAGATTTCTGCGCTCAAAAACGATAAGCCAGACTAAAAATTGTAAGCCAAACTAAAATAAACGCCATCATCTTGGGCATTAACAGAGCGATCGCTAATCTGAACCAAAGGCAAGGTTAAATCGAGGCGCATGGTTAAATTGTCCACCGGAGAATAGAGAAAACCTACTCCTACTCCGGCTAAAAAATGCTCGTTATCGATTTGGTCGGGATTGCTGGGATTATTCCACACCATACCCATATCGAAAAAAGGAATAATTTGCAATAAATGAATGGCTTCTTGTTCTTCTACCAAAGTAATGCGATCTTCAAGGGAAACACGCCAACCATTATCCCCCGATCGCGCCCCCTGACGATAGCCTCGTAAAGTTTGACCGCCTCCAATACTAAAACGTTCTGACGCTAACAGGTTATTGGGAGAAAGCTGCACGTCTCCTTGCAGGATTAACAAGTGATTTTTGCCCAATTGTTGCAACCGTTGCATCTGTCCCGTCCAACTGAAAAAACGACCGTCAGGGGTCGGATCGTTGTTTCGGGTGGCATTCCACCAATCCAATCCAAAGTTAAGCTGAGAACGGAAAACCCAAGCACCGGTGCCATCGCGTTTGAGGTAATCTTGTCCGAAACTGAGGACCATGGTGCGAGTGGTGCCGTCTTCCTCCGCACCGCTACTGAAGGGCGTTCCCACATCATCAAATAAGAAGGTTTGCCCGGTTTTATGTCTCAGTCCTAAAGAGAGGGCAAATTCATCGGTAAAGGTGCGGATCAGGGGTTGGCGCACGGAAATTGCATAAGTTTCCGACTCTCCTCGAAAGCCCAATTCTCTGAAGGGGGACTGGGTAATATCGTTGCGATCGAGAGAGATGCTTGCATCTACTGTCCCTTCCATGGCGTTGAAGGGAATGCGATAGTTTAAGTCATAGATGCGAGATCCTCCAGTGGTGGAACGAACCACCGTAGCATGGAAAATATCGCCAACTCCCAATAAGTTACGATAGCCTGCATTCAAACCATAGCGTTCGGAACCGACACTGGCAGCCGAGTAGTTATCGGCGAAGGCAACACCGAAAAAAGGAGAGGCTTCTTGAATGGTGAAGAGAAGTGTATTTTCACCGATGTTGTCTCCGGGTTGGAGATTGATATCGAAATCTTCAATGAAAGGATTCCCTTGCAATAAACGCAGTGCGTCTTCGAGTTTGTTGATGTTGAAGGGGGTATCGATGCCGCGATTGAGGCGAGAGGTAAAATAGAAGGGTTTGAAGCGATCGAGTCCGACGATCTGAATATCGGAAATCGTCCCTTCTACGATCTCTACAATGGCAATCCCATCACCGATCGTTTGTTTTTTGAGGACGGCGCGGGAGTTGATATAACCTTCGCGAACGTACAGTTGAGTGATAGCATCGGCGGCTTCTTGGAGTTGCCCGAGGGTGACGTTTTGCCCTTGGAGAGGGTCTATGATGGGGGACAAGTCTTCTGGGGTAAAAACGGTACTTCCTTGCACGTCAATGCGATTGAGAAGGAAAGACATACCGTCTCTGTCTGGGGGAGATGGGGGTGTATCGTCGCGATCGGGAAATAAATCGGTTTCTTCTCTGGGGAGTACGGGATCGATGGGTTGCAGGAAGTCGCCATCGGGGTTGGTGCGATCGCTTTCTTGTTGGGGATTCTGTCCGATTAAATCTCCGGCGCTGAAGCTGATATTGTTGTGAAAATGGGGCAGATGGGGAACGATCGCAGTTTCGTTGAGGAAGTTGAAGGGGTTGGGATTTTGGGATGCGATCGCGTCTTCGGAGGGGTTGGCGGGAAGTGTGGAAACGCGGGTCTCTAAATTAATGGGGTCTTTGGCAAGGGCGGCAGGGGCAAGGCAAGATAAGAGAATAGCACTGGTGGCTAGGCTTGATTTGGGTAGGTGCATTTTGTTTTTGGTAGTGCGTTGGGTTTCGATTTAATTGGCCGATCTTTGCTTCTGTATCGCAATCTGTCGGAGGTTGAATAAGATGCAAAAATTCAATAAATCGGTAATGAGATTGTCTGACTTATCGCGATCCGTCAGGGATTGAAAATCCCTGCCTCATACGAAAAATCCATTGAAATGGATTAAAACTACAAGATTCGATCTCAAATTGACAGGTACAGTCCTCTTGAGAGGACTTTTTATATGAGACGGGGATTAAAAATCCCCGGCGGAGCGCAAATGAGAGCGTAGATGCAAAAATCGACATAATTTGTGAATCTTCATTGATTCTCCAATGACTTTCTAATGAGAAGATCGACTCATTCCTCTCCACCCTCGACACTGCAATCGCTGTCGTAGTTCAGAGAAGCATTCTCGCTTTCCTCTCGCGATCGATCCTCCTCTTCTGGGGAAGCGCGATCGCCTTGACTCTCTTGGTTTTCATCCTCCGGGACGGCTACGCATCCCGATACAGGGAATATCTCTTCGTTAAGGTTGACGTTGATGTTTTCATTGGTATGGGAGTTAATCGGGCTTGTTGTTGGCACTCGCGACTCGAATTCTTGGTGTCGATCTGAGGATGCTTTAATCGCAGTGGAGGTGGAGGAGGAAGGATTGGCGGGCGTAAATGGGGATTCATAAGCGCCTATATCGACAATAATGTTGTTGAAAATGCGGGGGAATCCGTTTCCGCGTTGATCCGTTGTTAAGCTGCCGATAAGACTATTATTTCCGGCGTTGATAGCGGGACTATTGGATTGGAGGGCGTGGGTTTGGGTGAGACCGCCATTATCGGCGAGGGGGAGCAATCGAGGGTCAACTCCAGTGATATTGCCGTTAGCAGGATTTTTGATACTGTTGCCGTTTCTCAGGCTCGCACCGGAGGTATCTTGGATGAGGCTCGATTCGATGGTGTCGAATGTGCCGGATAAATCCGCTCCCGTGGAGGCTTGATTGTTAGCGATGATGCTGTTATAAATCTTTCCCGTGCCACGACTTAAGCGAATTCCGCCACCCTGATTGCCTGCCGTGTTAAATGCGATCGTGCTGTTCGTTAATGTGATGTTGTTGTCCGCAAACAAACCGCCACTATTAACAGCACTATTGCCACTCACTGTACTGTTCGTTAATGTGATGTTGTTGCCCGCAAACAAACCGCCACCATTAGCAGCACTCCCATTCTGAATGGTAATATTCTCAATCGTGGCAGTGTTAGCCGAGATATTAAATATCCGCGAATTCCCTCCTCCATCCACAACAATATTACTCCCTCCATCCAGCGTTAAATTATTCTTTGCCCACGTTATCTCTCCATCCGTTCCCGATGTCGTCCCTGTCAGCGTTATCGTTCCACTGACGTTAAACGCAATTGTATCCCCATCGGCTGCATCGGTTTGAATCCGCTCTCGCAATGACCCCGCCCCTGTATTATTCAAATTCGTCACCGTCAGAGTAGCCAACTTCCCATCCCAACTTCCCAGAGTCTCGCTTGTAAAGGTTGTTCCTACTTCTATACTCCCCGTCGCATATTCTAATCCCCAATCTCCCCCATAATTCTCGCTTCCCGTCGCGTTCGTCGATGCTGCTACATCTGCTCCTGTTAAGTCGGCTATGTCTCCAATTAACCCTTCTCCTGCTTCTCCCAAGGCGGCAAAGCAACTGTACAACAATATATCTGCTCCATCTTTGAGAGATTTTGCCCATGTTGCTAATTGTCCTGCATAGTTATCGATGTTCTCATCGGTGACCCAATCTTTCCCCAACCAGAAGTTTCCTTCATGTCCTTCTGCTGTTATGGCGATGCCGTCTAATTCTCTGTCTATTTCCTCTAATTTCCCCGTTATCGCTGCGATTCCTCCTTCTTCCCGTTCGATGATACTCGATATTGTTCCCGCTTCTGCCCCATATAATAAGTCTTCGGCATTGTCGGCACGGGAGTCAATAATGTTGAGGATATTTGTTCTTCCTGCTTCGGGAAACCTCACCACTGTTGTGTTTCCTGCGATTAATTCTGGAGTCGTGGTTATGACTCTTCCGGCTGCCATAAAGGTGACTTCTTCGGCGTTGACTTTCCCGGCGATAACTGTATCTTGGCTGTCTCCGAGGACGATATTGCCGTTTTCGTCGATGCTGATGGTGTCTGCGTGTCCGATTTCACTCCCCCCACTCAGATAACGAGGGATGTCGGCTGCTCTGATTCCCGCTACACTTCCCGGTAGGCTAACACTTCCTTCTGCTGGGGCTGCATTTAATACGAGATCTACGATTAAGCCGTCGTGGGACAGTTCGATTTGCTTTTTACCGGGGATGGCTGCGAGGGTGATGTTTCCTCCTTCTGCTTCTACTGTTCCGGTAGATATGATTCCTCCGCCTACTAACCATAGGCTTTCTCCCGGTTTCACCGCTAGGTTGGCTTCGTTGGCTATCCAACTGGGATTCTCTTGGTCGAATATTAAACTGGTTGGATTTCCAGTAAGGTTGCTATAGATATTGTCTCCGTAGGCGTTGAAGTATCCCCCGTCAAAGCCGATTCTTGTTGCTGTTGTGGCTGCGAAACTCCCCGATAGGTCTAAACTTGCGCCTTGGCTAAATACCCAGCCTGCGGGGTTCATTAGGAATAGGTTGGAATTCCCTCCGCTCATTTTCAGCATTCCTTGAATAATGCTGGGGTTTCCTCCTGTCACTCATCCCAATATGTTACTAATGTTGGGGTTGGAGAGGAAGTTGGCGATTTCTTGGGGGTTTAAACCGAATTCTTGAAAGGAGTGGAAGAGGTTGGCCCCGGCTTGGGTGCCGCCGTCGATTTTGTAGGTGTTGCCGTTGTGGTGAATTATCGTCCCCGTGCCGTCGGGGGCTGCTGTTATCGATTGCGACAGGACTCTATAGGCGGTAATGACCCAAAAGGCGCAACTGAGGGATAGCAGTTTCAAGGCGAAAAGGGGGCTTCTTTTTGCGATCGCCATTTTTCTTTCTCTAGATGATGACTCAGTATAATCCACGAGATGTTCTCTGACAATTTTTCTTCTGATAATGTTTATTCCACTGAAATAGATGTTTTGGATGAGACGGAGATTTTCCAGCCTTGGCGATCGCCTCATTCTTCTCTATCCTCGATACTGCAATCGCTATCGTAGTCCAGAACATTCTCAATTTCCTCTCGCGATCGCACTTCCTCTTCCTCCTCTGGAGAAGTGCGATCGCTTACACGGATTTTTGGAACGCCTATGCCCTCGTATTCCCCAGTAAACGCTATAAAGCGGTTGGTAAAGAAACTGGAAAAACTGCGGTTGGGGGATGGCGAGGTTTCCTCGCCTTATCCAACCAACCAAGAAAAATGCTATTGAACGTTTCAATTGTACGATGCGACAACGCATTTCTCGTTTGGTGAGCAAAACTCTCTCTTTTTCTAAAAAGCTGGAAAATCATAAATTATTCGGTAAGTGCCTTGGGATGCGATCTCTCTCATTGAGTCAGAGATTTTTCGCCAATTTCCCACGAAAAATTGAGATCTTTCTAAAAAACCCTTGTCAGAGAAAAAAGGATCGGGTATGCTAACTTAATATAAAGTGATTGATGAACTCAGACCGTTGACAACAAGTCAAAACCTACTGATTTGTCGTTCTGGCTTATTATTCCACATTTTTGATTTCACAAACGCGCTCATTGCCTTTAAAACCAACAACCGATTACTTTAAAACCCAGATTCACAGATTAGATTCACAATCTAGATTCATAACCTACAGAGTCTCGCGATCGCCAGTGAGAAAGAAATGAGTTTGATTGATATTCATTGATTTCTTGCTTATCCTTTAGCCGATCGAGGGTCTACCTATGTTGCTTTCGTTACAATTACTGCAAAATTTATTTCCGAAGCCCGCTCGAGCCAAGAAAAAAGAGAAACCGGAGAGCGATCGCTTTCTTCAATCCTTTGTACTGGAGCCAATTTTAACCCCCAGTGCTTTAGTCGATAATCCCAATGATTCCGGCGACGATCTCGATCTGGATATCGATGATGTCGATGATGGAATAACGGAGAATTTCGATGGGGATGATGGGCATGACCATGAGGACATTGCCCCGCCAGACGATGCACCGCCACCGACTCCCATTAGTGCCGATGACTATGATTTTAGTCCTTGGTATATTCCCGATAAGTTGGAAAATCCGGGAGTCTTCGTCGTGGGGGACACCGGGGAAGTGGGGATTGACTTTCTCTTTGACGGCGGTGCTTACCGAGGAGAGGTCGCGATCTTCAGTTTAGAAGGAATGGAGGATCTCGAAGTGGGATCCGAGGATTTTATCCACCTCGCCGCCGAACGTGCTTTAAGTAATTCCGATCTCGGTCATACAGTCATCCACGATGTCACAGATGCAGCTAAATTCACCAATTCTCCTTATTGGGAAGCCAACTTTAACGGCGGAGATTACCAAGGGGTACAAACCGTGACCATGAACGCGGGCGATCGCTTTGCGATTATGCTGGTTCCCAATGGTTCCGTAGAGCAAGTTCACGACAATCCCGGTATTGGGGGGAATAAGACCCCGTTGTTTTCCCTCGACAGCGCCAACCCCGAGGATGGGTTGTACTTAACCCGCATCGCTGATGTGACGGGGGATGGGAATACCTTTGCGATGGAAGATTGGCGACTGGATGCCAATAGCGATCGCGATTATAACGATGTGGTCTTCCAAATCCGGGGGGCACAGGGAGATGCACCCTTAATGGATGAGATGGTAGATTCGGCACGAGATTGGCGCAATGAGGACTTCGGTCAAGCGTTAGTGTCCTACGCCCGCGCTTACACGGATGGGACAGATTACGAACCTCTACAAACAGACTTTAGCGATGGCAGTCAGCCTTTAGTGGGTATCATCGACACGGGTTTTAGTGGCGATAATCCCGATATTGACTATACGGGGATTATTACGGGTTCGGATTTTGTCGATGGCGATGACAATCCTTTCTTGGCTGCGGGGGAAGGAAACGAACACGGTACCCATGTTTTAGGTATCATTGGAGCCACGCAGGACAATGGTTTAGGCATTGATGGCATTAACGACGATGCGCCGATTTGGTTGGGTCGTGCCGTGGGATCTGGTCGTTGGGCGGATTCTTTGGTAGAGTTCGTCGATGCAGCGCAAGAGTCAGATCAGCCCAATGCTGTTGTGAATTTGAGTATGGATTTGACTCAAATTGATGCCGAGGGAAATGTGACCACGCGCTATGAGTTGACTCCGGGGGAACGGGCTGCGATCGAGTATGCCCGTCAGCATGACGTTTTAATCGTTACCTCTGCGGGCAATGATGGAGATGTAATGTCGGCTTTGGGACAAGCATCTCAAGAGTTTGAAAATATCATTACCGTTGGTGCCTCAGATGGGACAGAACGGGTTGAATATTCCAGTTATGGTTATGGTCTCGATCTCCTTGCTGAAGGCGGTACGGTAGAGAATGGTGTTCTCTCGACTATAGAAGATGGTGTTGGTAACATGGCTGGCTCTTCTGTCGCGGCTGCAAAGGTAACGGGTGCTGCTTCTCAAGTTTGGGCGGCTAATCCAGATTTAAGTTTTGCTCAGGTCAAACAAATCCTCAAAGATACAGCAATAGATATCAATACTTCAGGCTGGGATACAGAAACCGGATCGGGTTTGCTGAATATTGCAGCCGCCGTGAGTTTTGCTAAAGCGACTAAACCTGAAGAGTATTACGCACCTGCAAAACTCATTCCTGAAAGTTGGAGTGGTGAAGGAACATTCACGCCTAGCGATCGGGCTGTAAATTATCCTGTTGTTGGTGAAAGTTTTAATGGTTGGGTCATGCCTCATATTGGGGTTGCTTTACGAAATAGCACCAACCATGAGGATCGTAGTGGCTTGGCAGAACCCTACTACAAGACTTTACACTTTGATGCTTGGACTTATGGCGAACGGATAACTGATTATCAAGCTGGTACGCCAGATGAGTTATGGTACCGCGTTTCTGGGACAAATTACTGGGTTCCCAGTGCCTATATTTTTGGCTTTCCGAACAGCAGTCCTCCAGTTTTAGCCCCTCCACAACCCAAACCTCAACCCAAACCTCAACCAAATCCTCAGCCCGCACCGATTCCGACTGTTCCAATCGATCCAAATTCTGATAATTATCGTAAGGGATCGGTGAATCCGTTTGCTTATAGCTGGATTGGTCAATGTACTTGGTTTGCTTATGGACGAATGCAAGAAACGGGTTTAATGCCGAATGCTGCTCTCACTAATGCTTTATTCCGCAGTCATGCGTACAAATGGGAAGGAGATGCACAGAAAATTGGTTTACCCGTTACTTCTACACCTCCTCAAGGAGCGCGAGGAATTGTAGTTTGGCCGCCCGGAGTTCAATATGCACACTCTGAGTATGGTCACGTTGCTTTCTTGGAAGAAGTCTATCCCGATGGTCGCGTTCGGATTTCTGAATCGAATTGGGGTGGTAAGGGAATCAGCGAACGAATTCTCAGCCCATCTCAGTATAGTGGAGTCCGATTTGTTCAGCTTGAAAATGCTTCGACCAACTCCTATTCTTCACCTCCCGGAATACCCGGAAAATCTCGACGGCATGTTATTCAAGCTGGCGATACGCTTTGGGCGATCGCTCAACGCTACTTAGGAAGTGGTCATCGTTGGCGAGAACTTATGAAAACGGCGAATGGCGGTACGTTTACTTCTGAGGAAGCGAAGTCTTTACAAATTGGTCAGTCTGTTTATATTCCCGTAAGCCATCAGCAGGGAACAGGTAAGCCCGTTACGCCACCACCAAATCCCACTCCAGTTAAAAATATTGTTCTCAAGCCAAGTACATCTAATCTAACCTTCTCGCGGGGTCAAGAATGGGTAACATCTACCGGATATAAGTTTGTGTTCCAGCATGACGGCAATTTGGTGATGTATAATCCCCAAGGAAAAGCAACTTGGGCAACGGGAACGGATGGAACGAGTGCGGATGTTTTTGCCGTTCAAAAAGATGGCAATGTTGTTTTGTATGACAACAATAAAGCGGTTTGGGCAACAGATACAGCAGGTCATTCTGGTGCTTACTTCGCGATTCAAGGAGATGGTAATCTCGTCGTTTATTCTTCAGCCAATAAACCATTGTTTGATAGCGGTACTCACAGTGGGAACACGGGTACATTTACAGCATCACCCGATTGGCTGAATAAGCATCAAAATGGAAGTGGGAGTAATGGGCAATACTATAGCCAACTCAATTCTCTTAGTAACGATCAGTGGGATCGTTATAGTGGAGATAGTAGCCAATTTGACTTTAACTCCCAATGGGATAGTGCTTCCGATCGTCGAGATACACTCCCTGAAGTACGTCAAATTTTCACCGATCTTTCTCACACCATCTTTGACCGACGTTATCCAATGAACTCAGGATATCTTTATGATGCTGGATATCATCGTGGTTTTAGTAAATGGCACGCGGGCATTGATTTTGGTTCTCCTGCTGGCACAAATGTAAGTACTGTTGTGGGAGGTACTGTTGCATGGACATGGTATAGCTCAACAAAAGGTGCTTTTATCTCTGTTAAGGGGGATGACGGAAAAGAATGGGTTTACGGACATCTACAAACAAGAAATGGCTTTCAAAATGGTCAAAGGATTAATGCTGGTCAAGTTATTGGTCAGATAGGAGATCAAAGTGGCTCTCATCATCTCCATTTAGAAGTTCGTACTGCTGGACAATCAACGGGAGGTGCTCATACCAATCAAAATTATGTTCGTAATGTTACGATGAGTCCTTTACAAGCATATTGGCAATTAAGAAATCGATAGAAAGAGAAATCGCATTTCTCTCCCGATTCCAAAAGAACATTTTTGAAAAAGCGATCGCACTGCTTGCATTTCCCCCAGTGCGATCGCTTTTCTTTTCTTCATTGAAAAAAGCGATTAAGCGATCGCGAACTCAGTTAACTTTCGATCTTCGGGATGATAAAAAGCGAGAACAATATCTTCTTTCGGAACACCGCGATCGAGTAAATCTTGAGTAATTCCCTCCTCCGTCTCATCTCGTTCTAACCAAAATTTTCCCTCGACAACTCGCAGATGTAAAATTGTACTGTGAACTCGGCGATCGCCATTCCAGCCAAAACTAATGAGTAAATAACTATTACCATCAGCGATCGCCTGTAACTCAATATTCCCTAAACTGGGTTTATAACGAGCATAATCATTAACGATCTCTCTAGCAATGATTTGATATTGTTCTAATTGACGATCCATTTAATAATCTCCTCCTGTTCGGGATTGAAAACAAAGAAAGAAATCTCACGTTCTTTGACAAATACTTGAATTGATGGACGTTGAAAAAAATTATTATAAATTCGTTCGGGAATTGCTAAATAAAGATCGCGATCGGGTTCTTGTTTAGCAATAAATGTTAAATAAAGATAATACTGACCGATAGCTCGTTCTAGCTCTGTCACAGGTGAGGGACTGCTAAATACTTTGACTTCAACCGCAATTTTGAGCTTTGATTTTTGAGCAGCAAGAATTTTTTCAGCACCGAGATCGGCATAAACTGTCAGATCTTCAAACTCAATTGTCAACGGATCGTGAGTTATTGTCCAACCATCTTTAACAAGAGCAACTCTAACAACATTATGGTAGAGATCGAGTCGTGGCATACAAAAATTATTATCAAGTGCATCTGAATTTCAGTATAGCTCTATTTGCTCTTGCGATCGCACTTTTTATTGCAGAGAGAAACAGGCGCGATCGCACTTCCTCTATTTCCCCAGTGCGATCGCGAAGCGTTCGTTTACGAGAATCGCTTTTCTTTTGCTATAATGCGATCGAATTGTTGATAGTTCATGAAAGAAGAGCAATTATTGTAAATCCCTTTCTGATAAGTTAGTATTTTTCATCAAAGTGCCTAATGTTCCAATCTTTAAATCTTTATTACTATGGACGGGAACAGAAACAATTGCATTGCTTTCTGGATTTTAATAAATATGATGGCTGCCTTTTACTCTTTTCAAAATCCAGCCTTTTCTTTCCAAAATCTTACAAGATATTTTTCCAGAAATTGATTTCATATTGCAATTTCTACAATGCGATCGGTATCCTTATTTCTCTGGCTCTCAATAGCTATTGTTCTTCCATTATACTGTATTCGAGCATTATCGAGATCGCTCCAATATTCTTACATCTCTTCTATTTCGTTCAGTGCGATCGCACTGTTCATTGATAATTGCTCATTGTTCATTGAAAAATGCCTGTAACTCAATCTCTAATTCTCTTTTCTGCTTATTTTTTAGTTAAACGCCAAACCCCATCCCAATCTTGAGGAGGGGGATTTTCTCGGAATTGGAGGATGCGATCGCAGAAGATTTGCGCGGGTCGATCGCGAGGTTGAAGTTGCAAGCATTCTCGAAAAAATTGCTCTGCTTGTTGCCAATTTTGCTGTCGATAAGCATTTAATCCGCCCTCAAAGCAACCTCTCAATTTTGCTACCTTTGCGGGCAAACTTCCCTTGCGAGACAATACTTCATAAACCCTGACCGCATCTTCCTTGCCAACAACTTGAATGCGATCGATTTCTCGGGTTTCAATAATATCAATCACTTGATTGCGAGTTTCTTCTGCAATCAAAATGCGAACCCCGTATTGTTTGCTGACTCCTTGCAAACGCGAAGCCAAATTAACAGCATCCCCGATCGCAGTATAAGATTTAGAAGATTCCGATCCCATATTACCCACAACTAATTGACCTGTTGCCAAACCAATTCTCAGATCGATCGCCTTTAACTCTTCTCGTGCGATCGCATTTGTTAAATACTGACGGAGAGAATCTAAGCGATCGATCTGCTCTAACGCAGCATAACAAGCTAAGCGATCGCGATCTTTTGCCGTCGTAAAAGGTTCGCCCCAAAAAGCCATAATGGTCGTGCCGAGAAACTTATCAATGACCCCTCGATGATGAGAAATTGGCGCAGACATAATTGTTAAATATTGATTGATAATTTGAATCGATTCATAAGAAACTAACCGATTTTCTAAGTTTTCCAGACCTTCAATATCGGAAAAACAAACTGTCATTGTTTGTTTTTCTCCGATTGTTTGCGTTCTCTGAGCATCTTCCATCAAATGTGCGATCGCTCTGGGATCGACATATTTACCAAAGATTTTTTTAATTTCCTCTTTTTGCTTTAGTTCTGCTAACATCTTGTTAAAAGAGTGGGCAAGTTCGTTAATTTCATCTCTCGTTTTAATCATTATCGTTCTCTCAAAATTACCATCTCGAATCAGTTCGATCTGACGCGTTAAATGGCGAGTGGGTTGGACCAAACTCGTCGCGATCGCAGATGCTGCGAGTAAGCCTGAAATTGTAGCAATAATCGCAATGAAAATTCCCAGATTTAAAACTCTTTGCTGATTTTTTTGACCCAATTGTGCTGATTGAATCTTAAATTGATTGAGTTCTTGTAAAATATTGGCAATTTCTTGATTAAATTTTTCTTCTTCAATTTCTAATTGATTCTCTAGTTGACGTGCTTGTATTTTTTTATTTTCTGCCAATAATTGGATGATTTCGAGAGCGCGATCGCGAAAGTTTTGCTGGTCTTCTTCAATATGGTCTAAAATAGGAGGTAAACGCAAAAATCTGTCTTGTGTCGTTGGTAATTGAATATCAAACAAAGCAGTTTTAATAAGATTACTAGCTGTTTCTAATTCTTCATCGACACGATTTCCCTGTTGTGTAAATTCGGCAATTTCCCGATTGATGAGTTGGCGATCGATAGGTTCTTTTTCATAAAGTCGGAAAATTCGATGTAGGCGAAATTGTTGTTTTAAGAGATGAATATTTATTTCCGCCACTAAATTAGTCAGAGGAATGGTATATTCAGACAAGCTATGAATTTCTTGTTTAACCTGACGGAGATTATAATAAGAAATAGAAACAGTAATAATCGATAATCCGAGCATTCCTAATGCTAGTCCAAAGATCTTAACACCGATAGGGACTTTTTTATCGAGTTTGAGGTGTTGATTGACTCTTCTCAATCCTCTCTTAATCAAGGGGAATTTTGCAGATGTAGAGGTGCGATTGTTTGGTTTATGCCTCATTGATAAAATCTAAATAAATTTGCGAGGGTTTGTCGTTAGGTTTAGCAAGTAAGCAGGTTTCAAAACACGATCGCGCTCGGGTTAAATCTCCAGTTCGATAGGCCATCAAACCACCTTCAAAACGATCGCGCAGATATTCTAATTCGAGATCGAGTTCGCCTTTCCGACTTAATAGCTCATAAATTTGTACTCGGCGATCGTGAAGTTCGATCGCTGCAATTTCTCGGGTTTCAATAGCATTGCCTGCGAGTTTGCGCGTATCTTCTGCGAGTAAAATTTTCGTTCCATATTGTTTATTGAGTCCTTCTAATCGTTCGGCTAATTCTACTGCACTTCCCATGACTGTATAAGATTTAAACTGTTCCGAACCAATATTACCAGCAATCACTTCACTGGTTGCTAAACCAATGCGAATATTAAAATCGGGCAATCCTTTCCGAAATCCCATTAGATCTGGCATCATGCGATGTAATCTTTCTAATTGGACAAACTGATCTAAAGCAGAAAAACAAGCAAATTTAGCGTGGTCTTCCGCATTGACAAAAGGTTCTCCCCAAAAAGCTCTCATAGCATCGCCGATGAAGCGATCGATAACGCCGTTATAGCGAGCAATAGGTTCGGCGGCAAGGGTAAAATACTGATTGAGGAGTTTTACGAGTCCCTCGGGGGCGAGCATTTCGCTAATAGAAGTAAAGCCGACGATATCTGAAAAGAAGACTGTGGCGATTTGCTTTTTCTCAATATTTTTTTGAGATTGTTGCTGAATTAAATTTTCCACAATACGAGGGTCTACATATTGTCCAAAGGTATTTTTAATTTGTTCTTTTTCTTTAATTTCTCCGACCATCAGATTAAAAGCATTACTGAGGGTTTCCACTTCATCTCCCGAGGCGATCGCAACTTGAATTTCTAAGTTTCCTCGTTCGACTTCTCGGGTACCGCCGAGCAATTTTTTCAAAGGGCTCACTAATCCCATTGTCAGCATAAATGCACAGAAGATACCGAAGGCAGTTGCCAGACTCATCAGGAGTAAATTGAGGTGGAGAATTTCGCGTTCGCCGCGATCGGCAAGATGAGCAGAACGTTGGGTAAAGTCTGCCAATTCTCGAACAATATTCTGAATTTGTTGATTAAACTGTTCTTCATCTTCTTTGAGTTCTGCTTCAAGAAAGTGAAGTCGTTCTACATTTCCGGCTTGTAAAGATTGGACAATTTGTAAACCGCGATTGTGGAATTCTTGGTGTTCTTCTTCTAGAGCGTATAAAAGCGGTTCAAGGCGAGCAACTTGAATGATATCGCGAATCAGTTTAGCATGAGAAATTGCTTGGGCAGAAAGAGCGATCGCCGCGTTTACCTCCCGATCTACACCGTCTCCTTGTCGTTTAAATTCGACAAATTCTCCCTCGATGTGTTGCCAGTTAATCGGTTCGCTTTCGTAAAGTTGCAAAATTCGCTCGATGTGAATTTGCTGTTTGAGGAGGCGAACATTGATAACATTGGTATGTGCTGTAAGTGGAGTCAGGTATTCAGCCAGATCGATGAGTTCGTTATTTACTTTTTTGATGCGATCGTAATTAATTCCGACCATTAATACCAGAAAACCGAGCATACTGGTGGCGATCGCAAAAATTTTGACTCCGATGGAGAACTTAGGAAAAAAGCGTGCCATTACATAAAATGAAGTTAGGCTTGTTCTCTTGATGCACTTTAGCGCTCCGAAATGGAATGACTAGATTATAATGAACTTTACTCATTATAATCTAATCATTCCGGATAGAAGTTTTTTGAATATCTCTCAAAATTTTTAATCGATAAATGTTTGTTGTTTTTCACCCTCGGGGAATCGGGAATATGAGAAAAGAGCGGGGAAGGTCAATAAAGTAAAATGTTGAGTGCCCGATCTGTGCCTTCAGGAAATTCATCAAATTTTGCGGTTTCTTCAAAGGTGGCCAAGGCTTATCCTGCTAATAAAGATTCGGGATCTTTTTTCAACTTCTTCTCTAATAATAAATAAACCTGCATTTTGCCCTTACCCTTAATATCGATCGCGCCGCGTTCGGTAAACAAAAACTTATCGTGCAAGCGGTGATAAGTTGCCTCTGTCACTTGAATGCAGCCCGGCACGCCTTGAGATTCCATGCGAGAGGCAATATTCACCGTATCTCCCCATAAATCGTAACTAAAGCGTTTTAATCCGATCACCCCCCCCACCACTGGACCCGTATGAATTCCCACTCGCAGGGCAAACGATCGCTCGCTTTCCAACCCAATCAGGCGAATTTCTCGCTGCATGGCTAAGGCCATCTCTGCGATCGCTTCAACGTGACTTTTCTTGGGCAAAGGAATGCCCCCGACTACCATATAAGCATCGCCGATGGTTTTGATTTTCTCCAGTCCGTACCGTTCCGCGAGGGCATCAAAAGAGGAGAAAATCTCATTGAGGACGCTCACGAGTTCTACTGGGGGAAGTTGGGAGGCAAGGGGGGTAAATCCCACCAAATCGGCAAACAGTACCGTTGCATCAGCAAAACTTTCCGCGATCGTTCCCTGTCCTGCTTTGAGTTGTTCCGCCACCCGTTGGGGCAAAATATTCAGGAGTAAGTCTTCTGATTTTTTCCGCTCGTCCTGCAACTGTAAAATTTTGCGCTGCATTCTCGCAGTCATCTGGTTGAAACTATTAGCGAGTTTGCCCACTTCATCTTCGGTTAAAACCGGTGCCATTAAAGATAAATCCCCTTGAGAAACTTTAACTGCGACATCGGCGATCGCTAAAATCGGTCGGGCGATTTGTCTGGCCAAAATATAAACGATCGCTGCCAGTAATACGGCTAAAATCGAACCCGAAATGAGAATCGCCCAAGCCAGTCGCCGCGCCGGCGCAAATGCCTCCTCTTGCTGCATTTCTACCAATAATGCCAATTCCCGCTCTTCCATCCACCGGTATACGCCAATGGCAGGGATATCGGCATAGTTGCGATACAAGTTGCGTCCGTCTTCTCCTTGTAAAGCACGCTCGATACCGCGAGAATGAACGCCTTTCGGATAATCTTTTCGTCCGAAGCGATCCGCCGAGACAAACAAATTAAAGCGATCGACTAAGTAGGATTCCCCGCTTTCTCCCAATCCAGTGCGCTCAAAAATGATACTATCCATTTTTTCGAGATTTAACTGAGCGGCTAAAACCCCTACTTTTTCTCCTTGACTGTCGGTGAGGGGGGTCGCAATGGTCATGGCAGGTTTCCCGGTTGCCGAGGAAGGATAAACATTTTGTACGAAGGTTTTTTGACGACCTTCGGTAAAATAGCGATCTTTGACGCGATATTGTCCTTCGCGATCGCGCTGGGTTGATACTAAAATCCGACCACCGATATCACTTAAGATAAAGAGTTCTAAAAATTCAGGTTTGGTGGCGCGAACGGAGTCTAAATACTCATGTAAAGTCTCGTATACGGTCTCTGAAGTTGTCGTTTCGGGTCTGAGCAATTCTCCAGCTAAATCGCGAATTTCCGGGACGCGAGCGAGGGAGGTGACGGCTTCGCGCTGATTGTCTACCCAGAGATTTAAGGCTTCTTCCTTCAGGGCTGCCGTGACTTCCAAGCGTTCAAAGACTAATTTTTCAATTTCGGCTCTTCCGCGAAAAAAGGCGATCGCCCCCGCACTGGAAACTGTGACCAGTGACAGGAGAGAAAAGGCACCGATCAGCCTTGACATGAGGCTTTGTTTCCAAAAATTCATAAAATTGGCCTTTTTGCTTTCCCGCGAGACGTTCCCAATTATAATCCTGAAAATTTGCAATCGGAAAATTACGAAATTAAAGTTTGTGCAAACTCAATGGGCGATCGAGCTTTCAAGGAACTTTGAAGATATGGACTCGGGTTCTATGGTTTTGTAAATTATGGCTCGACCCCCTTTAAACTGCATCATTAAAATACTTCTGTGGGGATCGCCATTATCCGGATAAAACATTTTTCCAGTTGCACCATGATAATGTTGAATATTTGCCAATCCTTGACGAATCGATTCAGAATCCGCTTTATTTTGGGTCTCAATAGCTTGAAACAACAAACCCATCGCATCATACGTTAAAGCGGCAACTGTGGGTGGTATTTCCTGATAGATTTGGCGATATGCCTCAACAAATTTTTGAGTTTTTGCATCTTCTGATTCTGGATTCCAAGGATCGGTAAAAAATGCCCCTTCTAAGAGAAAGCGATCGCTCTCGCGCAGAGATGACCAAGTTTCACAACCCAATAACTCGATATCAATTCCCAGTGCATGAATTTGAGCGATCTGTCGAGAAATTTCGGCGGCATAATTGGGTAAAAACAAAACTTCAGCCCCACTCTGTCGAATGCGATCGAGTTGAGAGGAAAAATCTATTTCATTCGTAATAAACGATTCAAATGCAACAATTTTCCCTCCGACTTTCTCAAATTCTCGTTGAAAAAATTCTGCTAGTCCTCGATTGTATTCGCTGGCAATATCATATAGAATAGCTGCTTTTTTATATTTTAATTCATCTCGAGCCAAACGCGCAATCGCTTTGCCAGCAAAGTCATCTGTATAAATAATGCGAAAAATATATTTTTTACCGGCAGTTGTTTCGGGATTGCTCGACCAATTACTAATCATGGGAATCGCCGATGCTTCAGCAATTCTGGCAACGGGAATTGCAATTCGGCTCAAAGGCAATCCAACTAAAGCCACGACTTTATCGCGATAAATTAATTTACGGGCAGCGGCGATCGCAATATCGGGAGTATCGCGATCGTCTTCAATCAATAGCTTCACTTTTTGCTTGCGATCGCCGACTTGTAATCCTCCCATTGCATTGATTTCTTTAACGGCAAGTTCGGCCCCTTGAAGAGAATATTCTCCAGCGATTTCTGCAACTTCTCCTGTTAAAGGAACAATCAAGCCGATGGGAATTTCTGGGGTTTCGGGAGAGGGAAACCAGCAAGCTACCGGGAGAAAGGTTAAAAGAAAACTCGCGATCGCGAAACCGAAAAATTTGCGCCACAACATAAGCGATGTAAAATGAAAAAGTAATCTCTTAAGGATCGATTTGCTGATAAAATTCTAACTGATTATTTTTGACTTGTAAGATAGCCAAACTTTTTACCGGATCGCCATTTCCTTCATAGGAAATACTGCCGGTTGCACCGCGATAATCTTGCAAATTTGCCAAGCCTTCGCGAAGGGCTTCAGGATCGGCTTTTCCTTGCTCTTGTATGATATCTAAAATTAAATTCACGGCATCATAGGTCAGAGCCGCATGACTATTGACAGGGTCTTGATAAGCATTATTATACTGTTCGAGAAACTTTTGACTTTCTGGGTTAGGCAGATCTGCCGTCCAAACTTCTGCAAAAAATGCACCTTCGAGATCGGTATAACTTTCCTTTAATAAAGATCCCCAAGAATCCCCCCCAATTAGCGTTATATCTAAACCTAATTCTTGAATTTGTTTGGCTTGTTGGGAAACTTCTTCTGCATAGTTCGGTAAAAAAATCAATTCGGCTTCGCTATCGCGGATCTTTTCTAAGGATTCTTGAAAATTTTCAACATCTGTCGTGTAGCTTTCAAAAGCCACGATTTCTGCTCCTAAGCGTTCAAATTCCTCGTTAAAGATTTCTGCTAAATAGCGACTGTAATCATTAGCAATATCGTAGAGGACGGCTGCTTTGGCTATTTTTAATTCTTGTGTGGAAAAACGCGCGATCGCTTTACCTTGCAGTTCGTCAGTATAAGTCGCTCGAAAAACGTACTTTTTATTGGCTGTGGTTTGCGGATTAGTTGATTTTGTACTAATCATGGGAACCCGAGCGCGTTCGGCAACTTCGGCAGCAGGAATAGCGCTACGACTGCGCGGGGGGCCGACAATAGCAATTACTTTTTCTTGATTGATTAACTCATTAGTAACTGCAACAGCTTCATCGGGATTATCGCGATCGTCTTTAATAATTAAAGAGATGGGATACTTTTTACCTTCAATTTCTAAACCACCATTGTCATTGATGGGTTGAATCGCTAATTTTGCCCCGCGTTCCGTTGGATTTCCGGTGGTTTTTGCGGCATTGCCATTAAAAGGGGCAATTAAACCAATGCGAATTTCTGGGGATTCTGAGGCAGTTTGAGTGCAGCTTGCCAGCAAAATTGTGAGCAAACAACTGAAAGCAACGAGAGCAATAAAAACTAAGAATTTTTTACTTTTAAAGAAATTAAACATCGGATTTATGCGATCGCGCTGAGAAATAAAAATCATTAAGCTATTATCTTAGCTCTCATATTAACTCTTGGCTAGATTCCAGCCCTACACAAGGACTGAAGTAAGTCTACATCGACATATTGGCGATCGCCGACTCCTCCGCGCAAGGACAGAAAAGGGCGATCGGGTTCTCCCAAACCATTGAGAATCAGGGTTGCTTTGGCAAAATTATGACTTTTTGTATAGTTGTTTGCCGTAATAATGGTTTTTAAATTAGCGCTTGTTGCAGCTTGCAAACCGGCTTCTGAATCTTCAATCACAATACATTCTGAAGAGTCTAAATTCAATTTTTCTAGGACATATAAATAAATATCGGGAGCGGGTTTTTTCTGAGGGACGATATCGCCAGCCGCAATGACTTCAAACCATGCCGGATCGAGAGTATTCTCTAATAGCGCGATCGTGGTTGGATGGGAACTGGTGGTGGCAATGGCCAAGCGCAACTCGCGATCGCGTGCTTCGTTAATTAAGCGCTTGACTCCGGGACGTAAGGGAATTTCTCCCCGTCGCAACAAGTTTTGGTAATGTTGTGTTTTCGCCCAGTGTAAGTCGGCAATGAATTCATCGAAGCGATCGCGTTTTGGGAATTCTTGGCCATAATACTTTAAATAAAAGCGAATGCGCTCTTTTCCGCCAGCAACGGGTAAAAGTTGACCGTAAAATTCTCTCGACCAATTCCAGTCTAATCCTGCCTCGCGAAAAGTACGATTGAAGGCGATGCGGTGTCCGTCTCTTTCGGTTTCTGCAAGGGTTCCATCTACATCAAAAATGAGTGCTTTTAACATGAGTCGTTTTCTTGAATGAGTTTAAAATCGGAGTTTCCCGATCGCATCTTCTTATGAAATTAACGCACATTATCCCCCTGGGTTTCATTTTTTGCACCAGTATTGCAAATTTTCCTGTTCGTGCAGATGGCACTCTTATATTAAGCGATATTCTTGCTCTTATCCGACAATCTTCACATTTTGATGAAGAAGTTGGGATAATACTAGCATAAAAAAACCGTAAATTTACAGAGATTGTTTGTCTTTTTCCAGTTTGCTTTCTCAAGGAACGATCGGCAATTGAATCCACTAAATCTTTACCCTTTCTTCAATGCGTTTCATCAAATCTTTACTCACTCGCCCGAGTTTAATTGTTAGAGTGTTGTAGTAGAAGATTTTTCTGAGGGTGACGGAAAATGAAGCGGCGAATATTTTTTTCGATCTTTGGTATCATATTTCTGGGCGTGATGACAGTTGGCTTTGTGGTTGAGTTTCTCTCCTTCGCTTCCGCCGACCCCAATAATTGTTTTATCAGCCCTCATAATCTAGGTTGTGAAAACGATCTACCAATTGTTCGAGATCCCGTTATGCGAAACAATAGCGCAGTTACGGAAAAAGATTTAGAGCGCTATTTTATTTCCGAAACGCTATCTGAGTATTTTGCTGATGAAATTTTAGCCGAACAGTTGCTCGAAGAACATTTATCTCTTTATTTTGATTAAAGTCCGAACCGATCGCACGTATTTAAATTGCATAATTTCTCTCAAAAAATGAATTTCTCTTCTCCTAGACAATTTGCTCTCAGACAACAATTTTATCATGAAATTAGGCGAGCAGAACCAGAAATTGATTTAGCAAAAGCAGCACTCTATATCGCTTGTGAAGAATATCCCGATCTCGATCTCGAAGAATATCTCAATGCCTTAGATATCATGGCTGAGGCAGTCAAAAAACGACTGAAAGAAACATCCTATCCTTTAAAAACAATTCAAATTCTCAATTGCTATCTGTATGAAGATTTGCAATTTCAAGGCGATCGCAATGATTACTACGATCCTCGCAATAGTTTTTTTAATAAAGTCATCGATCGCCGAGTAGGAATTCCAATTACTTTATCTCTTGTTTATCTCGAAATCGCCAAACGTATTGATTTTCCAATGGTGGGAATTGGAATGCCGGGGCATTTTCTCATCCGTCCAGATTTTGCAGAATCTGGTATTTTTGTCGATGCGTTTAATAACGGAGAAATTCTCTTTGAACAAGACTGTGAAGCACTCCTACAAAAACTTTATAGCCAATCTGTTAAAATTGAACCCCATTTTTTAGAACCCGTTACGAAGAAACAATTTTTAGCACGCATGCTGACCAATCTAAAATTTATTTATCTCCGTCGTCAGAAATTAAAGAAGGCAGTTTCAGTGGTGGAACGAATTTTATTACTCTTTCCCGATAATCTCTCCGAACTTCACGATCGTGGTTTGCTGTACTATCAGTTAGAATTATGGAGTCAAGCAAAATCTGATTTTGAACTCTATTTAAACAACGCCCCTGCAACAATAGATACTTATAAAATTCGCCAACTTCTCGATCGCTTGAACTCTTAGGAGTTACAATTAATGAGAGAATGCAGGTTTTCGCTTATCCCGAACTTAGGTTAATCTACATTCACGCGATATTGATAAATACATTTCTTGCTCCCTACTTCCCACTGAATTGATAAAATTTCCATTCCTTGCAATTTATCTTCAAGGGTTGGACATTGACTATGGTCTTCGTATTTTTGATTAGAGCGATAAGTTGCGATGTTCTCTTTTGGGTTTCCCAAAAACCATCCACTTATTCCTCCAATACATAAACCAATCAACGATCCTACTATCAATACTGTTAATATCTGCGCTGAATTACCTTCTTGATTGCTTGCCAGAGGTTTAGTTAAACCAATTGGAGCTTGAGAACTAGCTTGAGTGGGTTGTGGTGATTGAATTTGTAAAGTAAGTTGATTGAGTGGTGATGATTGAGGCTGAGGATTGGATGGATTAGTTTGTGATGATTGAGGTTGAGGACTGGATGGATTAGTTTGTGACGATTGAGGTTGAGGACTAGATGGATTAGTTTGTGATGATTGAGATTGAGGACTGGGTGATTGTGATGTACTCATTGGATCAAAATACTCCAAAATACTCTCACTCATTTTATCAGCATTATAATAAACTAGCAAATTCGAGTTAGTTTTTTATCTCGTTAAAAGTTCTCTCAAATTTTACTCTAGAGAAACTTAAAAATATCAATGCTCCCTATAACAATGAATTTATCGATATACCTAAAAGAAAACGCTAAAATTTGAGAAAGGGATTGTCCCTTGCTTTGTTCTTTATATTTTCTTGCTCGATGTGACCATAGAAGCCCGAGTTCACAGTTCTTTACTCTCCTTTTTACGCGATCGAGGGAAACCTTATTGGCAGCATCATTTAACGATGGCGCGATTAGTCGCACGATCGCTGCGATTGGGGCGATCGCTTCTCCTGCAAACGGGATGTACCACAGAAACTTATGGTTTTAGCTATCTCAGTTCGGCTTTATTGTGGGATAATGCGGTTATCCTAGTTACCCCTCCCATTCTACAACAGAAATTATTGCAAGATTATATTCCCCAACTCTTGCAAGGGTTAAAAATTGAAAAAGAAATAGTAGTTAGCGATCGCTTTCCTTCTTCTACATTTAAAGGACTCTTATTCGCTTCCCCTCAATCTTGGTTGTGCGATCGCCTCTCCCTAAATGAAAGTAAACAACACTTTCCCGAGGGCATTACAACCCTAATCGATCCTGCCGATGATTGGGAAAACTGGACGCGAGAGGCATTAACCGTACAAATTCGCCCTGAAGATTGGCTAGAGTTAATTCACAATTGTCCCGATCGCCAACTTTTCATTACCCAAATTCGCGATTGCCTAGCTGAATGTTTTTCTCAACGCCCTCACAATCCTCACAACTGCTATACGATCGCTTCCGAGGAAGCAGACTTACTGGCAACCTTGTTTGCAGAGATACCAAGCAATCGCCTCCCTCCTACATGGTCGAAATTTTGGCAATCTTGGCAAAAGGAAGGAACATTAAACTGGATCTCTGCAACCCAAACGCGATCTCAATTTACCCTCAACATTGCCCCGCTCGAAGTCGCCACGTCCCTCAAGGAAGTATGGCAAAAACAGCCCATAGTCCTGATGGGAGGCTTTCTCGACTGGGACTCAAATGCCCCTATTTATCGGCAGCAATTGGGGTTGGGGGACTTAACTTGCGTTCAGTTTTCTCCCCATCGCCAAACCGAGTGCATTCAACTCTATCTCCCCGATCGCTTGCCGCTTCCCAATACCAAAGAATTTCAAAGCGCCCTTTTGCAGCAAGTAACGCGCTTGTGTCGCGGGGGAATGCTGGGACAGCGCTATCAGCATCGCCATCAACCGGAATGGATCTCTGCAATGAAACGTCCCGCGATCGTCGTGGTGGAAGATACCCCCTTACGAATGCAAGTAGGCGCGACTTTAGCCGCAGAATTTGGCTCTGGGGTGCAAGTCGAGCAAACCGATCTCGCCTCGGATGGAATATTAGTCAGTGGTTGGGAATTTTGGCGATCGCGTCAGGATATTTTACCGACTCCTCAACTTCTCATCATTGCAACTTTACCTTTTCCGTCTACTGAAAACCCTCTTGTTGCCGCTCGGGTGAATTATTATAAAAATCGCCGTCAAGATTGGTTTCGCAACTATATGCTACCTGTTGCTCTACGAGAATTACAGCGTGCGGTGTTCCCTCTGCGAGATCCTCAAGGTGTTGTGGCGGTGCTGGATAATCGCGTTAATCATCGCAGCTATGGTAATCGTATTTTAGCAGCATTAGAACCGTTAGCACGAATTAATTATATTGATTGGTGAATTTAGGATAGAGGCAGTGCGATCGCAAATTTTGTGCCTTTCCCTAATTCTGATTCAAACCAAATTTTTCCTCCATGTTTCTCGATGATAATTTCGCGAGCGATCGAAAGTCCCAAACCCGTTCCTTTTCCGACTTCTTTGGTGGTAAATAAATGCCCGAAAATTTTATTTTTGATTTCCTCAGACATTCCCGTCCCATTATCCTCAATCCATACAATCGCTCGATCTTTTGCTTCTGCAACTTCAGTTTTGATGATAATTTGTTGAGGTTGGGCGCGATCGGGATTGTGCAACGCTTCATCAAGGGCATCGATCGCATTTGCCAAAAGATTCATAAACACTTGATTGAGTTTTCCCGGAAAACATTTAATATCGGGCAATTCTCCATATTTTTGAATGACCTCGATCGCCGGACGATCGCCATTATCTTTGAGGCGATGTTTCAAAATCAGTAAAGCACTATCAATCCCATCGTGAATATTAAAGTTAACCTTGCGATCGCTATCTGCTCGGGAAAAAGTGCGTAATGAGTTGCTAATATTGCGAATGCGATCTGCTCCCGTTTTCATCGAAGCAATTGTCTTGGGTAGATCTTCGATTAAAAAATCGAGATCGATCTCTTCAATATATTCTTGAATTTCTGCATCGGGAGTCGATAATTTATTTTGATAGATCCCAACGAGATAAATTAAATCTTGAATGTATTCTAAAGCATGCGTGATATTCCCTTCAATAAATCCAACAGGATTATTGATTTCGTGAGCGACTCCTGCAACAAGTTGCCCTAATGTTGCCATTTTTTCGCTTTGGACTAATTGTAATTGCGTTTGTTGAAGTTGTTGAAAACGTTCTTGTAATTCTTGGTTAGCATCTTCTAAACACTCAATTGTGTCCTCTAAAACAATATTTTGTTCTTGAAGTTTTCGATCTTGAGCTTCTGTTTTTTCTTGTAATTTTTTTTGCAGTCGAGATAATGTGATATGAGTTTTAACTCGTGCGAATACTTCCTCGGCTTGAAAAGGCTTGGTAATATAATCAATTCCACCGACATTAAAAGCCTCAACTTTGTCAAAGACATCATCAAGGGAACTAATAAAGATAACGGGAATATCTCGGGTGCGATCGTCTGACTTCAAGGACTTACATACTTCATAGCCATTCATGTCTGGCATTTGAATATCAAGTAAAATGAGATCGGGATAGTCGAGATGAATCCCTTGCAATGCTAATTTTCCGCTCGGCATTGGACGAACTTTGTAGTTTTGGTTTGACAATAATCCTACTAATAGTTGTAAATTTGCAGGAATATCATCGACCACTAAAATATTGCCCTGCCGGGAACTTGTTTGAGAAGGAATCATAGATGTGGTGGTCACTGTATTCGATCTGGATACTAAGTTTAGCATTATCGTTAATATTGTTAAATGACTGCGATCGCATATAGGCTAGAGTTGTAATTTTGATTCTTATTGTACTGGGAAATTGTGAAAAACTTGTGAAAGCATTTGCTCGTATTTTCACTGAACTTTGCGATCGCTTTGAAGTCATTCTAAGTAGAAATCCAACTTAAAATTTTCTGATACTCAAAGCGATCGCAGTATTTTTGCAGAGCTTCAGCGAGAGTATTATCGGATTCGCGAATCGCCGCGATCGCATTGGCAATTCCTTCTAAATCTCCTGTCAGCAAAACATCTTTGAGTTGCCCTCTTAATTCCCCAGATAATGTACTCACTTTTTCTTGAATCGATTCTTGGCTTTCTTTCGCTTCTTGATGAGGGCGATCGATCTCTTCATAGATATAGCGCACGCCTAAATATTTTGCCATTGTTTTAAAAATATCTTCTTCTCGAAATGGCTTTCTCATAAAAGCATCGCATCCTGCTGCGAGAACAACTGCTTTTTCCTCTTCTAATACGCTGGCTGTCAAGGCAATAATTGTTGTTGCTTTTCCTTGAGATGTTGCTTTGATTTTTTGCGTTGCGGTGAATCTATCCATCACTGGCATTCGCATATCCATCCAAATAAATTGGGGTTGCCAACTCTGCCAAATTTCTATTGCTTCTTGTCCATTACTCGCCTCTTGGAGTTCAAATCCGAGAGGAGAAAGCAATTTAATTAATAAGTGGCGATTGAGGGGTTTATCATCCACAATTAGGATTTTATAGCGAGGTTGGTTGGGTTCGAGAGCAATGATACGACGTTTGGGTGCTTCGGTCTCAATGTCGCTTTCTTGGACGACCAGAACTTGGATTTCAAAAGCAAAAGTTGTACCTTTATTCACTTCTGAAGTGACCTGAATATCTCCTCCCATCAGTTGGACAAATTTGCGAGAAATCGGCAATCCTAATCCTGTTCCTTCTTGCGCTTGTTTTCCGGTTTCAGTTTGGGCAAAGGCTTCAAAGAGTTGCTCGAGTTCTTCTGGAGCAATTCCCGCTCCCGTATCTTCAATCTCAAAGATAATTTTAGTCTGAGCTATTGGTTGATTCTGAGATAATTGACCGACTCGGATTGAGACTCCGCCCTCTTCCGTAAACTTAATCGCATTGTTAATCAGATTAATTAAAACCTGACGCAATTTGATTTCATCGGTGCGAATATATTGAGGGATTTCTGATGTGTGTTCGACTAATAGTTGCAAATTTTTGGCTTCTGCTTTGAGATAAAGCATATCTTCAACATCATTGAGAAGACGATGGAGATCGAAGTTTTTCTCATTAAGAGTCAAACGTCCGGCTTCAATTTTAGACAGGTCAAGAACGTTATTAATTAGAGTTAAAAGGTGTTCGCCACTTCGATTGATAATACCGACATTTTCTTGATTTTCTGAGGTCAGCGTTTGAGAACGAGTCATGATTTGCGTGAAGCCAAGGATAGCATTGAGGGGACTTCTCAACTCGTGGCTCATATTAGCAATAAAAGAGCTTTTCGCTTGATTGGCAACTTCAGCTTTATCTTTGGCGATCTCGAGTTCGGCTGTGCGCTCTTGAACTCGTTGTTCTAAGTCTTCAACTAATGCTTTTAATTGGCTGGCCATTTGATTAAAAGTTCGTGCCAGCAGTCCTACTTCATTCTCGGTCATCACAGGGGCTGTTTGGTTTAAATCCCCTGCGGCTAGAGATTCTGCGGCTTGGCTGATGGCAACGATCGGACGGACGATCTGCCGAGAGAGTAAAAAGATTCCAGCTAACAATACGCCAGCAGAAAGTAAGCCAATCAGAAGGATATTCCGTGCCAGTTTTCTTGCAGGGGCAAATGCTTCCTCTTGAGAGATTTCTGCGAGCAATGCCAAGTCTTGGTCGGGAAGCCACCGATAAACCCCGACTACGGGAATTCCTGCATAATTCTCGTAGAGTCCAAAACCATCTTGACCTTCGATCGCGCGATCGATGCCGATGCTACTCATTTCGTCTTGGGATTCTACAATTTTCCCGCTCTTTCTTGATATAAAGATCGCCCCTTTTTTGCTATCAGCAACCAGATAAGTTTCTGCTGTTTCTCCCAATCCCGTATTATTACGAATGAGTGCATCAATATCTTCCAAGCGCAGATCGACGGCGATCGCTCCCATTGGGATTTGTTCTTCATCGACAATCGGTGTCGCAAAGGTAATTGCAGATTTACCCGTGATTGAAGAAATATAGAAGTTGGGAACGATCGCATCAGCAGTATCGGCTGTAAAAAAGGTTGCCGGGGCGGCATTGGGTCGATATCTCCCTTTTGTTTCTGCACTTTGAGAATCAAATATAACATAACTCCCTCTTGTGGTAACGCGGATATTCTGCATATTAGATTTGATGGTCGTCCAGCGATCGATATACCCTCCCAGCGATCGCTCGGCTTCTTGATAATTGGGTTCTGAAGTATCAGTTGTGAGCAAAGTTGCTACTGCTTTTCGGATGGGAGGATGTTGACTCGTTAAAAGAACATCTTGGAGTTGATTTTCAACCCATTCATCGAGTTGAGCGCTTTTTAAGGCTGTGGCTACGGTCAAGCGATCGACCACTTCTTCTGTCAAGGCTTGTCTGGCTTGGTTATAGGCGACTAGGGCAACAATGCCGACGGTGACAACGGACAAGAGGGAAAAATAACTGGTTAATTGAACTAACAGACTTTTTCTCAGAGGTAAAGCCATAATTGTTTCTCCTAATCTTAATATTGGTCGATAATTTTTTTGATTTGAGCGATCGCATTATCTGCAGCTTCTTCTGGAGAAACTCCTTCTTGAATGACTTTTTCTAATGCAGTAGTGAATATCCGTTGCTTGCTAACTTCCGCGTAAGCTGGATTTGTATTGGGATAAGGCTGAATGTTACCCGCAGAGATAACTCGCACGGCGGCAAAGTGGGGGTCTTCGGGATTCTGCCAAAACGGGGTATTCAATAGTTCTGGCATGGGGGGCATATCTTGTCCTTTCTGCTGTTCGATCAACAGTTGGATATTTTTGGGTTGCAACAAATAAGCCAGAAATTGTTTAGCGGCTGCTTGGCGATCGCTATTAGCGGGAACAACAATCCAAGAAGGTCCGACAAAAACTTTAAAAGGACTATCATTAACAGTATTCGGCCAATGTGAAAGAGTGACAATTTCGTTAACGTAGCGGTTTTTCTCTTTCTGGGTGTAGGGACTGTCTGGCAGTTTTTGAGTGGTGGGAATGGAGAGAGAACCATTGCTGACTAACAAACATTGGCGATCGAGAAATTGAAAATTATTGTCTGAATTCGTCCATTCCATCGCCCCCGGAGGAATGTATCCATTTCGATATAAATCCGATAATTGGGAGAGGGCGTTAATCAATCCCTGACGATTTTCTGGGCGATCGATGACTAACTTTCCTTTATTATCAAAGATAGTGGCATTATGACCGTGCAGAAATTGCAAAAAGGCTTGGGCACCATCCCCCGAATCTTTATTCAGTGTTATACAAAAACTGTTAATATTTTTCTCTCCTAACTGGTGCAGTCGATCGCGCACATCTTGCCAAAATTGCCAAAAACCCTGCCAATCTTGAGGAATATCGCTTTGTTTGAGTCCGAGGCGATCGAGATAAGGTTTCCAATAGTGAATATTGTAGATACTCATCCCTGTGGGAATGGCATAAAAGCTGCGCCGATCTATTGTTTTGTTGAGAAATTTAGCGCCATCTAAAACGCCCGGATTAAATGAATCTTGGATGGGATCGATGACATCAGAAACATCTGCTAATTCTCCTTCCCAAGCTAACTGGGGAATGATGGGAGAGTTATCGGCAATAAAAGCAATATCGGGAGCGTTACCTTGTGCGATCGCACTGTCGAGTTCTTCGTCGATATTTCTAGGTTTTAATTGTAAAGTAGTTTTGATCCCAGAACTTTTTTCCCACTCGCTGATTAGCCGAGCGCTTACTTCATCGGCTCCACTTACATAGGTTTGCTGCCACCAAATCACCAGTGAATTTTCTTCACTGACTTCGGAGATTGCCTCAGAATCTAGAGTAGCAGAGTCTTTTGAGGATTGAATTTGATTGTTAGAGCAACTGACAAGTCCTACTGTCGAGCTGCATAGAAATAAAAAAACAAGAAAAGATCTAATGTTCATTAGATATATCTTTACCTTATATTATCGTATAATCTTAATCTTGACTATACTCAAGAATTGTGAAAAACTTGTGAAAGTATCAATCAAAAAAAAAGTTATATTTTAGGTGTTGTTGATGTAAAGATTCACGGCTTAAGAAGAGATTGAGAATTTATTCGTAATTCTACTGAAAAGTAATGTATGGAGACTGGGAAATAACTGCTAGGTTTAAAAACTCAGTATTGTCGATAGAATTTTAGGATAGGGGCAGTGCGATCGCAAATTTCGTTCCTTTGCCCAACTCCGATTCAAACCAGATTTTGCCGCCGTGTTTTTCTTCAATAATTTCGCGAGAGATTGCCAACCCCAAACCCGTTCCTTTGCCGACTTCTTTCGTCGTAAATAAGCGATTGAATACTTTATTTTTAATCTCCTCTGACATTCCCATACCCTTATCCTCAATCCAAACAATCCCTTGATTTCCTACGCGATCGATTTCGGTTTTAATGGTAATTTGTAAGGGAGCAACAAGGGTAGAGTTTTTATTCGCCTCATCCAGAGCATCGATCGCATTGGATAAAACATTCATAAAGACTTGATTGAGTTTACCGGGAAAACATTCAATTTTTGGCAATTCTCCATATTCTGTAACAACATTGATGGCTGGACGTTCTCCTATATCTTTGAGGCGATGTTTTAAGATGAGTAATGTGCTATCAATTCCTTCGTGAATATTGAAGCTGATTTTGCGATCGCTATCTCCGCGAGAAAATGTGCGTAAGGAATTGCTGATATTACGAATGCGATTAGAACCTTCTTTCATCGATGCGATCGTTTTGGGAAGATCTTCAATTAAAAAGTCGAGATCGATCTCTTCAATATATTCTTGAATATCTTCATGGGGATTAGTAACTAAATTTTGATAGAGTTCGAGTAAATAAATTAAATCTCGAATGTACTCTAAAGCATGATGAATGTTGCCATCAATAAAAACAACAGGATTATTAATTTCGTGAGCGACTCCCGCAACAAGTTGCCCTAAAGTTGCCATTTTTTCACTTTGAATTAACTGGAGTTGAGCTTTTTGCAATTGTTCTAAATTTTCTTGTAATTCTTTATTTTTAATCCCAATTTCCTGATTGCTCATTTCCAATTTACTATTCATCATTTCTAATTGTTCGACCATCCCTTCTAAAAGAAAATTCTGTTCTTGAAGTTGTCGATCTTGATCTTCTGTTTTATCTTGTAATTGTTTCTGAAGTCGCGATAACGTGATATGTGTTTGAACGCGAACCAGTATTTCTTGTGGCTGAAAAGGTTTTGTAATATAATCAATTCCTCCTACTTCAAAACCCCGAACCTTATCAAGTACATCATCGAGAGAACTCAGAAAAATAACAGGAATATCTTGCGTACGCTCGTCAGCTTTTAAGGATTTGCAAACCTCATAGCCATTCATGTCTGGCATTTGTATATCCAGTAAAATTAAATCGGGATAGTCGAGATGAATCCCTTTTAAGGCTAATTTCCCACTTGGGATCGGACGAACTTGATAGCCTTGTTCTGATAATAATTCTACCAAGAGTTGTAAATTATCTGGAATATCATCTACAACTAAAATATTTCCTTGCCGTGTTTTTTTGGGATTGGAAAACATAAAATTACGTTGAATGAGATTTTAGTTATATTGTAATTTTAGCATCACTTTAACATTGTCGCTCAAATGAAATACCTTGAAAGTTGAAACCCATGCGGAAAGATTTAAGTAGAAAGCCAATTTAAAATGGTGTAGTATTCAAAGCGATCGCAACATTTTTTAATTGCGTCAGCGAGAGTGTTATCAGATTGACGAATTTTGGCGATCGCGATCGCGATTCTTTCTAAATTTCCTGTCAGCAAAGAATCATTTAACTGTTCCTTTAATTCTTCAGGTAAAGCCCTCACTTTCTCTTGAAGTGCCTCTTGAGTAGCTTGCTCTTTTTGAGATTGACTCTCGATCTCCTCATAAACATAGCGTATGCCTAAATACTCTTCCATTGTTTTGAAGATGTCTTCTTCTCGAAAGGGCTTTCTCATAAACGCATCGCATCCAGCCGATAAAACAACCGCTTTTTCTTCCTCTAATACGCTAGCTGTCAGCGCAACAATGACAGTAGCTTGTCCTTGGGTTGTTTCTTTGATTTTTTGGGTAGCCGTAAATCCATCCATCACCGGCATTCGCATATCCATCCAAATCAGTTGCGGTTGCCAGCTTTGCCAAATCTCTATTGCTTCTTGTCCGTTATTGGCTTCTTTGAGTTCAAAGCCAAGAGGAGACAGGAGTTTTATTAATAATTTGCGATTAAGAGGTTTATCGTCCACAATTAAAATACGATATTGGGGTTGATTGGGCGCGAGAGCAAGAATACGACGTTTAGGAGCTACAGTTTTGATTTCATTTTCTTGTACGATCTTAACCTCAATTGTAAAAGAAAAAATCGTTCCTTTTCCGACTTGAGAAGTTACGCGAATATCTCCTCCCATTAATTGTATAAATTTTCGAGAAATCGGTAATCCCAAACCCGTTCCTTCTTGAGCTTGTCTGCCGGTTTCCGTCTGCGTAAAGGCTTCAAAAAGTTTATCGAGTTCTTCCGGTGCAATACCTGCTCCCGTATCTTCCACTTCAAAATAAATAGTTGTTTGCTGTTGGTTACTCCCCTCTTGCTCTCCCCTCTTGCTCTCCCCTCTTGCTCTCCCCTCTTGGGAGGGGTTGGGGGTGGGTTGTTGTTGGTTATTGGTTATTGGTTGTTTAACTGGTGACTGGTGACTGACTCGCACTGATATCCCACCTTCAGAAGTAAATTTAATTGCATTATTAATGAGATTAATTAAAACTTGACGCAGTTTGACTTCATCAGTGCGGATATATGGTGGAACATTGTCGGTTTTATTAACTAATAATTGTAGATTTTTGGCATTAGCTTTCAGATGAAGCATATCTTCAATATCGTCGAGAAGGCGATGAAAATTAAAATTTTTCTCATTGAGTGTAATCCGTCCGGCTTCAATTTTTGAGAGATCGAGAACATTATTAATTAAACTGAGAAGATGTTCGCCACTGCGGTTAACAATACTAATGTTTTCCTGATTTTCTTGCGAGAGTGTTTGGGAGCGCGTCATGATTTGAGAGAAACCGAGAATTGCATTTAATGGACTTCTCAACTCGTGACTCATATTGGCGATAAATGAACTTTTCGCTTGGTTGGCAACTTCGGCTTTTTCTTTGGAGATTTCCAGTTGTTCGTTAGATAGTGCGAGTGCGCGAGTTCGTTCTTTAACTCGCTGTTCTAAGCGTTCATTGCTTTTTTCTAAAGCGATTAAGGAATCTTGTAATTGTTGTACCATTTGATTAAAAGAGCGAGCCAATACTCCAATTTCATTATGAGATTCGATCTGAATGCGAGTGTCTAATTGTCCTTGACCGATTTTTGTTGCAGCATCGGTTAAACTTCTCAAAGGATAAACCACAAATTTTGAGAAAAAGAGCCAGAGAAATAAGCATAAAACAGCAAGAATTATGTTATAAGTTAAAGATTGACGAATCGCATCGGCATAAGCTTGTTTTTTTAAAAAATATAGATCGTATTGAAGTAACAATACACCAACTTGCGAGGCGGCTAGAGAGCCGGCAGAACTCGCAGAATTGGCTAAATTAATAGGATATAACATCCAAAGTGTCTGGCGATCTTTACTAATAATTGCTTGACTAACTCGTTTTTGACGCACGCTCTGTATGCCAGCTTCTAGTCGTTCTGTAAAAACATCTGAACTTTTGTCTTGTTGGTATTGTAATGCAGTTGAGAAAATAATCTTGTCATTTTTGTCGATCGTGACTGCTAAATCGAGATGGGGAGCTGTTCCCAACCGACGAATAATTAACTCGATTCCTGCTAAATTATTTTGCCGATATTGATATTCAATTGAACTCACTGTTTGATTGGCAATAAACTTGGCTTCTTGTTCCACTTTTTTCTCAGTTCGAGCCAAAGTAATACTCACTTCCTTCTGAAAAGCAATCAAGCTAGAAAGGCTGCCTAAAGTCAAAAGAATGAGCGGAAGAGAATAACGTAAAGATAAAGAAAAGCGTTTCACAATCGACCTGCCTTGTATTTTAATCTAATTTTAGATTTTGAAAAGGTCTACCTTCCAAAAGTAAACTAGGATCTATTTCTTTTTTTACAATCCCAATTTTTTTCAGATGAGTAGCCATTTTTTTCATTCTGTTGATGGTGTTAGAATTAGGTTGCTCGAATAGTTCTCGATTGACTTCGATTTCGCCCAGTTTCAAGCCTTTCATAGATTGTTGAAATTGTTCGAGGGATACTCCTTCGCGTTTGGCCATAAATTTCATACTCTCTTCTGGATTTCTCTTGAATTCATCAATTGCCTTAAACCATCCTTCTAAAAGCATTTGTAATTGTTGAGGATGGGTCTCGACTAATGATTTCCTGCCGATGAGCAAATCGACAATCTCTCCAGGGACATCAGCGCTATCAAAGATATTTTTTCCTCCAATCGTAAGGAGATCTTCTTTAATGGGACTATATGTCACGATAGCATCAACTTCTTTCGCTGCAAATGCTTTCTGTTGATCGGGAAGTTCGAGAGAAACAAGTTCTACGTCTTCTAGGGATAAATCAACTGTTTCCAAGGCAAGACTGGCCATCACTTTTCCTAAAGGAGCGGGTTGCATGGCAATTTTTTTACCTTTGAGATCGGCAATACTGTTAATTTCAGGTTGGACGATGAGAACATCACCACCATGAGAAATATCTGTGATGAGAAAAACTCCAATATCGGGTTCTGCTTCTAAAAATTCGATGGCTATATCTATCGGTCCGCACAACATATCTATTTCGCCCTCAAAAAAAGCACGCAGTTCTTCTTGAATATAAGTTGTCTCTACCATGTTGATGAGCTTTTTATCATAGTAGCCGAGTTCTCGAGCCAGATAAAACGGTTCAAAGCCCGGCCAAATTCCCGCACTCACCCGTAAAGGCTCTAATGGCTGAGAATTACAAGCGATCGCTAAAATCGCTGTGGCGATCGCGATCGATAATCCTCGTAAGAGAGGAAAAACGATTCGGCGATATTTTTTTTGGAGGCGATCGTATTGGCTTTTCATATTAGCAATAAAAGTATGTTCCATTATTTTCATTTGTTGTATTTTTTTAGTGATAACAAAAAAAAGATCGCAATTTCTAATTTTTTTTGTTAGACTAGAATTTGACTCTAAACAAGCAAACTTTAGAGTTATTAACTATAGGATAAAATCGCGAAAAACTTGTGAAAAACTCGTGAAGATACAATCTGAATGAAGATATTCTCGACCTTGCATGTTTAACCTATAGGTTTATTTTGATAACTGAGATTAAAAAAGATATGCGTGATTATACTGAAAACAGCAATGATATTGCATCGTATTTTTACTTAAAACCAGTAGAAACTTGTAAATTAGACGCGAATATGAATTTTTATAACATTCAAGGCGATCGCAATATTTTTTAATTTCTTCCGCGAGAGTATTATCGATTTGTCATAGAGTAAACGCATCAAACCCTTAATTTCTCCGAGGAAGAATTGTTGAGATTGCGAATCATTGCGATCGCGTTTTTTCGCCTTGTCTTCCGTCAAAATAGAAAGTAGCGAATTCGGCTCGAACATCATGCACGCCCTCGATCGCAAATTATGGCGAGATTTGATTCGACTCTGGGGAGGGGCGATCGCGATCGCCCTCGTAGTAGCTTGCGGGATTGCCTGTTTTGTCATGGCCATGAGTGCCTATGATTCCTTACAACTCTCCCAAGAAACCTATTACGATCGCTATCGTTTCGCCGAGGTTTTTGCCAGTGTCAAACGCGTCCCCGAGTCCCTCGTTACCCAAATAGAAACCATTCCGGGAGTCGATCGGGTTCAATCTCGGATCGTCGTCGATGTTAACCTCGATATCCCCGATCGCGCGGAACCGGCAACCGGTCGCTTAATCTCCCTTCCTCGCCAAAATCGTCCCCTCCTCAACGATATTTTTCTCCGACGCGGGCGATATCTGCGAAGCGATCGCGATGACGAGATTTTGGTGAGTGAAGCCTTTGCCGAGGCCAATCAATTGCAACTGGGCGATCGCATCGGTGCGGTCCTCAATGGACGTTGGCAAAGATTGCGAATTGTCGGGGTTGCCCTCTCTCCGGAATATATCTACGAAGTGCGCGGGACGGGGGAACTCTATCCCGATAACAAGCGCTTTGGCATCCTCTGGATGAATCGCCAAGCCTTGGGTAATGCCTTCGATCTCGATGGCGCATTTAATGACCTCACTTTAACTATGAGTCCGACGGCAACAGAAATCGATGTGATTTCTCGTTTGGATCGCCTTCTCGATCGCTATGGGGGACTCGGGGCATACGGACGACACGATCAAATGTCTCATCGCATTATTTCCGACGAGATCGTTAGTTTGGAAGTGATGGCGACAATGTTACCGACGATTTTCCTTGCGATCGCCGCCTTTTTGCTGCATATCGTCCTCTCTCGCCTCGTGGGAACCCAACGAGACCAAATCGGCGTATTGAAGGCGTTTGGCTATAGTAATGGTGCGATCGCCAATCATTATCTCAAATTCGTCCTCGCGATCGTCCTGTTGGGATCGGGATTGGGCATTCTTCTCGGACTCTGGTTGGGGAATGGACTCACGCAACTCTACACCGAATATTTTCGCTTTCCCATTCTCACTTATCGAGCCGCTCCTGCGCTCATCGTGCAGGCCGTTTTTATTAGCATTACTGCCGCCGCGATCGGAGGAATATTGCCGGTATATCGCGCCGCAGCCCTCCCTCCCGCCGTCGCCATGCGTCCCGAACCCCCCGCCGAATACAAACCCACATTAATCGAACGTTGGGGCTTACAGCGCTTTTTCTCGGCAGGAGGGCGCATCATTTTACGCAACCTCGAACGCAAACCCTTGCAAGCGGTTCTCTCTATTGTGGGGATTGGGGTTGCGGTTGCCATTTTAATGACCGGGCGCTATTTTTCCGATGCGATGAACTACCTCGTCGAATTGCAATTTCGCCACGTTCAACGGGAAGATATGACGATTATTTTTAACGAACCTCGTCCCGCCAGAACGCGCTATGAAGTGGCACAATTACCGGGGGTCATGCGATCGGAACCGTTTCGCATTGTTCCGGCACGTTTGCAACACCAACATTATCGCTATCGCACGGGTTTAACGGGGATCGAACCCGAGGGAGAATTGCGGCGTTTAATTGCAGAAGATTTAACGACGGTTAAGTTACCTCAAAATGGAATGGTTGTGACAACTAAACTCGCGGAAATTCTCCATTTAGAACTTGGCGATCGCGTCACGGTAGAAGTTTTAGAAGGCGATCGCCCTATTCGCGAAGTCACATTGGTGGGAACGGTGGATGAAATGTTAGGAATTAATGCGTATTTAGACATCGATGCGCTCAATCAATTCATGCGGGAAGGTCAAACCATTTCCGGGGCTTATCTCATGGTAGATAAGAAAATGGCGGATGAATTATACGTCCGCTTGAAGGAAATCCCTGCCGTAACTGGTATTGCAACGCGTGAAGCCATGTTGAATAGTTTTGAGGAAATTAGCGGCAAAAACTTAAAGGTTTTTACAGGAATTTTGGTAATTTTTGCCTCAATTATTACCTTTAGTGTTATCTATAATACATCCAGAATTGCACTTTCCGAACGCGGGCGAGAATTAGCCAGTTTGCGAATAATCGGGTTTACGCGGCGAGAGGTTGCTTTTATCTTTTTGGGGGAACAATGTATTTTAACGTTGCTTTCCCTGCCCATCGGTTTTTTAATGGGATATGGGTTAGCTGCCTTGACTTCTCAAGCCTACAATAATGAAATGTATCGCATTCCTTTAATTATTACGCGATCGACTTATGCTTTTACGATTATTGTGGTTGTGATTGTCGCGATCGCATCTGGGGCGTTAATTAGCCGACAGTTGCACAGGCTCAATTTAATTGAAGTTTTGAAAACGAGGGAATAGCTTTTGTTTTAAGAAGCGATCGCTTGTCGAGAGTTCAAGTGTAAAATAAAGGCATCACTAACCGTATGATCTTGGGTTTTAGCGGCATACTGTATCAGATCTTCTCGTAATTGTTTGGCTTTTTCGAGAGGCAGAAGGTGAGCTAAAAGGAAGTATACCCCTCGAAAGCGCGGATCTTTAAAATGTTTGAGGGGGCGATCGTTGTTGTCTCCGAGGAAGGTTTGCACGATGAAGAATTCCATAATTTTATCGTGGCGAAATTTCCATTCTTTCAGGGATTTTCCTTCAGGATCGGGGAATTTTTGGCAAATGACGAGTTTGTGACGCGCCATACATTGCAACTCTTCGAAGAATTTCTCTTCAGGTAAAACAACTTCGTCTTTGAGGCGCATTTGATACACCCATTCGGAAAAAGGGAACAGAGGGAAATCTTCGTGCTGTTTGGCGCGATAATCTTTGGCCATGAGGTTGTATTGTTGTTCTTGCAGGTGGAAAAGATCGGGAGATTGGGCGATCGCGATCGCTCTCGAGACAAAAGTTAGATCCATTGGGTTAGAAAGAATGAGTCGAGTAGCGGCGCGATCTTCCGGGACTTGTTTATCATCAAGGGTTTTGGCGAGGTAGGCGGTACAGGCGTTTTTATAGTCGAGTTGGGAAAGTTGGGCATCGTCAGGAAGGGGACGAGTGTAGAGAAATTGTTCGATTTGGGTGCGATCAAGGGGTTGCAGGATGTAAGTTTTGGCGGTGGTGGGCGATCGCCATTCGAGGGGCTGGGTGGTCATGATAATATTGCCCTTGAAGTAGCGCTCGACAAAGTGAGTAATATTGGCACGGATCTCGGCGTTGACTTCGTTGAGTCCGTCAATGCAGATATCCAAAGCGCCGCTATAGATGAGGTTGCGGAGGAATTTGGGGTCTTGGGTTTGTCCGTGGAGTTTGAGTTTAATGGCTTCGATAACGCCTTTGTCGCAGCGATCGGCTCTCAGATAAACGACGACGCGGCGAGATTTGTGAGCGAGGTGGCGCAGAAACATGGATTTTCCGTAGCCGGATTCCCCTTGTAGGACGATTTGCCCTTTGATTTCGGGGATGGTGCGATCGAGGGGGGTTATTTTTTGGGAGGCTTGGCTTCTGATGTTGGAGTTAGGGAAATATTCCTGATATTGCAGGCTTTCGAGATCGGCATCGGCGAGGAGGGAGGCACGGAAGGGGGCGAAAAGTTTGGCGCGGAGGAAGGGAATCCATGTGAGACAAAAGCCAACGTAGCCGAGTCCGGTGATGCGCCGCACCCAAGGATTCCAGAAGAAGATCGCTTGGATGGGGGGAGATTTGGGATAGATGAAAATGAGGGTCAGCCAGAAACATATATGAGCCAGCCAGATTTTCCATGCCCGAAAGAACCATTGTTTGCGCTCAATTTTGTTGATGACTGTGTTGAGAGTATCTGCTTCGTTGAAATTATCAGCGAGGTTTTTAGAATGTTGTTGTAATAATTGAATGTCGCGATCTTGCCAATTAATCTTCTTGCTAATAGTAGCGATTTGTTGAGCGAGATCTTTACGTAATTTACTTAAATTTCCGCTTTGTTGCCAAGCCTTATCAAAAATCTCTAGGAGTTTAACTGCTTCTTCACGTTTGAGGATATCTGGATACTCGTGAGGTTCTGCCAGCCATTTTATGAGTGCGATCGATTCTTCTTCAGCATTGCTGGTAAAGTAGGCGAGAAAGCGAATTTGAGGAGCTTCTGATGGATAATAATAAACTGCATTGAGAATTTGCAATATTGTTTTAAATTCTAATCCTCCCATATTTTCTAGAGCAAAAATAGTACTATTTCTGACATTGAAATCAGAGTCTTGTAAAAGTGAAATAAGGAGAGGTATATGGTCTTTAGCAGCTTCTCCTATTTTTCCCAAAGCAGAAATACTAGTACTTTTAAGGTTGATAGAAAAACCATTGGAATCAAAAAATATATAATTAAAATTTTCATTATTAATACTATTTAATAATTTGACAATTTTGGGAATTGCATCTTTGGCTACTTCTCCCATATTTCCTAAAGCAAAAACAGCCGCATTTTTGACAGAAAGATTGGAATTGTCTAACAATTCTACAATTTTAGGAATTGTATCTTTGGCTATTTCTCCCATATTTCCTAAAGCAGAAACAGCCGCATTTTTGACAGAAGTATCAGAATTGTCTAACAATTCTACAATTTTAGGAATTGTATCTTTGGCTACTTCTCCCATATTTCCTAAAGTGTAGATAGCCGCATTTTTGACAGAAAGATCGGAATCATCTAACAGTTCTACAATTTTAGGCAGTACAGCTACTTCTCTCATATTTCCTAGAGCGTAGATAGCAGCGCGTCTGATATAAGAATCGGAATCGCCTAACAGTTCTAAAATTTTAGGAATTTTATTTTTAGCTACTTCTCCCATATTTCCTAAAGCAGAAACAGCAGTGTTTTTAACAGAAGAATCGGAATCGTCTAGCAGTTTTACCATTTTAGGAATTGCATCTTTGGCTACTTCTCCCATATTTCCTAGAGCGTAGATAGCCGCATTTTTGACAGAAGAATCGGAATCGTCTAGCAGTTTTATCATTTTAGGAATTGCATCTTTGGCTACTTCTCCCATATTTCCTAGAGCGTAGATAGCCGCATTTTTGACAGAAGAATCGGAATCGTCTAGCAGTTTTATCATTTTAGGAATTGCATCTTTGGCTACTTCTCCCATATTTCCTAGAGCGTAGATAGCCGCATTTTTGACAGAAGAATCGGAATCGTCTAGCAGTTTTATCATTTTAGGAATTGCATCTTTGGCTACTTCTCCCATATTTCCTAGAGCGTAGATAGCCGCATTTTTGACAGAAAGATCGGAATCGTCTAACAGTTCTAAAATTTTAGGTAGTACAGCTACTTTTCTCATATTTCCTAAAACACGAACAGCTGTAGTCCGAACTATTGCGTTTTCTTCATATTCTACAAAGTTCTTAATTTGACTCAATTTTTGATCTGGAATACTAACAGATGATAATTTGTATTGTGCCAATTTATTTAATGCGTTAATCCATATTTCCGGGTCTGAGTCATCAAGAGCAGCTAAAATTCCTTCTCTTTCCCAAGATTGAGGGTGTCGATTTTTGGGGATCAAGAATCGAGTACTAGTAAGTTGCGCGTGTCCCCAACCTGCTACAAAAGAAACAGTAAAACAGAATGACAAGAGCAAAGACAGCAGGGGAACAATAAATTTTCGGGCAAAAGTTCGGTTTTTGGCGTGCTGCTTGCGTGTGCGGGTTTTCATAGCGATCGCGCTTCTGTTTTATTCGAGAGTTAGTTTTGTTTTAGCACCTCTTCCCCTCAGTCGCACTCCCAGAGAATAAAATTCACAGCCGTCACCGAGAGGACAAGCGATCGCACTTCCTCAATGATGCCTTCGATAGAGATGCGATCGCGCTACTATAAAAGTACCTTCAGAAAATAGTCAAAAGATTATGACCGAATTACTCGATCGCGCGATCGTCCAATTAAAAAACTTACCGTCTCCGGAACAAGATGCGATCGCCGCCATAATATTAGAAGAACTGGAAAGCGATCGCCGTTGGGATAAAGCATTTGCTCGTTCTCCCGATGTCCTCGCCCAACTTGCTGCTAATGCGATCGCCGAATATCATGCGGGCAAAACTTTAGAACTCGATCCAGAAACATTGTGAAATCGCAAACTACAGCCCAATTTCGGAATTTATTTGCAGCTTTACCCGAACAAATCCAAGAACAGACGCGGGTAGCATATCGCCAATTTAGAGAAAACCCAAATCATCCGAGTTTGCGTTTCAAGAAAGTACATCCAAAATTACCGATTTATTCTGCTCGAATTAGCAGAAACTATAGAGCCATAGGTCAAATAGAAGGAGAAGTTATTATCTGGTTTTGGGTGGGTTCTCATGCAGAATACGAGCGGCTATTGTCGAGTTTATAAGAGAATAGAGATGAGGTGCGATCGCGCTTCCTCAATGAGGCGTTTTCTAGAGATGCGATCGCGTTAAAATAAATAGCGATCGACGCAAGGTTGATTTCCTTAGAAACTCGTGCGATCGCAGAAGATGAACCCTGAGAAGAATTGAGCCGAGGCGATAGGAAAGAAGTGTATCGCTCTCTAACAAATCATAGCGATCGCGAAGACAAAACCGTTAAAATTGAAAAGAGGGGATTACCCAAAGGGGGAGAAAATGAATAAAATACTCACCAACGGACGCAAACCCGCGACCGCTTACAGCCCCAAGCCCAGCGAACCCAAATCCAAACGCTTTCGCCACCTACCGCAAAAGATTTTCTATGCGATCGCAGCAGTGGCGATCGCAGGGGGAACGATTTTGGCTTTGCGCCCTTCCCCCCTATTGGTCGATATGCAGCCCGTGGAACGCCAATATCTGCGCGTAACCGTCGATGCCGAGGGCAAAACCCGCCTCCAGTCCCGCTATACGATCTCTGCACCCGTAGCGGGACGACTGCGACGAATGCACTGGGATGAAGGCGATCGCGTCAACCGAGGGCAAATTCTCGCCCGTCTCGATCCCATCCCCCTCACCAGCCAAATTCAGTCAGCCAACGCAAGGATAAATGCGTTAAAAGCCGAACGAGATGGTGTTGCCACTTTGCGACCCAAAGAAGCATCCCTCGCCGGAATTAGAGCGAATATTCGCGGGTTGCAGGCGCAAAAACAAGCCGCGATCGCCCGGGTGCAAGAGGTTGAAGCGACTTTAGAACAGGCCAAACGCGATCGCCTGCGTCTGGAAACTTTAGTGAGAGAAGGTGCATTACCCCAACAAGATTTAGAACTGGCACAATTAGCCGAAACCCGCCGCCGTCAGGAATTAGAGGTCGCTCAAAAAGCAGTGGAAAGCCTCGAAACCGACATTCGCGCGACAGAAGAAGAACTGGTAAGGGTGCGAGCCGAACAGCGCGATCCCGATTATCAATTGAGAGTATACGATGCAGAGATTGCCAGCATTCAAGCCGAAATCCAACGTTTGAGTAACGATGCCGCCCAAACGACGATCGCTGCCCCCACAAGCGGCAAAGTTTTGCGGGTTTATGAAGAAAGCGATCGCTATGTCAGCGAAGGAACGCCCTTATTAGAGTTAGGAAATACCAATGCTTTAGAATTAGCGATCGATGTTCTCTCCACCGATGCCGTTAAAATTCAACCCGGCGCAAACATTCGCCTCGAATATTGGGGCGGAGAGAAGCCGCTAGAAGCACGAGTACGAGAGATCGAACCTTCTGCTTTTACTAAAGTTTCGGCATTGGGAGTCGAAGAACAACGCGTGAATATTATTGCCGATCTCATCGATCCGCCGCCTACTTTAGGGGATGGTTATCGCGTCGAAGCTCGCATTGTCATTTGGGAAGAAAAAGATGCTTTAACAGTTCCCGTAAGCGCGATATTTCGCTGCGACGGCGATCGCTGGTGTGCCTTTGTGGTTGAAGAAGGCAAAGCTCAAAAACGAGCGATCGCGATCGGACAAAAGAATGACTTTTTAGTAGCGATTCAAAGCGGGTTAAAAGAAGAAGAAATTGCTATTCTTCATCCTTCAGAAAAACTCGCAGACGGAAGCCGTGTCATTCCGCGTTAATCGGGAGTAAATTGCCTTGAAATTCTCCTGTTTTAGCAAGGTCTCGTTATCCACTCTAAGCATAGATCGCATACCAAATTAAGCAACCGATAAGCCAAATCATCGGGAAAGCAATTTTACCAAATCGAACGAGTTGATAATTTTGAATTCCGTTCGATTTCCACATTAAACTGAGAATATTCAAACTGCGAGTCGGTATCGATTTTTGAAACCTCAGATTATGATTTCTCACTTCTAAAATGCGATCGCCCTCTCCCCCAATTTTTTTCTAACTTTTTCAGCAAGCCCTAATTAAACTTCTAAAAGTTTAGGAGGCAGTTGAATGAATGCGAAGTTAGTTGAATCACTGGCCGATGCTGTTAATGCTCTCTCACCAGAAGATTATGTTCTGTTTCAGTCTACTTTAATTGCTAAAACCATCCAGAAAACACCCGGTGTTTGTGGCGGTCACGCTCGCATTCGGAACACGAGAATTGCTATATGGACATTAATTTCTCTGGCTAATCAAGGGATGGATGAGGACGAACTCTCTCCACATCCTATCTCTAATCTTTGTACTTCCGATCGCAAGATGAGGAAATTGTACCGACATTACGAAGTGCGGAATATGGGTTGTATATTGAGGATGCAATTTCGACTCGTTAAATGCTATATTGATGTTATTGGAGGCTAAAAAATGAATGTGGAAACATTAATTGCACAATATAATCAAGGTAAACGCGATTTCTCTGGATTAAAACTAGAAGCAGTTAACCTAGAAAATATTAATTTAAGTGGTGCAGATCTAAGCAGCTTAAATATTTATGGATCCAGTTTAAAGCGTGCAAATTTGAGTCATGCAAAACTAAATGACGCTCAAATTGAAAGATGTAAGCTAAATAATACAAATTTTTTTGAGGCTGATTTAAGAGAATCTCGTATTAGCAATTCCAATCTATCTGGCGCAAATTTATCTGGCGCAATTTTGCGAAAAATTGATTTATCAATGGTCAACCTCAATCAAGCAAGTTTGGTTGATGTAGATCTAACCGATGCTTATTTTTATTTGGTTAAGTTAGATAGGGCCGATTTCACGAATGCTCGATTATCTTCTATTTACACTCTATATACAAATATAGATACTCTTAGTACAGAATTTAACAAAGCAAATCTTAGGAATACAATACTTAAAATTAGCAGAAGAATAACTAACAGAGATAAAGTTTGCGTAAAATGTGGAGGTTATGCAAGCCATAGCTATACTGAGTTTACCAGAGGCACTTTTGGATCTGGAAACACAGAGGCAGATGTTTATTTTCGCTGTCATGACTGCAATTATACATGGGTAGAATATCACTAATTTTTTAATAGTTAAATCACAAATGAACCTGCTCCGCGATTGCCTGAAGCGAGAAAAATAAATTAGTAAATATCGATATCATCCAGAGAAATTCTCTCTTCTTAGCTTTGACTTTTCTGGGATTCCTCAATAATATCAATAAATTTGAGATCGCGTATCTGGCTCGTATCTTGCGATCGCTCTGCTACAGTGACAGTTAATTTTAACCCCAACAGATCGAGCCACTCGGCAAAATCGTAAATAACTTTACTTCCTTCTACTGAAAGCAATTCCTGCAACTTTTCAGCGTGTAATTGCATTTGCTGTGGGGTCATTTTCTGCTGTTTTTTCAATGCTTCAGTAACTTGTAAAAGCGCACTTTTAAGTAGATCGCGATCGGGATTTTTCTCTTCTAAAGTTGCTGAGATATAATTCGCCGCAAGTTGAGGATTTTTACTGAGAAATTCAATTAAATAGTCTTGATAACTATCGCTAGCTGGAACTTTTGCACCGTTCACGATCTTGCCAATTGTAAATTTATTGATTTGGAAGAAAAAGAGAAGGTGACACATGAAAAAAATGAGCAAGTTCTTCCATCAAAGATTTAAGAAGTTCTACACCATAAATATCGGGAATAATATCCTGTTTTTGTTCGTATTCATAAATTAATGTTCCCAAAACATTGAGATAGTCTTTTTCATCTCGTGTTAATTCTTTGGAATCGAGTAAGCGATCGACTCGACTTTGTGTTTCTATTAATTCTTCCTCGGAAGTTATGGGACGAGGTGGAAAGGTTGTAAGTAATTCTAGGTAGCGATTTGAAGTGATCATTTTCTCGAATATACTAAAATCGTATGGGTAAAGTTTTCTAATACTAATCCCCTATGTAGAGTTCTCATCTTGCCCAAGACAGGGATATACTGAGTCCCTGTCAAAATGGTATATGGTATGAACTAAGTTTAGAGACATTAGAGACTTCTAACGAAGTCTGAGGTCATCGGGAGCATCCCCGGTGGCTGCGGTATTAGCAGTTTAACCCTACCCTTGATTTTGTCCGGTAGCAGAGTTTATTCAATTATTGATTTATCGTACACATAATTTTACGATTTTGACAACGGCTAGCAAAAAAACATTTTTAATCATTAGTCAAGTTTTTTATATCTCATTTTGTTACAAAGCAGAAAAGCGATCGCTCTCGCCAAATTACAACAAATTGTAAAAATTGCGTTGTATTCCTTATCGAATTGTGTCAAATCGAGGCAAGATCCATCTAAATCTGATTTATTGGTGGGTTAGTGCTTTTTTTCTGGACTGGCACGAAACGCCGGAGTTCAGCAACCCATAACCCCATAGCCAAGAGCCGATCGCTAAAAGGAGAATGCCTGTATGTTCACCAACGTCAAGTCCACCATTCGTCGCGTCACACCAAGGGATTTGCGAGATCGTTCGCTGTTAAAGGTGGTCTATGTCGTGTTAGAGCCGCAATATCAAAGTACGCTTTCGGCGGCGGTGCAGTCCATTAACGAACACAATCCCAATCTGGCGATCGAAATTAGCGGTTATCTGATCGAAGAACTGCGAGATCCAGAGAATTATGAAAATTTTAAACAATCTGTTGCAGAAGCAAACATTTTTATCGCTTCTCTGATATTTTTGGAGGATTTGGCAGAGAAAGTCGTTGAAGCGGTGAAACCCCATCGGGATAACCTAGATGTAGCGGTGGTTTTCCCCTCCATGCCCCAAGTGATGCGCCTCAATAAGATGGGGAGTTTTTCTATGGAGAATTTGGGACAGAGTAAAAGTGCGATCGCGCAGTTTATGCGGAAGCGGAAGGAAAAATCGGGATCCTCGTTCCAAGATAGTATGTTAAAGCTGCTGCGGACGCTGCCAAAAGTCCTTAAATATATGCCCATGGATCGGGCGCAAGATGCGCGTCACTTCATGTTAAGTTTCCAGTATTGGCTGGGGGGATCGGCGGATAATTTAGAGAATTTCCTCCTCATGCTGGCGGATAAATATGTCTTTCCGGGACAGGGTGACGGGGCAAAATATAACGATCCCGTAGTTTATCCCGATATGGGAGTATGGCATCCCCTCGCCCCAAAAATGTTTGAGGATGTACAGGAATATTGGGACTGGTTTAATCAACGGGATGATATTAATGAGGATCTGCGGGATCCCCTCGCACCTTGTGTCGGGATTGTTCTACAACGGACTCATTTAGTGACCGGGGATGATGCCCATTATGTGGCTATGGTACAGGAATTGGAGGTGATGGGGGCGCGAGTTCTTCCTGTCTTTTCCGGTGGGTTGGACTTCTCGAAACCCGTAGACGAACTGTTCTGGGATAAGCGAGTCAAGGGGATCGAACCGACTCCTTATGTGGATGTTACCGTCTCCTTAACCGGATTTGCCCTCGTCGGCGGTCCGGCGCGTCAAGACCACCCCAAGGCGATAGACTCGTTAAAACGCCTCAATCGTCCCTATATGGTTGCGTTACCGTTGGTATTCCAAACGACAGAGGAATGGGAAGATAGCGATCTGGGATTGCACCCGATTCAAGTGGCGTTGCAAATAGCCATTCCCGAACTGGATGGCGCGATCGAGCCTATCATTGTTTCGGGACGGGATGGGATGACCGGACGCGCGATCGCATTGCAGGATCGGATCGAGGCGATCGCAAAACGGGCGATGAAATGGGCAAATCTGCGGAAAAAGCCCAAGTTAAATAAGAAGGTTGCCATCACGGTCTTTAGTTTCCCGCCGGATAAGGGTAATGTAGGGACGGCGGCATATTTGGATGTTTTCGGCTCTATTTACGAAGTCATGCAGGCATTAAAACGCAACGGCTACGACATCCAAGAGTTACCCGATACGCCGATGGGGTTGATGGAAGCCGTCATACACGACGCACGAGCCCAGTATGCCAGTCCCGAGTTAAATATAGCCCATCGCATGTCAGTGATGGAATACGAACGCCTCACGCCCTATTATGAGCGTTTGGAAGAGAATTGGGGTCCACCTCCGGGACATTTAAACACGGACGGCCAAAATCTCCTCATTTACGGGAAACAGTTTGGGAATGTCTTCATTGGCGTACAACCGACATTCGGATACGAAGGCGATCCCATGCGATTATTGTTCTCGCGATCGGCTTCTCCCCATCACGGTTTTGCCGCATATTACACCTATTTGGAACAGATTTGGCAAGCGGATGCAGTCCTACACTTTGGTACCCACGGGTCTCTGGAATTTATGCCGGGGAAACAGATGGGAATGTCCGGAGACTGCTATCCCGATAGTTTAATCGGATCGACTCCCAATCTCTACTACTATGCCGCCAATAATCCCAGCGAAGCAACCATCGCCAAGCGTCGCAGCTATGCAGAAACCATCTCCTATCTCACCCCTCCTGCGGAAAATGCCGGACTCTACAAGGGTTTGCGGGAACTCAGCGAGTTGATTGGTTCCTACCAAAGTTTGAAGGAAGGGGGACGCGGGGTGCAAATTGCCCTGACAATTGTAGACCAAAGTATTATCCTCAACTTGGATAAGGATATTACAGAGTTGCAGGATGCAGACAATTTAAAAGCACGCTTGCAACAAGAAGATGCAACAGAAGAACGGGATAATTTAGTAGGATCGGTCTATCGCAAGTTGATGGAAATTGAATCCCGCTTGTTACCCTGCGGACTGCACGTGGTTGGAAAACCCCCTACCGCAGAAGAGGCGATCGCAACTTTAGTCAATATTGCCAGTTTGGATCGCGAAGAGGAAGGGATGAAGAGTTTACCCCGCATCATCGCCGAAAGTATCGCACGGGATATGGAGGAGATTTACCGGAATAGCGATCGGGGAATTCTCCAAGATGTGGAACTCCTACAGGATATTACCCTTGCAACCCGCGAAGCAGTGGGATCGCTGGTCAAAGCACAAGTCAACGAAGAAGGACGAGTCGATTTTATTTCCAAATTAAACTTCTTCAACTTGGGTAAAAAAGCCCCTTGGATCGATGCGCTGACAGAATGCGGCTATCCTGAAGTCAACGCAGAAGACTTAAAACCCCTGTTTGAATACCTCGAATTCTGCTTAGAACAGGTTTGCGCCGATAACGAACTGGGAGGACTCCTGAAAGCATTAGAGGGGGAATACGTCCTTCCCGGGCCCGGAGGCGACCCCATTCGCAACCCCGATGTCCTCCCCACCGGAAAGAATATCCACGCTCTCGATCCCCAATCCATCCCCACCCTCGCCGCCGTCAAATCCGCTAAAATCGTCGTGGATCGCCTTATCGAACGCCAACGCATCGATAATGGGGGAGAATACCCGGAAACTATCGCCTGCGTCCTCTGGGGGACCGATAACATCAAAACCTACGGGGAATCCCTCGCACAAATTCTCTGGATGGTGGGAGTCAAACCCGTCCCCGACTCCTTGGGACGAGTGAATAAATTAGAACTGATTTCCTTAGAAGAATTAGGCCGTCCTCGCCTTGATGTCGTCGTCAACTGTTCCGGCGTTTTCCGCGACCTCTTCATCAACCAAATGGCCTTGTTAGATCGGGGGGTCAAAATGGCCGCCGAAGCTGAGGAACCCCTCGAAATGAACTACATTCGCAAACACGCTTTGCAACAAGCGGAGGAAATGGGGGTAAATGTGCGAGAAGCAGCGACGCGGATTTTCTCCAATGCTTCCGGGTCTTATTCTTCCAATGTGAACCTTGCGGTAGAGAATAGCAGTTGGGAGGAAGAGAAGGAATTACAGGATATGTACCTGAATCGTAAATCCTTCGCCTTCAATTCCGATAATCCGGGGGTGATGGACGAAAAGCGGGATATTTTTGAAGCCTCCCTAAAAACCGCCGATGTCACCTTCCAAAACCTCGATTCTTCCGAGATCAGTTTAACCGACGTTTCTCACTATTTCGACTCCGACCCGACGAAAGTTGTATCGAGTCTTCGCACAGATGGCAAAAAACCGGCTGCATACATCGCCGACACCACCACCGCCAACGCACAGGTACGCACCCTCTCGGAAACCGTGCGTTTGGATGCGCGGACAAAGATGCTGAACCCAAAATGGTATGAGGGGATGCTGAGTCACGGTTATGAAGGCGTGCGAGAGTTATCTAAGCGTCTGGTGAATACGATGGGATGGTCAGCGACGGCGGACGCGGTGGATAATTGGGTGTACGAGGATGTCAATACGACGTTCATCGATGACCCGGAAATGTGCAAGCGGTTGATGAATTTGAATCCCAATTCTTTCCGCAAGATGGTAGGAACTCTCTTGGAGGTCAACGGTCGCGGTTACTGGGAGACCAGCGAGGAGAATTTAGACCGCTTGCGGGAGTTGTATCAGGAGGTCGAAGATCGGATTGAGGGAATTGAATAATCTATCAAGCTCGGAAACCTTCTAGACTAGGGTAATGTAGAGGTGCGATCGACACCTCTACATTTTGTCTGAACCTTGTAGACTTAAAAATCAAATTATAAGTATAATAGTATCATACAAACTTTGTTACAAATTCTCGTTAGTCCATCTTTTATACTCCTAATACAGGATTGAGGGGCATTATTATGAAAGCCGAGCTTCTCAAAAGATTATTTAGAGCGATCGCTGCTTCTGACACCGAGGCGATCGACAAACTCTCGTATCTGGTCATTGAAGAGGAACGAAAAAAAGGTCATACCCTTCTAGCCCAACAATTAGAGAATATCCAAAAAAGAAATAAAAATAAAGAATCTCCTGCATCTTCTGAGTCATCCCCGAAATCATCAGAGAGTTTTGGTAATCTCAGCGAACTGCCAACCAGTCCCAGATCTAACATCCCTCTGGTAACATATATATCAAGGGATAAACTCAGACATCATATGGTATTATCCGATCCTATTGAGAGGCGTTTTCAGCGTATTGAACGCGAGTATGCTGCCAGAGATCGTCTAGCCCATTATGGACTACGCTATAGACAAAGAATTTTGTTATATGGTTCTCCGGGATGTGGAAAGACACTAGGTGCAGAACGTTTAGCGTGGAATACAGGACTCCCTTTACTCAAAGTCCGCTTTGATGCAATTGTGTCTTCATTTTTGGGGGAAACTGCTCATAATTTGAGATTAGTGTTTGAAAGAGCTTCATCAGAACCATGTTTGCTGTTTTTTGATGAATGCGATTCCATTGCTAAATCTCGAGAGGATCGTCAAGAAGTTGGAGAAATCAAACGAGTTGTTAATACTTTTCTACAAATTTTAGATGAGTATGAAGCATCATCAAGTCTTTTAGTTGCTGCAACTAATCTCAATCAGTCTTTAGATACTGCTCTTTGGAGACGATTTGACGATCTCATTGAAGTACCAAAACCCGGTGAACAAGAGTTATTATTTATAATCAAACAAACTCTCTCTACTGTAGAAGTAGGAACAATTGACTGGGATAACATTATTCAGAAAATCAAAGGTTTTTCTGCTGCTCAAGCAGTAAGAATTGCTGAAGATGCTGCTAAACTTGCGATTCTCGAACGAGAAGGATTGGTCATTCAAGAGCATCTTTTATTAGCAATTCAAGAAATTAAGTCTGTTTTGAATTAATTATTAATTGGAAATTAAATGATCGATAATCCACAATCTTTTCCTCATATTTCATTAAAATTAACTACCCAAGGAACATTTAATAGTCCTAGAGGTGGAGGAAAAAGGAATACACAAACTGCAATGAATTTGAATAATCGTCAAGGACATGGCACTAAAATTAGAAATTCAGTGTTATCAGTTGTTGATGACTGGCAAACTACTCAAGAACAACGAGAAGAGGAAAATAAACCTGAATTACCAGACGCTGTACCATTAATTTTAAAAATTGATCCTGATACATTTGATTTAGATAATCTAAAAACTTCAGATATAGAAATTATCGCTGAATTAGAAGATGGCTATATTATTGGTGCTTCCGGAGATGTAGAACTTAGCGAGTTACAAAATAAAATAGAGAAGTTTTTCCAAGAGGAAAGAGGAGGAGGAGTTATTGCTAAAATTTTAGATATTAGTCAACCTCATCAAAAACTGGAATTTATTTTATCTCCAACTCTAGTAGAAAATTGGGATAAAATTAGAGATCCGCAAATGTATATAGTTGATGTTGGGATTTCCTGTCTCGGTACTAAAGCAAAATTGAGTGATTATCCGAAAAAAAGAGAATCTCAAAGTTCCGAACAATATAGAGATGCAATTATTCGCTGGACTGCAAAACAAAGTAAAACCTATGAAGAGTGGGATGATTTAGCATCCGATAGACAAGCGAAGTTAGCTCAATTTATTCAGCACTACAATGGTGAATTTTTGGGTAGTTTTATTGATGGTAAAACTCCAAAATTTGCTCAAGCACCAGATAGTTTTTCTTGTCGCATTCAAATTTCAGGACAAGGACTCAAAGATTTAGTTTCTAATTTTCCCTATATTTTTGAAGTTACTGAACCAGATATTATTCAAGTTGAAACTAATGCTCAACTTGAAAATGGAGATGATATCTTTTTTGAACTAGAGTCCCCAAATGCTAATGCACCTAAAGTTTGTGTTATAGATAGCGGAATTCAAGAGCATCATCCTATCTTAGCTAATGCTATCGATTCTACTCAGTCAAGATCGTGGGTTGCAGATAATTTAACGGCTGATTTGGTTGGCAATGGTGGTCATGGAACAAGAGTAGCAGGAGCAATGCTTTATCCACGGAATATTCCCAAACAAGGAAAATATAATGCAGTTTTTTGGATTCAAAATGCTCGAATTTTAGACAATAATTGTAGATTATCCGATCGCCTCTATCCACCTCTCCTTTTAGAAGAGATTGTTGATATCTATAGCAATCAAACTAATACTAGAATTTTCAATCATTCAATTACTGGGGATGTACCTTGCTGGACAAAGAATATGAGTACATGGGCAGAAACTATAGATAAATTAACATGGGAGAAAGATATTTTATTTGTCGTTGCTGCGGGCAATATTCCTTTAAATTATCATCGATTATCATCAAGATTATCTATTAAAGAACATTTAGAAGCCAACCGCTCATATCCAAATTATTTGTTAGCAAATTCTTGTCGAATTGCCAATCCAGCCCAAAGTTTCCAAGCGTTGACTGTTGGATCTGTAAATCAAAATTTTTACAATGACAGTTCATGGGTGTCTCTTGGAGAAAAAGATCATCCTTCTGCATTTTCTTGTTCTGGCTTTGGAATTTGGGATACTATCAAACCCGAAGTAGTAGAGTACGGAGGAGATTTGGTGCAAGATCATAATAATCCCATCACGATTAAATGTTCTCCATCTACTCCTCAATTAGTTCGTTCTACTTTAAATCAAAATGCTGCACCTTCTGTTGCAGCAGATGATTTCGGAACATCATTTGCTGCCCCAAAAGTAACTTATATTGCTGCTTGTCTTGCGGCAGAATTTCTCGATGAAAATTGTTTGCTTTATCGTGCTTTAATTGTGCAATCAGCACGATGGCCAGAATGGGCAATTAATCAAAGTAACGAAGAAAAAGAAAATATTATTCGTCAAATTGGTTATGGTATTCCCGATCTTAATCGAGCGATCGCTAATTCAAATTATAGAGTAACACTTATAACTACAGGAAATAATATTATTCGAGCAAAACAAGTTAAAATATATCAAGTTCAACTCCCAGAAAATTTACTATCGACTGGAGATGAGATAGAATTTTTAGTGGAAATTACACTTTCGTATAAAGCACAACCTCGCCGGACAAGACGAAATAAAAGAAGATATCTTTCTACTTGGTTAGATTGGGAATGTAGCAAACAAGGTGAAAATCCAGAATCATTTAAAGAAAGAATTTTAAAAGGTTATCAATCTTCTAGTGAAGTAGAAAAAGGAGAAGGTTTATTTACATGGACTCTAGGCAAACAAAAACATCATAAAACACTTAAAACTGTCTCGAGAAGTAATGGGACTTTACAAAAAGATTGGGCAATTGTTAAAGCTTATAATTTGAGAGACTCATTTTGTATTGCTGTAATTGGACACGAAGGATGGAATAACGATCCTTTTGCTGCAGTTCCTTATCATTTAGTCGTGAGTTTTGAATCACTCAATAATAAAATCCCAATTTATACAGAAATATCTAACGTTCAGATCGAGTTAGAAACAGAAATAAAAATCTAGCTTTATTCATTTTGTAAACTTGCGATCGCATTTGCAGAGAGAATTTTTGGGAGTGCGATCGCGTTTGATGAGAGGCTGTTGAGGAAGTGAGATCGCATGGTTCAAGCATTATCCCATTCATCATTACTAATTCCAGCCTGTCGCAAAATTTCCTTAACTAAACCCACTGAAATATCTTTACTTTTATGAGGATTAGGAATGCGAATTTTCAGTTCGCCTTTTGTCATAAACTGATGCTTTCCTCCAGAATACGGTCCCGTATAACCTAATGCTCTAAATTTACGAATCAACTCTTTGCGAGAAATAACGGAAGGCATTTTTAAACCTCTACCTCCTCAACAATTTTCAAATCTACTCCATCAACAATTGGTAGAGAGTCGCCATCTCTTAACTTTAAAAGTATCCATTCTTCCAAAACCTCTAACAAATCCGTGCGACATTCTTCTACTGTATCACCATTTCCCCATACTCCCTCAAATCCTTCAATCTCAGCAAACCAAGATTCATCTTCTAATTGTTTATATCGAGTTTGCTTTAATGCGGCTTCACAGTACCTTAAAAACATAAATCCTCAAATTGTGCCTTGACGACATCTCAATCCTAACACAGAGAGGAGTTTGAGGAAGTGCGATCGCGTTTCTGATGAGAGAGTTTTGATGAAATGCGATCGCCTTTGATGAGAAGATGTTGGAGGAAGTGCGATCGCATTTGATGAGAGAATTTTGGGAAGTGCGATCGCGCTTTCTCGATCCTCAGCAGTGCGATCGCGACTATAATACAGATAGACCTAAAGTTGTTAGGAGTTAAGATGGCCAATTTGACTCTCGACCTAGAAACCGTCAACCTGACTGATGAGCAATATTATCAGTTGTGTACTAAAAATCAAAATCTTCGCTTTGAACGTAATGCTAATGGAGATTTAGTCATCATGTCCCCCGCAGGTGATGAAACCAGTAATCGAAATGGAAGGCTGACACAACAATTATTTAACTGGTCAGATACTAATGAATTAGGGATTTCATTTGATTCTTCAGGGGGTTTTAAATTACCTAATGGTGCAGAACGTTCCCCTGATGCTTCATGGATTCCTCTCGACAAATGGGAAAAAATACCTCCAAAAGAACGAGAAAAATTTAGTAATATTTGTCCGGATTTTGTTGTAGAACTAATGTCTCCTAGCGATTCCTTGAAGGCGACTCAAGCAAAAATGCAGGAATACCTAGAGAATGGGGCAAAATTAGGATGGCTTATCAATCGCAAAAAACGACGAGTAGAAATTTATCGACAAAGTAAAGAAGTAGAAATTTTAGAAAACCCTTCCACACTATCAGGAGAAAATATCTTACCCGGCTTTATTTTAAAATTAGCTAAAATTTGGTAAATCTTCAAGATGAGAGAGTTTTTTTGAAGTGCGATCGCATTTACTGGGAGAATTTTGAGGAGCGAGATCGCTTTTGCTGAGAGAGTTTTGGGAGATGCGATCGCATTAGTTGAGAAAATTTTGGGAAGTGCGATCGCGTTTCTGGGAAGGATTTGAGGAGATGCGATCGCGTTTATTTATAAACATCTCCACGCGGACCAATTGCCGTGATAAGATAGACTTGATTTTCTAAATCTTCTTTAAACAGAACACGATATTTTCCTACACGCAATCGAGATTCAGGACGACCCTTGAGGAGTTTAATATCTAATAAAGTAGGATTTTCTAACAAAGTATCCAACGCATTGATAATACGAATTTGGTCATCAGGTTGCATTCGCGATAAATAGCGTTCTGCTGACTTAAGCAAAACATAATCAATCACCGTTCTTGTTCTCTCCAAAAAGTTTATGTTTTAATTCTTTTGAAGAGATACCGCGATCGCGTCCGCTAATATAATTTTGCCAAGCTGCATCACTCATTGCAACTTCTTCTGGAGAAATAACCTCATCTGTTCCTTCCACTTCTACAGGAGTGGGAACGATCGCTTTCAACTCCTCAAAAAGTCGAATTTGCTCGATGAGGGAAAGATCGTGAACTTGATGGAGTACCTCGGTATAAGTTGCCATAAAATGCTTCAGTTCTAATTTACTATTTTCATAATATCGCAAAATTGTTGGATGCGATCGCATTTGCTGAGAGAATTTTTAGGGAGATGCGATCGCCTTTGCTGGGAGGTTTGGAGGAGAATTTAGACCGTTTGCGGGAGTTGTATCAGGAGGTGGAAGATCGGATTGAGGGAATTGAATAAGAGATAAACTTTAGAGAGATAGTTAAAGGTGACTCCCTCTCCATAATAAAATATACCTAGAAATTTAATGATTGTTCTATTTCTGTTATAAAAATAGACTTATTGCAACTAGAAACATAATAATCCCTATTGCGATCTCAATAATCTTCCATGATACTGGATTATTGAGTACTGGTGCTAACTTACTTGCTCCATAACCTAGAGCAAAAAAGAATATAAATGATGCCGAGATCGCTCCTAATGCAAATTGAATCTTCAGATCGGAGTAAGATGTAGACACAGAACCTATTAAGAACATTGTATCCAAGTATACATGTGGATTAAGCCATGTAAAAGCAAGACATGTTGAGATGATTAAGGAAAGAGATGTGTTTGCATCAGTGTCTGGAAGCAAAGAATCAGATGATTTGATAGCTAGCCAAAAACTGTGAAGGCCATAACCTATCAGAAACAGTGCCCCACCATCTCTGGCAATTTCTTCTATCCAAGGATTTACTTTGGCAAAAACCCCAAAGCCAGAAATACCAAGGCTTATTAAAATAGCATCCGAACAAGCAAACATAAGGCACACAATAAAAACATATTCTTGCCTTAAGCCTTGTCTTAAAATTAAGCTATTTTGTGCTCCAATTGCCACCAATAAGGAAAAACCAAGCCATATTCCAGAAATAAAGGCATTCATACTTAATCCTCATATCAAAAATCTGAAGAATTTTATATATAGCGTTTCTCAAATAGATGGAGTACAGTTAAATCGAGCAAAAACAAGGCTTTTGGGTGTTTTTTATGTACTTCGGTAAATCGAGAAACGCTATACGTGATTCCAAGTATTATTCAGAGATTGACTTGATTTTCTTCAAAATGAAAGAGGAAAAGTAAGAGCCATATCTCTGCTGAAGTTCTTGATTTGTCCAGTCTTGGCCAGTAATAACTCCTCGACAGTTCTTCGCTCCACAGTTACAGTCAAGATAGTATAGATGTGTCATAGCCATAGAATAGTCATAATACAGTTCTTCATCAGGTTGGATATTCCGCATGGCTACGTAGATTGTTTCTCCATTCATACCAATATTAGGATCGCATGAATGATTTAAGAAAATCACGATATCGTCAACCTCATCAACCGAACGAGGACACAAGCAAAAATTATCGTGAATTTGAAGGCTAAAATCTCCAATGCTCTTGTCTAATTTGAGAGATTCTTCAACTTCCACAATATGACCAGATCTGATGGCAACAACCTCATCCTTGAAGATAAAATCTTTAGCAAACAGACCTCTACCCGAAATACTATTTGTTCGAACCTCTACTTTGGGCGATCTATATGATTTAATAGAAACCATCATGCTTTCACTCAGTTTAAATCAGTTTCAATTAGATTTGTCCACCAAATTTTCATGGTTGCTAAGGCATCAATGAAACCTTCATGGATTTGCTGTACGTTAAGATCGTAATCTTCATGCTGGTCAATAAATATTCCCAGACCATCTTTATGTTCTTGTTCCACACCATTGAGATGTAGATCGAAAAAGTGGCTCAATCTTTCTGAAACATAACTATCTTGCCGAGATTCTGAGTATGAGTCGACTAGATCGCGAACGAGTTCCAGTTCAGTTCTGGAATAGCTCCTGCTTCAGTTGCATAAAACACACCACAGATTCTACTTGCAGAGTCTGATTTGCAGAGATTAAGCATGGTGTTGAGGAAAGACTGAGTTGCCATCGACAGTGTATACTCATCGACTTTAAAGTTGAAGGATTCTTGTAATCCCTGAGTATAGATGGTGAAGTGAGATTCTTCATTAGCAGAACCACCTTCTTCATCAGCATTGCGTTTTAGCTCCGCAGATATTGCAGGGACGGATTTAGAATGATCGGCTGCAACTGACAGAAGCATGGGATTATGACGGGAAAACCCACTATGTTCTTGTACTAGGTATTTCAGTTTTACAGGACAACTCGTAACTGATTTTAGCAGAGGGCGTAAGTCTTGAAAAAGAGAATTAACTTCTCGATCGCGTTTGCTGAGAGGATTGGGGGAAGTGCGATCGCGTTGGTTGAGAAGAGTTTTAGGAAGTGCGATCACCTTTGCTGAGAGAGTTTTGAGAAGTGCGATCGCATTTGCTGAGAGAGTTTTGAGAAGTGCGATCGCTGTTGATGAGGAGATTTGGGGAATGCGATCGCCTTTGCTGAGAGAGTTTTGAGGAGTGCGATCGCTGTTGATGAGGAGATTTGGGGAATGCGATCGCCTTTGCTGGAGACTTGCTAAAATGATAGAGATGCGATCGCCTATTCAAATATCGTAAATTTCCCGACGATGACCAATTTTGTGAACTGCAATGAGTTTCAACTCAGAATTAAAGGAATAAATTACTCGATAATCTCCCACTCTTAGCTTAAATAAACCTGCCAAATTTGCTGTTAATGCTTGCGGTGTAATTTGTTCAAAATTTTCAGCCAACCAATTAATTTTGCGATCGATGCGTTCTGTCATAACCTGACCCAATTTTTCTCGATCTCGTACAGCATTATCGGTTAACTCAACTGAATAAGTCATTTTACTGTACTTTCCTAGGCAACTTAAGAATGATTAGACTGCTTATTTTTTGTCTGTTGTAACGATTCTAAAAGTTGTTGTTTTACTGCATCACGAACGTTTAAACCTTCATCAGGATCGCCAAAATATTCCTCTAAACATTGCTCGACTGTATGCCGAATTAAATCCTGTAATTGTTCTACTGTCATGTCTTTAACTTGCATGGCTTTTATCTCAGATAGGAGTTCCTAGTGTTATTTTACCAGATCGAGGAATTTTTGAGGGAAGTGCGATCGCGTTTGCTGAGAGTGTTTTGGGAAGTGCGATCGTATTTACTGAGAGAATTTTGAGGAAGTGCGATCGAGAACGGCGATCTTCGTGGTGCGATCGCGACTATAATTACAGATAGACCTAAAATTGTTAGGAGTTAAGATGACTAATTTGACTCTCGACTTGGCAACCGTGAATCTTACAGACGAACAATATTACCAATTGTGTGTTAGAAATAAAAATATTCGCTTTGAACGCAATGCTAACGGAGTCTTGATTATTATGTCTCCAGCAGGAGGAGAAACAGGCAATCGTAACGCTGGAATTACAGCGATATTGTGGTTGTGGAATGAGGAAAAACAATTAGGTAAAGTTTTTGATTCTTCTACCGGTTTTAAATTACCTAATGGTGCAGATCGATCGCCAGATGCAGCTTGGATTCCTCTAGAAAAATGGGATGCACTTCCTATTGAACAACGTACAAAATTCTTGCCTCTTTGTCCAGATTTTGTAATAGAGTTAATGTCTCCCAGCGATACATTAAAAGATACTCGGAAAAAGATGGAAGAATATTTAGAGAATGGTACACAATTGGGTTGGTTGATTAACCCAAAAACCAAAAAAATTGAAATTTATCGGCAAAGTAAAGAGGTAGAATTCTTAGATAATCCTTCATTATTATCTGGAGAAGATATTTTACCAGAGTTCACTTTACGTCTAGCAAGAATTGGGTAGAGTTTTTGAGGGAATGCGATCGCGTTTGGTGGAGACTTGCTAAAATGATAGAGATATGATTTAAAATTGATCTTTAAACTTAACTCAGGCTTAAAGAAACAAGATGAAACTCACAAAAATCGATCGAGATTTTCCTCTGTCCCAAGAAAAAATCGCTCATTCTCAGCCTAGACAGCAATTAGATCGACAAAATAAATACTATACTGGTATTCAAGTGAATTTAGAAAGATTTCCCGATCTGGGGAATCTTTTACAGCCTTATTTAGAACAATTAAATAATAATTTAGGCGATTGTTTTTTACCCGATCGCTGTCCGCTTCCTAATACCTTAGATAAAGAAAGAGAAGTTGTCGAATGTTTTGCCGAATACCAAAACCTTGCGAAGGAAAACTGCTGGGGATATGTAGGAGGTGGCTCTTCTTTAGGAAATTTGCAAGGTATGTGGATCGGAAAAACGCTCCATCCAGAAGCAACTCTCGTTTTCCCAGATAGTTCTCACTACAGTATTTATAAATATTCTCAGCTTCTCGGTTTTCAAACAATCAAGATTATCAAGACACGAGAACACGAACAATTAGATTTGTTCGATTTTCAGGAAAAAATTAGCGATCGTGAGCCTATCATTTTAATCTTAACTGCGGGAACAACGATGACAGCAATGTACGATCCCATTGATGAATGTGTAGAAATTCTCAAACAAAAACAATGTAATTTTTATCTGCACGTCGATGCGGCTTTAGGAGGTCTAGTCATTCCTTTTATGGATCGAGATCTAGCTTGTCCTGCTCCTCATTATACTTTTAAAAATCCTGATATTAATTCCATGACGATTAGCGTACATAAAATTTTAGGTTCGCCAATGCCAGCCAACGTTTTTCTCTGTCGTAAAGAGATAATTTGTGATTTTAAAAAACAAGTTAATGAGGTTTCTTATTTGGGAAATATTAAAGATATTACTCTCTATGGCAGTCGCGATGGATTTCGTGCTTTAGTCGTGTTTGCTCGTTTAGCAGCAATGGACAAAGACGCGATCGCAAATCTGGTCAAAACTTGTCTGGAGCGAGCAAGTTATGTCGTGAATTGCTTACAAAAACAAGGAATAAAAAGTGTCTATCGTCATCCTTTTGGCATGGCTATATTTTTTCCTCTCGCTGCCTTTAATGCTTATTTTTCTTGGTTCTCTCAACAACAACTCTATGAAAAATATAACTTAGTAAAAAGCGATCGCTTCGTTCATTTTTATGCAATGGGTCATGTGACGCAATCGCTCTGCGATGAGTTTGTGGAAGATTGTGTGAAACTCAAACAATAAAACAAATTGATTTTTGCCGTTTCAAAAACAGCGATCGCACTTCCACACCAATGTTGCGAATTCTACCTTCTGGTATTATCATTTCGTTTTTTGAAAGGTTGAAAGAGATCGCGATAACTTGTCTCTGTCTCATCAAATGCGATCGATCGCATTTGATGAGAGAATTTTGGGAAGGAGCGATCGCGTTTGATGAGAGAATTTTGGGAAATGCGATCGCGTTTAATGAAGGGATTTTGAGGACTTTCCTCGTCCATCTCGTCAGCTTACAAAATTCCGGGGCGCGAGTTTCGGGTTGGGAGCCAAATTGTCCACCTCCCGCTACCCCGGCTTCCCCCTCTACCTTGCTTCCCGAAGAAGAACTTTCTCCGGATACTTCTGAAGAGGAGGAAAATTCTGCGAGACGAGCTTACGATCGCATTGAGGAGATAAGTTATCAAGAGGTCGTTGCTTTGTTAGGCTCTCCGGGTCGGGAAATACGGCGCGATCGCATTTATACTTGGGAAACTGCCGACGGGTCAACTTTTGAGGGAGAATTTCAAGGCGATCGCTTGAGTGGAATTGGTATCGCATCCAGTGGCGAGACTCCTCCACAATTTGAACGGGTAGAAAATGGAATGACTGACACGCAAGTCCGGCAAATTTTAGGTCAGCCGTCGCAAGAACAAGAAAAGATCGTATATCAATGGGAGTTTTCCCGCGAAGGACAGAAATGCGCGATCGAAGTGGGCTTTCTCGATAACAAAAGTCGAGAGAAAAGCTATGTTTGTGGAGAATTCTAACTAACTCAAACCCAATCTTGTATTTCAGCACTGGTCAAACTGCGACCAACTTTTAGATATTCAGTTTGTGCTGCTTGTTTGATATGTTTCATCATCACTGACTCTCCTGCATCCGCCGCCAAAAATGCCGCATTGAGAGCAATGGAACGAATATTTCCCCCAGCTACACTCAATTGTCCCAATTTCTGATAATCTAACCCTTCGGTAGGGGTTTGTTTCGGGAAAATTCGCCGCCAAATTTCGCTCCTCGCATCGGCTTTCGGGAAAGGAAAGTTAAGAATAAAACGAATGCGACGCAAAAAGGCTTGATCTAATGAATCTTTCAGGTTAGTAGTGAGAATCGCTAAACCTTGATATGCTTCCATCCGTTGTAAGAGATAGCTCACCTCGATATTGGCATGGCGATCGTGGCTATCTTTGACTTGAGTGCGTTTACCAAAGAGAGCATCTGCTTCATCAAAGAGTAACACGGCTCCCCCTGCTTCAGCCGCGTCAAAGATGCGTCGCAAGTTTTTCTCAGTTTCGCCGATATACTTGCTAACCACCGCACTGAGATCGATGCGATAGAGATCGAGGCGAAACTCTTTGGCAATGACTTCGGCGGCCATGGTTTTACCAGTCCCGCTCGCCCCGGCAAATAAGGCACTGATACCCAATCCTCGACGACCTTTACCGGAAAACCCCCATTCTTCATAAACGCGAAAACGCTGTTGCACCTGTGCAGAGACATCGCGCAAAATGCTTTTTTCCCGTTCGGGTAAAACCAAATCCTCCCAAGTAGCGGTAGATTCGATGCGCTGTGCTAAGTTGTCCAAACGAGGACGAGCTTGCAAGCGGCAAAACTCCCATAGATGCGTTTTGAGATCGACTTCGGGATGTTGCATGGATGCACAAGCAACTTGAATGGTTTGTCTGTCAAGATTGAATTGAGCGATGAGAGGTTCGAGATAACCGTTCATTTCTTGTTTCTTCGTTCCGAGGTGTGTTTCCCATAAGTGACGTTTTTCAGCATAGGGTAAAGCGGTAATCTCAAACGCGATCGCATTGCGATGAGGGAAAGTTTTGCGCTCTTCGCTACTGACGATCGCGGGGGTGTGAAACTGTTCGATAAATTGTAAGAAGGCGGTTTCTTTGGCCGTATCGTTATTGGAGATGCCGTCACATTCGATCAAAAGAACGGCATTGCTCAAAATTGCTTCTCGCTCCCAACGTTGTCGCAAGTGATACAATTCTTCTGCTGCTGTGGGTAAATTCGTTGCCGACAGGAGAATGAGGCTGAAATCAAGGCGATCGCAAGCATCTCGAGCAATTTCGTATTTAGCACTGTTCTCGTGGCCGCAGAGTTGCATCAGAGGTTGGATCTCACTCTGATGAGAATTCGACCATGCGGCGGCAATTTGTTCGGCGATCGCGGCACGAGAAGAAGGGAGAGAAAGAGCGGCGATATTCTCGCGCGGAATCCGATAAAGCCATCCCGTCAAGCGTTCGTCTGTGGCGGATTCTCCTAAAAGGTAGCAGAGAATGCGGCGATCGATGTGGATGGCAGCTTGAGTCAGGGAAGCTCCGGGAGTCACTTCAATGAGTTGCCAGCGATGTAGGGGATTTTGCGGAGAAAGCACTCGCCATTGGGCATTGGGACAGATAGACAGTGCCAAACCGAGAGAAGGATAATTTTTTTGGGTGTTACCTTGGGCTTTGGCACAGAGGGAATGAAAATGAGGGTGAATTTCCATCCCTGCACAGAGGAGTAAAATATCCCGTTCAAAAGGAGAGAGATTGAAGCGATCGCAAAGCTGTGCGAGGGTGGATGTCGAAGGAAGGGTTTCTGGCTCTGGCCGTGAGAGGGTTTTGCCTTGCAAATAACATTCTAAAATCTCACCTACGCGATCCACTTCTCGACGCAGAATTTGTTGATTTTCCCAGTACCAGTTTTGTTGTTGAGTCGTTTCCATGAGTTATTTTAAATTGCGATTGTCAGATCAGGGTTTAATAGTTTTAGATAAGATAGATAAATGCGAGGTTAACTTTACCCGAAAGAGCAAATTAACGCGATCTAATATTGAATCACTCATCCTATCTGATTAACTTTGAGGTGGGATGCTGTTTCTATTTCAGTTTTTAAGAATTGTGCGGCTTCAAATTGAGGATAGAGTATTAGGGCTTTCTCAAGAGTTTCTAAAGTTTTTTCCCAAGCTTGTAATTGTGCGTAACACTTTGCTTGGTTGTAGAGTATACCGGGATCTTCACCGTACAATTGGAGAGAGAGATCGAGATAGGCGATCGCCTCAGCATAATAACCCATTTTGTAGAGCAGCATGGACAGATGAAAGGGAATATCTTTTTCTTCGCCAATGAAATAGTAAGTTTCCCAGATGTTTTCAATGGCTTGGTAAAGTTCTTGGCGCAAGGATTCCGAGATATTTTCGACTTGTATCATGAGGTTATCAAAACAACCTAAAAAGAGTTTGAAATCCCAACCGCTAAAACGTAGATAAGCAAGAATTTGTTGCAGATTTAAGGTATTGAAGTGAGGCTCTAGGGCTTTTTTTAAGATGAAGAAGTCATCGGGGTTGGATTGCTCGATATTGGTTTGATAGGCGTGGCGAGTTTCCAGATAATCTCGAGACCCGAAGAGAAAAGCACAAATAGCAATACTGCGATGGCGATCGCAGCGCATCAGAGAGATTCCGCCTTCACGATCGACATAACGAGCGATCGCGGGATAATTAGCCATCAAGGAAAAACAACCCTTATGAAAAGTGAGTTTAGGCTTTCCTCGTCCTTCCAAGCTCTCTTCTCGATGGTAGCCTTTGTCACCAGAGAGGAAAAGAAGGCGATCGCGGCTCAGTTGGCGCAGGTTTTTCAAGCCGTTTAAGGCAGTGCAAGGGAAGAGTAAAGCTGTGGATTTTAAACGGGTTTGGTAATCCTTGAGAACTTGGTTAAAAGCGGGATCGCCATAACAGCGATCGCTTTCAATTTCTACGTCGGTGTAGGTAATTTGGAGATTTTCTAAGAGTTCGAGATCGCTGAGGTTTTCGGGTGTGCTGAGAGTGAGTAACGTCTCGTAGAGTTTTCCGTTATGGATAGAAAATAAGTCTTGAGGAATGCTATCGAAAAAATAGTTAGCGAGGACAATGAGAGGATTTTTCAGAGTTTGAGAATCGAGAATTTCGCCAGAATGCAGTAGCGCGATCGTGTTATCTTGTGTGATATCAAAGCGAGCAAAATCGAGTAATTCTTCGTTAATAAAAGGAAGTAAAGCCGGATGATTTTGCCAGAAATCGATATTCCTTTGGGCAAAATCCGTCATGATGTATTTAACCGGAATCTCTTTGAGGGCAGAATTACGATGAGACTCAAAAAATTGTTTGAGAAAGTGATAAGCAAAGCGTCCGGAACCTGCCCCCAATTCGACAATATAAATGGGTTGGATTGTGTCAATTTCTGTGAGATAGTCTCGCAGAAAACCCGTGACTACTTTACCGTAAGCCTTGGCAATAAAAGGATTGCTAGTAGCGTAGTGAGGGACTTTTCCTGTATTCCATGCTCCCATTCCTTCGCGATCGAAAAAATCCCGTTGCAGTTGCCAAAGGAGAGATTGCGAGAGGCGCTGTTTGGTCTCTAAAATGGAGTTTTGAGGGCGAAGAGTTGCGGTGTCAGTCATGGTCAATAATTCTCTCAAGAGAGTCTAAAATGCTATGGTGGGTAACTCTTAACTTAAGTCTAACCTCGATTTTTTCGGAGATATTCACAAAAATTGGCCTCTTGAGTTGATAAAAGTTGGCCTGTTTCTTGCGATCGCATTCTCTGAATCTCAAACTTTCCAGCAATGCGATCGCTTCCCTAACGACTACTCTTGCACAAGTTCTGGTGGGGCATCGTACACGATAAAACTTTTGGCACTATGATTTTTTATAAATGCCCTTATAGTTTTATCGTTAATAACGATATAAGGCTCATTCTCGTCATTTTGATTATCGTAATAGCGCTTCTCGCCTGTTAGCGTACAAACGAGCGATGTTGCGTGATTGCCCGTACCGAGTTTAAACATCTTCCCTTTACAACCTTCATCATCTGGAATGCTCTGGTAATCTTCATCCTTAGCCATATACTCCCTCTTACCGATGCTGTTCATTGCCAAGTTGTACGAGATGCGTTCCACCTCAGAATTATCATCCTCTTTAATCTTAAGATCCATGTCAATCTGATACGCTTTGGGTTCTGTAAAACCCATATCATACTCATATTGAAAGTATGCCTGTGCCATGTGAAAAATCCAAAGTGGAGTGAAGGGTAGCATATCCGTTGTAAAAGTTCTTTCCGTTTTTTGTACGGTGTATGTCACTTTTGAATACTGCAAAACTTTGTTAATTGTTTCGTTGTCCCAGTCTTCTGCTCCTTTGCCTTGATAGGGAGCAAGTGCATTGTTCTGTCCGTAGAACTTATAGCTCAAGACATCATTACTCTCTCCCAAGAAACAAGCGCGTAAATTATTTCTTAAACTCGTACTTTCACTCATAAATATATTTGCAAACGAAGCTGCTAGATTGCATGCTCCTTTACCAAACTCTTGCCTCATATCCAGGAGTGCCGCGTTCATATCTTCAGGAGGAGCTACCAACGATGGATCTGGAATAAAACCCCCAAGTTCCTCCATAAAAGCATCAAAAGTACTGATATCGGGAATTTTGACCTTTCTATAATCTTGTTTGTCTACACCCACGTTCTTCACTGCCGTAATTGTTTTATCGATTTCTGCCTTTATCTTTGTGCGAAACGTCTCGATAATCTCTTGTTCAGTGCGGTTCCCTTCCTCGATTTCTTCAAAGTAATCGTCAGAATCAATGAATTCAATGGAACTAAGAGCAGGCTTGACAACCTCATTAAAAAATTTATCGCCTTTATTGGATTTATGGTCGGAAGCAAGATCCCTCTTCCTGCAAGACTCCCATATAGCATCTTTTATTTTTCCTGGTATTTCTTCGATAACCCAAAAGAATCTGGCATAGCGATGCAGGCTATTTTCATATTCTTCTAGCCCGTCCAGTTTATTCAACTCCCGAATTTTAGTGGCTTCTTGGATAGTATCCTGTGCATCTGCTTCTGATATCTGATTTTGAGCTTGTTCTGAAGCAACATCATTCGCTTGTGCGCCCGTACTTGGCGATTGTTCGCTAACACTAGTATTTGACTCGTCCTCAATGTCTGAATCTTTTGAAGTTGGTATCGAAGTGGTCAGAGATTTTATTTTAGCCTTGTTAGATTTCTTGGTACATCCTTGCTCGATCGCTATTCTGACGAGATCGCTCGGCGAGAATGGCGCTTTCATTCTGTTATGCCGATGAACCAGCTTTATCAAGAATTTTTTATTTTTCCCAGTAGGTGGATCGACCCGATCGCACAAAAATTGCAGTGTTTGCTCGATCGTCACCATCTTGGTATTGTCCGTCCCGCTCACGAGCCGTCGCTGTACGACTTCTTCCGTCTGGCATTGCACGGCTGCCCCTTGTTGTACCGTATGGGTCAACTCGTGGGCGATGAGTTCTTGCCCTTCCTTTGAACCCGGTTGATAGGTTCCTCGCTTGAAAAATACATCTTGTCCTGTCGTGAATGCTTTTGCCTGTATCGACTCGCTCAAGCGATTTGCCGTCGCATCTGTATGAACTTTCACGCCGCTAAAATCCGCTCCTATTGCTTGTCCCATCGATCGCTGCATGTTAGAATCCAAAGCCTGTCCGCCACTGCGAGCGCTATGTAAGGTGCGATCGAACTCCTCGCTTGTCGTTCCGCCTTCACCTCCATCTGCTTGTAAGATCGGTCGCCAAATCTGTTGAAAGGCCTCGTGTTTGCACTGAAGGGAAGGCTCTTCTCCGTGGGAGTTGGTTAGAGGAGGTGGATTGGGGGCACGCATCCTTTGGACGACTTGCTTGGCAACGCGATCGGCCTCTTGCTCGTATTTATCATTCGGTTCGCCGATAGTGAGCTTGGGTTGCACGAACTCTCGTGGTGGTGTTGCAGGCTGTTGCTCCTGCGATCGCATGACATTATCCATCATCCCACCGGGTGCAACATCTGCCACTTCCAGAGGGCGATCGATTTGAGGAGCAAGGTGATTTGCCTTTCCTTTTTTACCTTGATTTTGGCTCTTATCAGGTTGCCATTGTTGACGCGTTTGTTTCGATCTCATAAGACTTTTGTGAAATCAATAGATTAAGGTTAATCCGTAACATTAATCATACTAGGGCTTTTAAGATTGTGACCTTAATAAATAGTGATAAATACTGACAATATCTCCCGATGAAAACAAAAGTTAAGATCGCATCTCCCAAAAAGAATTTTTCTAAAAATGCGATCGTGCTTAATTGTCCGGACGATCTGTCGTTGCCGGAGGTGTACAATCTCCTCGCCATTCCGGCATTCGCGCCCCGGTATTTTGTAACGTAACGAGGCGATCGCGGTACTCTTCTAACTGAGAACCAGACTGAGGGGAAATTGCACCAATGCGATCGATAATTGCGATCGCCTTCCCCCAATTTTGATGACAAACGGCATTATTTAACTCGGCATTCAAATCTTGTCCTCGACTCGGTAGTGCCATTCCAGCCAAACTCAAAATTGCAAGGAAAATTGGGTTTAATACTTTGCCGTTCATTCGTTTTTCCCTTGTTATCGCCAGTCTCGATTTCTATTGTATGAGATAGACGAGAAAAGTCCCTAAAAGATCGGTCGTCCCGACGACTTTAGAAGTAAAAGAATGTCAAGATTCTCAAAAATTTAGTAATAATTAGCATATTTACTTATTAAATATGTTGAAATCAAAATATAGAAGGTTTGGTTGTCACAAAAGTCAACCAACCTCCCCTAGAAGAAGATAACTTTTCTAGATAAGAGGAGGTCAATTATGACAGTTGCAAAACTTCTCCTGAATATGGGAGTCATTGGCTTGGTTAGCTTCTTAAGCCTTGCTTCTCCTCCCCCTGCCAAAGCAGACTTGTTTTGTTATCCTTGGGAAAGAGATTGTAAAGTTGATGGTCGCATTGGGAACGATCCTTTAGGGACAGACCACGACAGACAATCTTATTATGAAGTTTATGTTCAAAACAAAACCAATCGGACAATTTGGGTTGCGGCTCATTATCTTTCCAGCCCCCCAGCTCTTGCATCGAATGAGTCTGAGGTTGCAGTTTGGCCGCGGCCTCGACCACCTTGGCGCACGAGAGGATATTGGCGGCTAGACCCCGGACAACGCGCTTTGATCTTAAATCAAGAAAACCGAGTCCGGAATCGATATATCTATTTCCATGCTCATGATGAATATGGGACTATTTGGGGAAATCGCGACCATCAATGGGATGTGAGAGGGCAACGCCAATCTTTTTTTCAAACTAATATGGGAGGTGACATTGGCATTTACACTCAAGGATTTACATTGAGTGAGTAGTCAAGAGAACAACTGAAAAAAGACTGAAAAAAATGCGATCGCTATTTCTTAATAAAGAAAGCGATCGCATTCCCGATAAGAATGTTAAATTTACATTCTTAAATTTAATGTCCAGAACTAGATATCTTTTTCACCAAAATCCCGAGCCATATGTTCAAAAGGCGCATCGATAAAGGCCGTATCGGCAATTCCGGCTTGGGCTGCCATATCTTTAACGATATCCTTCATAATTTGAATACCCACCACCGTCGGACCGATGGGAACATTCAAAGAATTATAAGTTTCTCGCAAGCCCTGTAAAACCCGCTCGTCTAAAACATTGGTATCTCCCGCAACCAAGGCATAACTGGCATAGCGGAGATAATAGTCCATGTCCCGCAAACAGGCAGAATAGCGGCGAGTCGTGTAAGCATAACCACCCGGACGGAGAAGTTCCGGCACGGTTTCAAATAGTTGGGCGCTTGCGCCCTTAACAATTGCAGCAGCATTGGCTGTAATCATCGTGGCCACTTCCACCCGTGCCATGCCCGAATCAAAATAGGACTTGAGACTATCCATCGCATTGCGATCGAAGTAGCGTCCTGCGACATCGTAATTTCTTATTAGGCTTGTTACCGCATCTCTCATTAAAACTGCGCTCCCAATGAAAACAATTTTTACATTGACATAATTATTTACCTATCATCCCATAGGGCTGACCGCTCGCAGTTATCCAAATCTTTTTCCCGCCGTTTTGATACATTTCTTCAAAAAACGGCAGTTTTCCCCAGATTTTGTTCGCTAAGTTACAGTTTTGCAATTTTTACAGATTTGCGATCGCCAGCAATCGGGTAATTTTGTAGCGAGCCATACAAAATATGCCCAAACCTCTTCCTACGATGAGAGTTCTGCAAGACGCAACGAATTAAGGAGTAACGCCTCATATGCCGGAAACAGCCCAAGAAGTCTTAAAGATGATTCAGGATGAAAACATCGAAATCATCGATCTGAAATTCATCGATCTGCCCGGAACGTGGCAGCACTGTTCGTTTTACCAAGATCAAATTGACGAAAGCGCTTTCACTGATGGTGTTGCTTTTGATGGTTCCAGTATTCGCGGTTGGAAGGCAATCAATGAATCAGATATGTCGATGGTGGCCGATCCCACAACGGCGTGGATCGATCCTTTCTATAAAGATAAAACCCTAAGCATGATCTGCACAATTAAAGAGCCGCGCACAGGGGAATTATATGCTCGCGATCCGCGTAGTATTGCCACAAAAGCCATCAATTATCTCAACGATACCGGCATTGGCGATACGGCGTTCTTCGGACCTGAAGCGGAGTTCTTTATTTTTGACGATGTGCGCTTCGACCAAAACGAACACGAAGGCTACTACTACGTTGACAGTATTGAAGGGCGTTGGAATTCCGGACGAGAAGAAGTCGGCGGAAACCTCGGCTACAAACCCCGTTATAAAGAAGGTTATTTCCCCGTTGCCCCGACGGATACCCTGCAAGATATGCGGACGGAAATGCTGTTAACCATGAAGGCCTGTGGCGTTCCCATTGAAAAACATCACCACGAAGTCGCAACTGGAGGACAAAACGAACTAGGGATTCGCTTCAATACCCTGATTAAAGCAGCCGACGATTTAATGACTTATAAGTATGTCGTTAAAAATGTTGCTAAGAAATATGGCCGCAGTGCGACCTTTATGCCCAAGCCCTTGTTTAACGATAATGGTTCTGGGATGCACACTCATCAATCGATTTGGAAAGATGGCAATCCTCTTTTCTGGGGTGAAGGGGGTTATGCAAACTTGAGTCAAACCGCACTGCACTATATTGGCGGACTTCTCAAGCATGCCCCCGCATTGCTGGCATTTACCAATCCTTCGATGAATTCTTACAAGCGATTGGTTCCCGGATTTGAGGCTCCTGTTAACTTGGCTTATTCTCAAGGAAACCGTTCTGCTTCGGTTCGCATTCCTCTCTCCGGTCCTAATCCTAAGGCAAAGCGCCTTGAATTCCGTTGCCCCGATGCGATGGCAAATCCCTATCTGGCATTTTCTGCCATGTTGTTAGCGGGGATTGATGGCATTAAGAATCAGATCGATCCCGGTTCTCCGTTGGATGTAGATATTTACGATCTCTCTCCGGAAGAATTGAGCAAGATTCCTAGCACTCCGGGTTCTTTGGAAGATGCTTTAGAAAACTTGCAAAACGATCATGAATTCTTGACCGGGCCGGGGATTTTCACTGAAGACTTTATTGAGAACTGGATTTCTTATAAGTTAGATACGGAAATCAACCCCATGCGCTTGCGTCCTCATCCTTTTGAGTTTGCGCTTTATTACGATGCTTAGTTCTCGAACTCATCAATATTAATGCGATCGCAGCCCCTTCAAAAGGCGGCTGCTTTTTTTTGGGTTTGTTGTCTTGATAGACTTTAATGTTTCAATTGAGTTGCTAAATTATGCTAAGATTTTCTTACAAATTCTCTTCAGGAGGACAAAAATATGAGAGTTAAATGTATCTTGAAGTCCACTTCTTTCGGAAAAATTCCGATGCCGACAACTCTGTTCACGCCACCGATTAAAAACTTTTATTACACGGATACTGAAGAGCTTGGAACGGTACATAACCTTGAATTTATCTCACATTTTGAGTTCTATATTATTATTCCTCCTACACAAGAACCTATTCTTTATGCTTGTAAAGAAGCACGAATAAACAAAAACAAAATCGAACTTTTATTTATTAATTTTGAGACTCAAATTCCCACTATTTCAATTATAGGAGAAGCCGAGTTTGTTTCAGAAGAAGACTTTAATACGGCACTGAATCAGATAATTTAGTAGCTATCAGCGAACAGTTATCAGTGACGGAAAGTTAAGTTGTTTGCCGGTTTGTTAGTCGAGATTGAGAAAATGCTCTAAGTCATCGATCGCACGGGGCGGCCAGCGACGGACGTTTTTAACCCAGTCAATATCTTGATAGCGACTGTCTAAACCAACGACAGCAACCCAATTACTTTCGGCTTCTCCCTGCAATCCTCGAACCCAGAGAACGGCAGCTAGGGCGGCTCGCATGTCGGCAAACATGGGGTATTGTTGTACGAGATTTCGCATAGTTTCGATCGCTTCTCCCGATCGATCGCTCTGATATAAAGCTAGGGCATAATTGGCGCGAGCAATGGCAAGCTCTGAAGAGAGTTCCGAGGCTTTTTGATAATCGGCGATCGCTTCTTCCCAGCGCCCTTCTCCGGCTCGAGCGTTGCCTCGATTATTGTAGGCCATGGCATCTTCGGGATCTAAGTCCAAAACGCGATTATAATCGGCGATCGCCCCTTGCCAATGTTGGAGTCCTTCTCGAGCAATTCCTCGATTCAGGTAAGGATCGGCAGCATTGGGAGCAAGTTCGATGGCGCGATCGAAATCCGCGATCGCAGCTTCGAGTTTTCCTGCGAGTACCCGCGTTCCCCCGCGATTGCTCCACACAGCCGGATTATGGGGAAAGCGATCGATTAATTCGCTCCAATAGTCTTCTGCTGTTGCTAAATCACCTTGTTCGAGGGCTGCGATCGCCTCTCCTGCGATCGCTTCTCCTTGTTGCAACTGCTGTTCGAGAACAGTGGCATCAGAGACATTCTCCGCACGAACGGCAGGCATGGGCATCAAAACGAATAAGAAAAATAAAAAACAAACGAGCCAACGCATATCGAGTAACAATAATTAACGAACTGATAAAGTGGTCACTAACTAACAGAGTAACAAACGAATTTTAGATTGAAAAATATCATCGAGACTTGCAACGATCTTGAACTCGCGATCGAGTTCGGTAATTTCTAACATATAACGAACGGGCTGTTTGAGGTTGAGTAAATAAAATCGACATTGATGTTGTTTGGCTGCCCGACGTATGCCCATGAGAGCAGTAAGACCAAAATGGTCGATCGTATTGACTTGCACAAGATCGATCGCCCAACAGGAATTTTCCGGTGCTGGCATTAAATTGACAACTTTTTGTTGAAGGAGAGATGCTCCTCGAATATCCAAATCTCGTTGCGGACGCAGTACGATGTTCATAGATGATTTCCAATTGGTTGAAAATTATGCCCCCTGTTATTACATCGCGCACGCTGGAAATTCGGGGCGCGTCGATTCATTATCTCGAAGTGGGAGAAATAAGTTCTCCTGTCATTTTATTTTTACACGGTGCGAGTTTCACCGCCGACACTTGGCGAGAGATCGGGACGTTGGCTTATTTTGCCGATCGCGGTTATCGGGCGATCGCGATCGACGTACCGGGATATGGAAAATCCCAAAGTATTAACTTTCCCCGCAAAGAATTTCTCTGGGAATTGCTCGAGAGCATAGAATGCGATCGCCCAGTTCTCGTTTCTCCTTCTATGAGCGGTGGCTATAGCTTACCCTTTATTACCCAATATGCCGAAAAATTGCGGGGATTTGTTGCCGTTGCCCCAGTGGGCATTCATCGCTATCAAGAAGCGATCGAAGGCATTTCTCTCCCCATTCTGGCGATTTGGGGGAGCAACGATCGCGTCGTGCCGCCCAAATTGGCCGATTTACTCGTCGAACTACTTCCCCACGCCCAAAAAGTGATTTTACCTAATGCCGGTCATGCCTGTTATATGCGAGCAACAGAAGATTTTCATCAACATCTTTTAACATTTATCGAAAAACTTAATCTCTAGGCCTTAATCATTGCACTAAACGCAGTTGAAATGTTCATTGTTCATTGAAAAGCCTCGCTGTTTAACGTAAAATAGAAAGTAGCACCGCGATCGACTTCTCCTTCTGCCCAAATTTGGCCGCCATGTCGTTGAATAATACGTTGAACTGTAGTTAAACCAATACCCGTTCCTTCAAATTCTTTGGGAGAGTGCAAGCGCTCAAAAGCACGAAACAATTTAGCCGCATGATCCATATCAAATCCCGCCCCATTATCGCGAATGTAATAGACCAGAGAGTTTAAAATCTGGGGGTTTCCCGAATCGAGTAAAGATGAATGACTGACTCCCAATTCGATCGCGGTAATATCTTGCTTGCTCGTATATTTCCACGCATTCCCCAAGAGATTTTCCAAAACAATTCGCAAAAGCGGCTCATTGGCCTGCACGATTAAATCAGGGACAACAATAAATTTCACTTGGCGATGAGGTGCATTAACTTTTAAAGAGTTAAGAACATGTTCAGACATTTGACTTAAGTTGACTGCTGTTAATTGGAGATCGCTTTTGGTGACGCGAGAAAGCTGTAATAAATCTTCAATTAAACGTTTCATTCTTTGACAGGATTTCTCAATTTGCTGAATATAGTCTTGTCCTTCTTCATCTAATTTAGTGCCATATTCTTCTAAAAGCATTTGATTGAAAAATTCAATGTGAGAGATTGGCGTTCTCAGATCGTGAGAAACCGTGCGGGAAAATGCCTCTAGTTCTTCATTAACATTCTGTAATTCGATCGCATTCTCTTGAAGAGATACATTCAGTTTGCGAATTCTCATTTCTGCCTTTTTTTGTTCGGTAATATTACGACCGACATAAACATATTCTTGGCGATCGTCTACGGTTTGAATTAAGCCACAAGAAAAGGCCACTGAAATTTTTTCCCCTGTTTTACGAAGGCAAGAAATTTCCGTTCGAGGTCTGACATTGTTATCTTCAACTTGGATCGAGGCTTCGCGATCGCACAGAAGTTTGGTAAAAGGCTGATGTAGCAATTCTACTTCGCTATACCCAAATAATTCTTTTGTGGCTCGATTCACTTTTTTAATAATTCCAGCCTGCGTGGTGACAATGAGAGCATCCGCCATCGAATTAACAACGCGATCGATATAATCATTCGTTTCTCTGAGTTTTCTCAACAAGAGTTCGGCTTCATTCGCTGATTGAACTAATTTTTGTTGAAAAATCATGCGGTCTGTTGCATCATTTAAAAGCACAATTAGATAGGGATTTCTAATTAATTCACTTTTGTATTGCGTGATATAAACATCAAAATACAAAGGAGAATCTCGTTCGGAAACTCTAGCAATTCCCGGTATTTCAAAACTGTTTTTTTTATCTTGAATAATGTTGAATAGTGTATCTTCACTTCCTGTTAATTCTGGAAAACTCGTTCGCACGTCTTCGCCTTTAAAAATCACCATATCGCGTTCTGCATAGCGCTTGATACCATCTGAATGTTCTTGAATAATCAAATGACGATCGACAATTAAATAATCTTGGTGAGTCAGAGGCGAATCAGAATTATCTCTTTTCAAGTCATGGCTGGTATCGAAAAGAACTTCACCGATTAATTGGTGCATGAGTCGAGTTCGCTCTAAAAGTTGTCCGAGATAGTTTTTTGTTTCTGTGTCTAGAGGGACTCTTCGCGGTTGAATGAGTAACTCATTCAATTGTTTTTTGATTTGAATTAAAGTTTGTCGGAGATGATGGCTGACAATATAAGGAAATTGTTGCAATGCGGCTGTTCTAAACCCATTGGATGTTTTTGTTTTCGTTCTTTTGACAATTTTATTCTCAATTTGTTTTTCCAGCACGGATAAGCGTAAATTTAACTCTCGATCGCGAAAAGGAAGTGTTAAAAAATCATCAATGCCAACCTTGAGAAATTCTTGTAACGTTTCGTCAGATATTTTTTCGGTCAAAAGAATAATCAGAGACTGAGAAAATTGATGTTTGAGGGATCGACACAGTGTAATGCCGCCTTGGAGAGAAGGCGGTAAAGCGAGAAAAATCCAAGCGTAAGCAGGATGAGATAATTGATCCTCTAAGGTCGAGCGATCGATGAAAAATAACTCGTGACGGCGCGATCGCAAAGCCTCCTCAAGGGAAAAAAGATTAACGGACTTGTTAGCCACGATCAGCGTTTTCATAATTTCTACTCCACAATCGTCATTCAGTCTCAGTTGGAACAGCACTCACCCTGATATTATTCTCTCATCTATCATAAAGAGCAGCGAGCCGGAACTCGCAAACAAAATCCCCAAAAGCGCTTTTGTCGATCTCCTCGGCACGATGAAATTTTCCCTTCAATCTATTATTTCCCATCTCAAACCCGTTGTACGCTGGATAATTTTCGGTGGGATTGTTTTTTTTGTCGTGCGGACTTTGCGGGTTCATTGGCAAGCTGTCATGGCAAGTACCATTGAGAATGTGCATTGGGGGTATTTAGCGATCGCTTTATCGGTAACAATCGTGGCGCATTGTTGGACGGGATGGGTTTGGGGTTGGATCTTGTCATTTTTAGAGCATCCAGTAACTCCACAATGGAGTATTCGCGTCTATTTGACCACCAATATTGCCAAATACATCCCCGGTAATATTTGGCATTTTTACGGACGCATTCGTGCAGCCAAGGAAAAAAACATTGAACTGGATATTTCCGCTCTCAGTATTCTCCTTGAATCTCTGCTTTTGGTGGCAGCGGCGACGATCTTAGCTCTACTCAGTTATCCCCAATTTAACCCCCATTGGCAATTCTTATTTTTGGGGGGGATATTGGTGGGAGTGCATCCCATTTTTCTCAATCCTGCTTTGGCGATCGCGGGAAAACTCAAGGGAAGGGGAAAAATTGCGGCAAATCAATCCAGTTTGCGAGTGCGACGCTATCCTTTTCTCCCGCTTCTGGGAGAATTCATTTTTCTGGGATTGCGGGGAAGTGGTTTTTTAATGGTCGTCTTCGCATTGTATTCTGTGGAGTTGGGACAAATTCCGCAATTATTCGGCGCATTTATTATCGCTTGGTTATTGGGGATGATCGTACCGGGGGCTCCCGGGGGGCTGGGCGTATTTGAAGGCACCGCGATCGCCCTGTTGCACGGAGAATTTGCCCTCGCGATCGCCCTCTATCGCCTCATCGGCACGTTAGCCGAAGCATTGGGGGCTGCGATCGCTTTTTTCAATGAGCAATGAACAATTTTTCAATGAGCAATAAACAATGAACAATGAACAATTACCGACTCATTTCGATGTTTCGGTGGCGATTCCACTTTATAACGAGGAGGAGAGTTTGCCGGAGTTAATTGCGGCAATTCATACCAGTTTGCAAGAGACGGGACTGAAGTATGAAATTCTTTGTATTGATGACGGATCGACGGATGGATCGGCACAATTATTGAAGGAATTGGCAGGAAAAGATCCGCTTTTGCGGGGGGTTTTATTGCGGCGAAATTACGGGCAGACTCCGGCAATGGCGGCGGGATTTGACTATGCGAAGGGACGCGCGATCGTGACGTTGGATGGGGATTTACAAAACGATCCAGCAGATATTCCTCGGTTATTGGCCAAGTTGGAGGAGGGTTACGATTTTGTAAGCGGATGGCGGCAAAATCGCCAAGATCATGCTCTCACTCGCCTCTTACCGTCTAAAATTGCTAATTGGTTGATCGGTCGTATTACCGGGGTTAAAGTCCATGATTACGGCTGTTCTTTGAAAGCATATCGGGCAGATTTGGTGGCAGATATGAATTTATATGGGGAATTGCATCGTTTTTTACCCGCCCTTGCCTACATTGAAGGAGCCAGAATTACCGAGTTACCCGTGCGCCATCATGCCCGCAAATACGGACGCAGCAAGTACGGTTTGGGACGGACGATCCGAGTGGTTTTGGACTTATTAACGGTGTTCTTTATGCGAAAATTTCTCACGCGTCCCATGCACGTTTTTGGGTTAGCAGGCATTATCTGCACGGTTTTGGGGATTGTCTTGGGAGGATATTTAACTTTTCTTAAATTGGGACTGGGACAACAAATTGGCGATCGCCCTCTTCTTATTCTCGTCGCGATTCTGATTTTAACGGGAGTTCAGTTATTTAGTTTTGGCTTATTAGGAGAGTTATTAATGCGAACCTATCACGAATCTCAAGGCAGACCGATTTATCGCGTGCGCGAAGTGATTGATAATTGATACACTGTTCATTGCAAAAAAAAGAATGATCCCGGGTGAATTATTGGTAGAGGACGGCACGATCGCGTTAAATGAAGGACGCGAGACGTTAACAGTAAATGTGGGCAATGCGGGCGATCGTCCCATTCAAGTCGGTTCCCATTTTCATTTTTATGAGGTCAATTCGGCGCTGAATTTCGATCGCGAGGCGACCAAGGGAATGCGATTAAATATCCCGGCTGGTACAGCAGTACGTTTTGAGCCGGGAGATGAAAAAGAAGTCGAATTAGTCGCCTTAGCGGGAAGTCGCGAGGTTTACGGCTTAAACGGTCGTGTCAACGGGAAACTGGATTAAGTCATCTGGTGACTGGTGACTGGTGACTGGTGACTGTTATTCTGCCCAAGGATCGGCGATCGCATTGGGTTGAATTTTGGTGCGATCGCGATTTTCTGTGTCGCTGAGATTCACTTTAACCGGGCGATTTTCTCGCGCTTCCCATTTGTATAGGGTAAGTGTGAGAATTCCGTGGGAGAAATCGGCTTCAATATCCTCGCGACTGATAGGGATGGGTAAATGAATTGTGCGTGCGAATTCTCCATACTGGAATTCCGCTTGGAAAAATCCTCGGCTGTCTGCTTTTTGGCGATAGGGACGCTTTCCTTGAATCGTGACGGTTTCGCGAGTAACACCAATATCGACATCTTGAGGATTGACCCCCGGAAGCAAAACTCGCAACATAAGGCGATCGCTAAAATTTTCTAATTCGATGGGAGGAGTCCAAGCGGTGTTGCGATCGCTAAGTCCATTTCTATCGCTTCCGTTGCGATACAGTTGGTTCATCTGTTGGCGCAGGCTGGCTAAGTCGGGGTAGGAATAATGGCTTCTTAACATGATTTAATTCTCCAGATTGTTAGTGCGATCGCTCGCACCTTTATCTTCCCCTCATCCGCAATTCCGCGCCATTGGGGGAAACCGACCTTTCAGTTATCAGTTATCAGTGAAGAGGACATGGTGAATATTTCTGGTTTGGGGTAGTGTGGAGATTTTGAATTTGTATCGGGTATTACCGATCGCCCGAGGGAACGGGGAAATATTACAGAATTTAAAGGTTCTGTCATCTTTGGGTAGTGAAGATTAATCGCTAAGGTAAACTTACCTTTGAGTAAAAATTTATTAAGAGAACACCCGCTAAGGAGCGAATACTTCAAATGTCTCATAGCGTAAAAATTTACGACACCTGCATCGGCTGCACCCAATGCGTTCGAGCTTGTCCTCTCGACGTTTTAGAAATGGTGCCTTGGGATGGCTGTAAAGCGTCTCAAATTGCTTCTTCTCCCCGCACAGAAGACTGCGTGGGTTGCAAGCGATGTGAAACTGCCTGTCCGACTGACTTCCTAAGCATCCGCGTTTATCTCGGAGCAGAAACCACCCGCAGCATGGGTTTAGCATACTAAACTCATCTAAAAATCCCCCAGAGTGGCAAAGATTCCTTGCGTCTAGTGAGAGAACTTTTGTCACTCTTTTTCTTGGCAATATAGCGGCTTTTTTCTTTGAGAGAATCCTCGATAATGAGCGATCGCTACAGAAGGTACAAGCCTTTTTATCGTGCGAGACTATCTCCCAAATTCAACTTTTTAGAAATCTTGTCGAGTTCTTGACATTGTTTGTTTAGGATGCAAATCAACTGAAGCAGAGAACGCGAACTCCCAAAACATAACTCGCTGTCATTGAGGATAGCGCGATCGCTTTGCATCCGTGCAAAAGCTAAGATCGTTCTCAACTTCTTGAAGAACTCAAGAGATTACTGATGTCCTCCAAACAATACGCTCGACAACAATCATCTGGGCAACCCGATCGCAGCCAAACGACCCAGAAAACAAATCCCTCTCCCGTACCCAACCGCAAAAAACCGTTGGAAGTCGCCGATGTCGCTCCCGGTGCGATGTTGGATAATGTCATGCGGGCAATGACTCAACAAGACCTCCCCGCAACGCCACCGCGAGAATTCCTGCAACCCAAACTCACAATTGGACAACCGAATGATAAGTACGAACGGGAAGCCGATCTCGTTGCCAAGCAAACGGTACAACAGATTCGTGCTACCGATCCACCTTCTCTTTCTGGGAAAACCTCAGTAGAACCTTCCCTTCAATGCAAAGCCGAAGCCTTTCAACAGATTTGGCGACCGATCCTGCAAGCGAAAGGGGACGAAGGCGGAGAAGCTAGCAACGAGTTCGAGCAAACCTTAAATCGTGCCAAAAGTGGAGGGCAGTCCCTAGATTCCAATTTGCAGCGATCGATGGGAAACGCGATGAGGGCTGATTTTAGCAGCGTGAAGGTGCATACAGATTCGACAGCAAACGATCTGAGTCAATCGATCCAAGCGAAAGCCTTTACAACCGGAAAGGATGTATTTTTTAAAAAAGGTGCTTATAACCCCGGTTCTCAGGGCGGACAAGAGTTAATCGCTCACGAGCTAACCCATGTGGTGCAACAAAATCCCAGTTCTTCTGTTGAGGGGGATGTCCAACGGCAAATTGTAGAATCTAACGGAGCAGAATTTCCCGATAATGTTATTCAAAGGGATTTTGAAGCAGCACGCAACAAAGCGAAAGAAGAATTTAGAAATATCAACGATACCACAACAGAGGAAGAATTCAGAAGTTTTCTACTCGAATTGGAGGCAAAAGATGAAAATTTGGTAATGGATTTCTGGGAGTTATGGACGGAAACAAACAAATTTGGCAGACCTTTAGATGAAGAAGATACAAGGCCTTTTTATAAAAATGATAAAGCACGAGAGGATCGATTAGGAAATCCTCTGGAGTTTAAGTCGAGAAATATAGCCATTTTTAACCGTATTGAATCGATTCCCCCGGAAGGCGAACAATCAGATGAAAAAGAAAGCGATACAACAATGATAGAGGGAAGAGATCGAGACAATGCTTTGGCAAGAATCGAAGCCGGATCCGATGGCCTTCTGCCCGGTATGATGCCACCAGCAACACAAGAAGAACAAAACTTACAAATCGATATTTTGCGAGTTGTTGCAGAATCTACGAAGGAAAACTTTATGAAGATTGTCCAACAATGTATTAACGAGATTAACGCCTCGTCCTCTGGTGATGAATCGGGAAACTCATGCGAGTTGATCGAACATGGCGACAGATATTTGGTTAAAGGACTTTCGGCTCGTCAAAAAGCCAAGAAAGGGCAGAAAAAGCGAGATCAAGGAACAGCAATTTCCGTGGGAGATGCTCTCCGGACAACTCTTGTCTGTAAAACAGTAAAGGCTATGTTAGAGTCCAAAAAAGTATTAGAGCGGGAAGTTATAAATAACAGCAAAGAATGTCATGTTATGCCTCGCCCCATCGGAGATACTTTTACCAACAACTTAAATCCTGAAGTAGAAGCTCCCAGTTATGGAGATATGAAAGCGAATATGCCAGTTAAGTTTAAATTGCCAGAAACTTGGAAAGAAAAACTGATAGATTTACAGATAGAGGATAAGAAAAAAGAACATGAACTGAGAGACAAACAAACCAAACACGAGCCAAGCGACAAAGACAAACAAGAACGACAGTTATGGTATGAATATTACCAGCAAAAACTACAGGAGAGATATAGTTCGGGTATTTTCCAACGCGGGCTACAAGGAGCTATTATTGCTGAGATTCAAATCAACCACCAACAACTGATGCATATTAAAGAAAGTGCCGGTCACTTATTCTATAGGGTGAAGCGATGCTTTACCCAAAAAGGTTCCTTGTCGGGCTACTGGAAATGCAAGTCCACGCCAGATTCTCTTGAAGCAATTCGACTCATCAAGGAGCTTAACGATGTCGAGATAAGCGCAAACACTCGAGAGCTATTAGACGAAATTGAAGCGCGAGGTCTCGAAACCGAACTCGCGATACCTGAAGAGAATTATCAAGCATTGTTGAAAACAATATCAGATCTTTACGGAGATTTTTGGGAGTCTGCCAGAGCCGAACCTCAATAGCGAATACAGTACATCGATCCAGACTATTAAGAAATCTCAAGCAATAAGCACATAAATTGGCTGCGGCAAAAAACTCGACTAGGATAAATGAAGAAAGCACTAACATATCGGTATCGATAATTCAAAGCTATCCTTAAAACTCCTTTTGTCGTTGGTTTATTCCTCATGGCCTCGAAACGCATTCATCAACATCAACCCGATCGCAATTCCCAACAAACGAGATCGGCTGCCAGAAGCTCGAAAACAGAAACACCTTTAGAAGTAGCAAAGGTTGCTCCTGGTGCGATGATGGATAATGTCATGCAAGCAACAACAAGTGCGAACCTTCCCGAAACGCCACCGCGAGAATTTTTGCAACCCAAACTTGCGATCGGCGAACCGGGAGATAAGTACGAACAAGAAGCCGATCGCATGGCCAAAGAAGTCGTGCAGAAAATTCGCACGCCGATTTCTGCTTCTGCTCCTGAAATTAATCCCCTACAGCGAAAAACGCAAATTCCCTTCAACGCCTCAAGAGATATACTGACCCCAACAGAGGTAGATGAGACAACCTTACAGAGTAAAACCGAAGCCTATCAGCAAGTTTGGGGCGATGTCCTGCAAGCAAGCGGAAGAGAATTAGAAGGAGGAATGGTTAATAATGACTTTGAAGGAGAGTTAAATCGTGCCAGAAGCGGGGGACAATCCCTAGAACCTAAATTGCAAAACCAAATGGGAAAAGCATTTGGTACGGATTTTAGCAGTGTCAAAATTCATACAGATTCTGGGAGTAATAAGCTCAATCAATCGATACAAGCGAAGGCATTTACTACAGGAAAAGATATCTTTTTTAAGTCGGGAAAATATCAGCCCGGAAGCCAAAGTGGACAAGAGTTAATTGCTCATGAATTAACTCACGTAGTACAGCAAAATGGGGATGCGATTCAGAAAAAAGAAAGACGAGAAACTGAAACGAACGACTCGCTAGCGGATTCAATTCAACGTCAAAGCGAACCTGTAATTCAACGTTTTTGGGATGCAGCAACTCAGGTTAAATTACCGCGAATGGGAAAAAATATTGTTAATGCTTCTATTTATCGATACACTACAAATAATGGGACAGAGGTTGTCTTTAATCCGAGCAACCCCGCCGCTCAGTCTGCAGGGCAATATGATGCAGAATATAATGTAACTTGCGATAACTTTTATCGCGGATATTTCACTTTTAAACCATCTGGATCGAATGAATGGTTTTGTATTCATCAGGATCAAATCAAATTTTCTGGTTTAACTGTTCTGCAGATTTATAATTCGAGAATAGAATGGGAAACGACACTCAGCCTACCGACACAAGCCGATACAATTTTAAGCAATGAGGAGATAGAACGACTTCAAGAAAAATTCCTGACACTCGGAGGTGATAAACAACAATTTATAGATAACGTTATAGACTCTAAAACTGGGGATGAGTTGAAATACAGACTCAAAGGATGTCTCGAAAGAGATTCTTTGGAGAAAGATACAATTAATGACTACGCCGCCCAGAAAATCCAAGAAGCAAAGATAGCTGAGAGAGGACTAGAATGGGACGCGTTAACCCTTGTCGATCCCGGCAATGCTAAGACCAATTACTTAACATTATCAGATGAGCATGCCGAGCGATTCCGAATGGCGATCGCTAAGGCAAAGGAAGGCACTCCAGAGCAAGTTGATGCTGCGGTAAATACGTTACACGGTGGTGGATCGATTAATGATATCGAAACGGCAATTACTCGACAACAAAGAGACGAAGAATGGACGGCATTAACTCTTGTCGATCCCGGTAATGCTAAGACCAATTACTTAACATTATCAGATGAGCATGCCGAGCGATTCCGAATGGCGATCGCTAAGGCAAAGGAAGGCACTCCAGAGCAAGTTGATGCTGCGGTAAATACGTTACACGGTGGTGGATCGATTAGTGATATCGAAACGGCGATTACTCGACAAAAAAGAGACGAAGAATGGGACGCATTAACTCTTGTCGATCCCGGCAATGCCAAAACCAATTATTTAGGATTATCCGACGAAGATGCCAAAAAATTCCGCATTGCAATCTATGACGCGAAGATAGAATCCGACACACAAGTCACAGCTGCTGTAAATGCGTTACACAACGGCAGCGTGATTGGTGAAATTAAAGGCGCGATCGCTAACAAAGCAAGAGAGGAAGAATGGCCGGATCTAGAGATTGAAGCGCTCTTTGATTCTGATACCATTCCTAATTTAGCTCAAGCTAAATATTTGGAATTAGATGATGAAAATGCTCAAAAATTCAGGCTGATTTTGAATGGTTTGGGAGATACTTTAGATAAAGTATCTGCAGTGACGGCATTTGCTAATGCAGCCAAAACTTTAGATACTATGCTTGGTGAAGTTCGCGAAGCAGCGAAAGGATCTCGCAGAGAAGAAAAATGGAATAGCTTCGATTTCCAAATCGGTGGTCAAATTAGCGGTGAGAGAGTATTAGAAAATGCGAAAGCTAAATATTTGAATTTGACAGAGAAAGAAGCATATGAGTTAGAAGTAATCATAAAAGAAGCGAAGATAGCAAGACAAGAAGATAAGGTGGTTTGGGCTCTCACCGCAGCTTCAGATTCCGGAAAATTCAAAACGAAAATTCTCGATGCTTTTCAGATTCCCGTAACAGAGATTATAACACTACGTATCAAAGAAACCTACAAAATTGATATGAAGAAAAAGTGGACTTTAGCAGAGTTGGAAGATATAGAAGCTGCTCTCAAACGCTTCCAATACTTATTAGGCGATCTTCGCAAATCTGGTATAGGCGAACAGGAGTTAGAGAAGGTCATTCGCACAAGACGAAATCTAGAAGATGACAGCACTGCTGGTATGACCCATGGCGAAAAAATTTATATGTATGATAAAAGTCAAACCGTTGATGATTTTGTTAAAGTAACATCATCCCCTACTTTAGACGAACGTCGTCAAGGTTTTCGAGGGACAATGACCCACGAATTAACTCATGCTTTAATTGCAGATACTAAGATCAGAGAAGAGGTGAAATATCATCAAGAATATTCAACTCTTCTTGATTTCTGGCAAACAAAAAGTAAACCAAAATTTGGTGGGAAAGATTGGACAGAAAGGATTGAAAATGGTAAAATGGGAGGTGTGGAAGTGCCAATTACAGAGTATGGTGCGAAAAATGCAGAAGAAGACCTTTGCGAAGCGGTTATGTTCTATTTTGAAGAGCCTGCAACACTTCGGAAAAAATGTCCTATCCGTTTTGCCTTTGTTCGAGATAATATTCAACCCTTGTTAGATGCACCACTTGGATAATGTATGGAATGTGGAGAAAAAACATGACACGAACTCCAAATCTCGAACAACTAGAAGATTGGCTCGCCGTACAAATTTTAACTCGCCAAGAGATACAGGAAAAATATAGTATTTCTGACCAGCATATTCAGACAGGAGGGTGTTATGTGGCACTCGATCGCTTAATCGAACTGCACAATCCGCAAACGCATCCCGGCTGGTTATATTATTTTGGCGATGATTCTTTTGCCGTATTTTATATCGAAGATATCAATGGAGAATTAGAGGGCTTTACCTCGCAAATATTACAGGATTATTTAGGAGAACCCGAGGCTATTTTACCTTCTCATACTGGAAGATGCGATCGCCAGTATATTTATGCCAACAAAGGAATTGCTTTTTCGGCAGATAATAAAAAGCTCAGTTTTTTAGTTATCTTTCCTCCCATGTCCCTTGAAGAATACAAAGATAATCTCTACTATGAACCCTCTCCTTTTATTCGCTGAACGAAAATATTGGTAGTGATAAATATGTGACGATCTAACAGCTTGGTTGGCGAAGATTGAATCAGAAACTGCGGAATCGAATAGCGATCGCGCTGAAAATTGAAAATACTCCTCTGAGAAAAAGCGATCTCACCCCAAGAGGCGCGATCGCTTTAAAAAACTCAATCTCAAGACCCGATCGGCTTCATCGAAATAGCGGGTTCTGTTTCCAATTCTAATTCTGCCGAGACCACATCGGGAGTGTGACGCGACAGTTTAAAACCCGCCTTTTCGCAGACGCGCTGCATGGCTCCATTTTCCGGGAGAATTTCCGCCACGATGCGAGATAACTTGCGATCGCGGCCAATTTTCACCAAGCGTTTTAACAACTCGGTGCCCAAGCCTTGATACTGAAAGCGATCGCTCACCAAAGCGGCAAATTCAGCATCATCGGTACTGTGACCCTGACGCAGGCGACCGATCCCCAAAATCTCGTGTTCCCCGGTTTCGGGATCCTTATAATCCGCCACCAATGCCATTTCGCGATCGTAGTCGATAAAACAGAGGCGAGAAAGGCGATCGTGAGCAACCCGAGTTTTCAGCGCCATTAAGTGAAAATAGCGCAGATAAATACTTTCCTCCGATAAAGGCTCGTGGAATTTCACCGCTAACGGCTCATCTTCCGGACGAATGGGGCGAATAGTCACGGTTTTGCCATCCTTCATCGTCCATGAATCAACATATTCCAAGGGATAGGGACAAATAGCCGGGGAAGGAATCTCTTCCTCTTGCACTTGTAGATCGTGCAGCACCACCCGCGCATCTAAAGCGATGAAGTGTTGGGAAGAAGCCAAAAGCGGATTAATTTCAATTTCCTTAATCCAACGTTGCTCTACCACCAACTGGCTAAACCGAACGATCGCTTGCTCTAACGCCTTCAAATCGACCGCCGCTTGCCCTCGTACCCCTTGCAAGGCTTGGTAAATCTTCGTTTGTTCCATCATGCGCCGCACTAAGGTGGTATTCAGAGGCGGAATAGCCAGAGAACGATCTTTGAAGACTTCCACCAAAGATCCCCCCGTACCAAAAAGCAACACGGGACCGAATTGGGGATCGAAACTGCTACCGATAATCAATTCGTAATCCCCGTGGGACATCTGCAACATCGGTTGTACCGTCACCCCTTGGAAATGTTCCGCTCCGACTTTCTCCGTTACCGAGACTTCAATGCCGTGATAAGCACCGCGCACGGCGTGTTCGTCCTGCAATAACAAGCGCACGCCCCCTACATCGGTTTTATGGGTAATCGTGGTGGAATTGAGCTTTAAAACCACGGGATAGCCGATTTTGGCAGCTTGTTCGACAGCTTCCTCGACATGGGTGGCAACATGGGTGGGAATAGTGGGGATTTTGTATGCCTCTAAAAGCTGTTTGGACTCGTATTCCGTGAGCAGGGTGCGTCCTGCGCTGCGGATGTCTTCAATGGCTGCCTTGGCGCGATCGCGATCGAGCAGATTATTTTCCTCCTCTAAGGCAAGAGCAGGGGTTTCGTACAAGCCTTGCAAGTTATAGGTATAGCGCCACATATAGTTAAACACTCGGGCGGCGGTATCTGGGAAGGGCAAGGTAAATATTTTGGCCGTGTTCAGCAATTCTTCCCCCGGGGTAATGCTATTGCCTCCCATCCAACTCGCTAAAATCGGTTTGGAGGGGTGAGCCTTGCTTTGTAGGACCTCTAAAAACTTCTGGGCGGTTTGGGTCGGGGCCGTCATGGCTTGCGGGGTGAGAATTGCCAATAAGCCGTCACTATTGGTATCGTTAAGGGCAATTTCAATCGCTTCGGCATAGCGATCGGGGTCGGCATCTCCCAAAATATCGATGGGGTTACTATGACTCCAGTGAGGGGGCAAAATTTCATCGAGGGCGCGGATTGTTTCTTCGGAGAGTGCCGCAAGTTCGCCACCGTCAGCAATGAGGGCATCGGTCGTTAAAACGCCGGGACCTCCCGCATTAGTGAGAATAGTCAAGGCTTTTCCCTTCGGTCGCGGTTGTTTGGCGAGAACTTCTGCCATATTGAAAAGGTCGTCAATGGTATCGACGCGCAACACGCCGCACCGTCGGAAAGCAGCATCAAGGACATCATCGCTCCCTGCTAAAGTCCCCGTATGAGACGCGGCGGCGGCGGCGGCGGCTTCTGTGCGCCCGGCTTTAATAACGATAATCGGTTTGGTGCGGGCGACTTCTCGTGCTGCAGACAGGAAGGAACGGGCATTACCGATGCTTTCCATGTAAATCACAATACTCTCGGTGTTGGGATCGTCCCCGAGGTGGTCGATCAGGTCGCCCCAATCCACATCCAGCATCGAACCAATGGAAACAAAAGCACTAAACCCGACATTTTCCCGAAAACTCCAATCGAGGATCGAGGTGCAAAGCGCTCCGCTTTGGGAGACAAACCCGACATTGCCGGGACGGGCGATCGCGCCGGCAAAGGTCGCATTCAGCCCAGAGACGGGATTCATGACCCCTAAGCAATTCGGACCGATAATTCGCATTTTACTGCGACGGGCAATTTCTAAAATTTGTCGTTCGAGTTCGATGCCTTCGGGTCCGATTTCTTTAAATCCTGCCGAAATTACGATCGCACCCTGGACTCCTGCTTCGGCACATTCGGTAATAATGCGCGGTACTGTGGCGGCAGGGGTGGCAATAATCGCCAGATCCACGGCTTCGGGGACGGCAGCAACATTGGGATAGGCTTTAATTCCCAAAACGCTCCCTCGCTTGGGGTTAACGGGAAAGACCGTCCCGCCGAAGGGATGTCCGATCAAGTTCCAGAGAAGAGTACGTCCGACACTGCTGGATTTTTCGCTGGCACCAATGAGGGCAACATTTTTGGGACGAAAAAACACATCTAAAGGTTGTTTTTCATACCCCAAGATATTTTGGGCGGGATCGGGTTGTATCATAGTTGTCACCATAATTGGCTCCTTCGGTGCTTCTAATTGCAGCAGTTAGAGGTTAAGAATTCGGTCGCTTCGGGAGAGTTGACGATAAATTGCAAGGCGATGAAATTTTATTTCCATCTGTTTTGATTCTAAGCTAGAATTCTCTAGAGTTCCTATTAGTTAAGCAAGAATTTTGTTGTTTTATTGTTTTATTTTTTCTTTATATTTTTCCAGTCTAGTCCCTGAGATAGAGTTCAAGTTCTAAAAGCGAGACTACTGGTCTTACTTTCAAGGGGAAATTAGGTTTCCAATATATTCTCGAAATTGACATCGAATCTCTCAATATTAAAATTATTGAAGATTGCCAATCTTAGCTCGATCGATTCACAAAAATCTTGATTACTCATTTTGAGCTTGCACTTTAAGCCACTGTCGAAAAGAACGAATTAGTGCAGTTTCTCCAATTGTTGCGCGTTGTTCGATAAAATGCAGAATATCATTAGGAGAGAGAAAGGGAAAAGTAGAGGAATAATCTACAATCTGATAAGACTGTTCTTGTAAAGTATAAAATTGCAATCTTTCGCCATCATAGCACCACACTTCTAGTACGCCTAAAGCCAGATATAAACTCATGCGATCGAGAGAACTGCTGGTAATATCAATTTCAATGACCAGATCGGGAGGTGGATCGCGATCGAGATCGATTTGTTCCAAGTCCCGAACGATCGCTTCATTGGCAATGTAATAGCATTGGTCGGGCTCTAAACCTTTGGCTAAATCTTGGCGACGACAGGTTAGAGATCCCAAACTTCTGATATTAATGTTAAACTCCTCCGTTACCGTTTCAAGGCAACGACCGACTAATTTTTTATATCCTTCATGGGGAGCGAGTGGTGTCATGATTTCTAATTTACCGCAATCGTAGGTCAGTCGAAGTCCTCGCTGGTCTTGGAAGGCTTCAAGCAGGGTTTCGTAAGTTTGCCAGCTAATATTATCGAGTAAAATCCCCGATCGCATTACTGGAGGAGGTGCGATAATCATATTTATTTTTGAGATTGGGAATTTTTCAATTGTAGCAAGAGAGAAGATAATGAGCCATTTTAAAGAATGGGGGTTTTAAACAATAGCAAAGAGAGGAAAAAATCGAGAAAGAAAATAGCGATCCATGTGGTTACAACAGCATTGGTTGAAGATTGTCCCACCTCCTTTGCTCCTCCCCGGGTTGTCAATCCCCAACTACAGCCGATCGCCGACACCACGACACCAAACAATAACCCTTTTAGCAACACTGCCAGCAAATCCAACGGCGTTAAAAACGATCGCACCGATCGCAGAAATAACCAAGGATTGAGATGATAAAATTGCTGTGCCGTCAGCATCCCTACTACAATCCCCACAGCGATCGCGCAAATACTTAATAAAGGCAACATCAAACAGCAAGCGATCGCCCTCGGTAACACCAAATAATCGATCGGATCCGTTTTTAAAATCATCAACGCATCGATTTGCTCTGTGACCTGCATCGCGCCTAATTCCGCCGCATAAGCAGATCCCACCTGTCCGGCGACAATACTTGCCGTTAAAACCGGACCTAACTCCCGACAAAATGCCAAAGCAAAAGCCCCTCCCAACGCCGCAATTGCCCCAAAACGGTTTAATTCTCGCGCCGTCTGGATGGTAAAGATGGCACTGGCAGAAATTGCGATTAGAATAACAGGTAGGAAAGAACGAGGTCCGGCTTTCGCAAATTGTTCGAGAAAGGCACGCGGGTAAATCCTACCCTTGAAAAGACGCAACCCGAGCTGTCCCACAAGGAAAAGTGCCATGCAGAACCGCCAGAGCCAAGACTGCTCGATAAAATTTTCGGGTTTGGAGTTGAACATCGAGTACAAAGAAATAGGGTGCGCGAACGAAATTCATTTTTGTGCGAACGAAAAAAATAGGAACTGACTCGGATGATTACGAATAGGCTACACCACGGCACGGCGATCGCGGCGACAACCATGACACGAGAACAAGCGGATATTTCTGGGGCAAAAATTTTATCCGGATTATTGGGATTTTGCGTCGGAGATGCTCTCGGGGTTCCCGTAGAATTTTCCTCGCGATCGCAACTGCAACAGTCTCCCGTCACGGGAATGCAAGGATACGGCACCCACGATCGCCCCCCCGGAACTTTGTCTGATGCCAGTGCCTTAATGTTTTGCGTTGCGGAAGCTCTTTGTGCGGAGAGTATGACGGCAGAAGCTTTCGTTGATGTGACAGCAAATCTCCTCTCTCGCGGTCACGAGGGAGAAATTGGCACGTTCCATGACAGGCATCTTGATATGGGGTTGACTACCGCCAAAGCGATCGCTCGCTTGCAAGCAGGGATTTCCCCGCGACTATCTGGAGAAACGGAAGAGATGAGCAATGGGAATGGTTCTTTGGTGCGGACGCTTCCCTTAGTTTTTTGCTCTCATTTACTCTCATTTCCCGATTTGCTCGAGGGCATTCATCTTATCTCCCGCATTACTCACGCCCATCCGCGATCGCAAATGGCCTGCGGATTTTACATTAGCATTGCGATCGATTTGCTACAGGGTTATCCTCCCGAAGAAGCGTATTTACGGGGCATTGCTCGCATTGAGCCTCTGTATTGGCATCCTCCCTATAGCGCTCAATTATTCCATTTTCATAATATTATCGGCGGCAATTTAGCCGAACTGCCCCGAGGGGAGATTTCCTCGGGGGGATATGTCATTCATACCCTAGAGGCCACTCTCTGGTGCTTGCTCAATTGCTCCTCTTACTCCGAGACAGTTTTAGAAGCCGTGAATTTAGGCGAGAGTACCAATGCGATCGCGGCTTTAGCCGGAGGCTTAGCGGGAATATCTTACGGTGTTAAAGATATTCCCGCCGATTGGATACAACAAATTGCTGGCTTTTATGACATTTTGGCTTTATCCGAGCAATTAGCAAACAAGATTTTTCGCTGAATTGCGGGTACAATTAAAACTAGGTGAGAATATGCGAATTCAAAATTAGGGAAAATATTTCTCTGTGAGGAGCGAACGCCGTGCAAGAATATTGCCCAAAACACCCCGATCTTTGCTGGGAATGGAACTAAAGCACTACTTAAAAAGTCTTTTAAGATAGAACTCGGTACCATCCAATTCGATGAAAACCCAGATCGAATAGTACTTTTTCTTTGGGAAAGAGTGCGGGAGGTTCAGTACGCCATGCAAGAAACCAAAACAGTCACCTGCAATTGTATCTTAGTATTGTTGTTGTTAAATTTACTCTCTCTCGGAGTTTACCATCTTTGCAATACACCGACAGAGTTGGCAAAATCGGAAAGATTTATTCTTCTTGAAGATCCGATTGCTTTAATGGTCTCTGACAAGAACCAAAAACGAGAATCTCAGTTTTAGTTATTGTTTATTAGTTATTGGTTCTTGGTGGCCGATCGCTGAATTTAATTCAGCTTGTATTTTAGCGCCGATCGACTTGGGAGCGATTTCTGTCGATTACCTTGGCTACTCAAAATTCCCTGTTACTCTAACTTCAGTCCTCATCATACATTTTTTCTCGAGGAGCGATCGCGAGCTCGTCCGCAGAGATAGATGCGATCGAGAGAGAGGAACTCATTGCAAGTATCAAGAGTTACAATTAATAACAATAAAACCAAAGAGATTAGATCGTTTAAGATTAAAATCGCGCTTGATTTTGATGGCGATCGCGGCCAAGATTGTCACACCGGTCTCAATTTTTTGTTGAGGAATATTTTCAGGGACTGAGAGATAAGTTAAAAACATTCAGCTAATGGACGATCGCAAAGAAAGCCTTGCTGTAAAATAGTTTGACTTTATACACCTTACGCTCTACAAACTCCTATGCCTCGTCGCGAAGACCTCAAAAAAATCCTGATCCTCGGTTCTGGCCCCATCGTCATCGGTCAAGCCTGCGAATTCGATTACTCGGGAACGCAAGCCTGTAAAGCCCTCCGACAAGAAGGCTATGAAGTAATTTTAGTGAATTCCAATCCGGCAACGATCATGACAGATCCCGAAACTGCCGATCGCACTTATGTCGAACCTCTCGTCCCGGAAATTGTTGCCAAGGTCATCGAAAAAGAGCGACCGGATGCGATTTTACCGACGATGGGAGGACAAACCGCCCTCAACCTCGCTGTTGCTTTAGCGAAAGACGGTACCCTAGAGAAATATGGAGTAGAACTCATCGGTGCAAAACTCCCTGCTATTGAAAAAGCCGAGGATCGCTTGCTGTTTAAAGAAGCAATGGAAAAAATCGGTGTAGGGGTGTGTCCTTCGGGAATTGCCAATACATTAGACGAAGCCCGTGCGATCGCTCGAGAAATCGGTTCCTATCCTCTCATTATCCGCCCCGCTTTCACCATGGGTGGTACCGGAGGAGGAATTGCTTACAACCAAGAAGAATATGAAGCAATGGCACAAGGAGGGATCGATGCTTCTCCCGTGTCGCAAATTTTGGTGGAGCGATCGCTTTTAGGGTGGAAAGAGTACGAACTAGAAGTAATGCGAGATCTCGCTGATAATGTTGTCATTATTTGCAGTATCGAAAACTTCGATCCGATGGGGGTACATACTGGAGATTCTATCACCGTCGCCCCCGCCCAAACCCTGACGGACAAAGAATATCAGCGCTTGCGAGACTATTCCATTGCAATTATCCGGGAAATTGGCGTAGAAACGGGAGGTTCAAACATTCAGTTTTCGGTTAATCCCACGAATGGGGATGTCATTGTCATTGAAATGAACCCTCGGGTGTCGCGATCGTCTGCCCTTGCATCGAAAGCCACGGGTTTCCCCATTGCCAAATTTGCGGCTAAACTCGCTGTCGGTTACACTTTACCAGAGATTTCTAACGACATCACACAACAAACTCCGGCTTCCTTTGAACCCACGATCGATTATGTTGTCACAAAAATACCACGCTTTGCTTTCGAGAAATTCCCCGGTTCCAAACCCATCCTCACAACGCAAATGAAATCCGTCGGGGAAGCAATGGCCATCGGACGAACCTTCCAAGAATCTTTTCAAAAAGCCCTACGTTCCTTAGAAACCGGACGCTATGGCTTTGGATGCGATCGCAGCGAACCTTTACCGACCTTAGTACAAGTGAGCGCTAATTTGCGAACCCCCAACCCCGATCGCATTTTTAGTATCCATCAGGCACTAAAATTGGGCATGACAGTGGAAGAAATTCATAATTTGACTGCGATCGATATTTGGTTTTTGGACAAATTGGCAGATTTACTGAAAACCGAACGTTTCCTCAAGCAAACGCCATTAAAAGAGATTTCTGCAACGGATATGCGTTTCATTAAGCAACAGGGATTTAGCGATCGTCAAATTGCTTTTGCGACCAGTACGACAGAAGATGAAGTCCGCAACCATCGCCAACAATTAAAGGTTACTCCTGTTTATAAATTGGTGGATACTTGCGCGGCAGAATTTGAGGCTTATACCCCCTATTATTATTCTACCTACGAACCGGAAGAATCGGAAATTCGCACCTCCGATAAACCCAAAGTGATGATCCTTGGTGGGGGACCAAACCGCATCGGACAGGGGATTGAATTCGACTATTGTTGTTGTCATGCTGCCTTCTCTCTCAGCGATGCAGGCTATGAAACCATCATGGTGAATTCCAATCCTGAAACCGTTTCGACGGACTACGATACAAGCGATCGTCTCTATTTTGAACCCTTAACAAAAGAAGATGTTCTCAATATCATTGAAGCCGAACAACCAGACGGAATTATTGTGCAATTTGGCGGACAAACTCCTCTTAAATTAGCTGTTCCTTTACAAAGTTATCTCAACCAAAATCCCAGTAAAACCACAATCTGGGGAACTTCTCCAGACTCCATCGATACCGCAGAAGACCGGGAACGGTTTGAAAAAATTCTCAACGAATTAGAAATTCTACAGCCTCCCAATGGCATTTCTCGCAGTTACGAAGAATCACTAGCTATTGCCAACCGAATTGGCTATCCGGTTGTCGTTCGTCCTTCTTATGTATTAGGAGGTCGGGCGATGGAAATTGTCTACGCAGACTCAGAATTAGAGCATTATATGACCTTTGCCGTACAAGTCGAACCCGATCGTCCTATTTTAGTGGATAAGTTCCTTGAAAATGCCGTTGAAGTAGATGTTGATTGTATTGCCGATCGCGAAGGAAATGCAGTGATTGGCGGTATCATGGAACATATCGAGCAAGCAGGAATTCACTCGGGAGATTCAGCTTGTTCTCTACCTTATACATCGCTTTCGGATACTGCTCTCAATACAATTCGGACATGGACCTTTAAACTGGCAAAGGTCTTAAATGTTGTGGGTCTAATGAACATTCAATACGCCGTTCAAGGAGATATTGTTTATATTTTAGAAGCCAATCCTCGGGCATCGCGGACGGTTCCTTATGTTTCCAAAGCAACAGGAATTCCTTTGGCCAAAATGGCTTCTTTGGTCATGTCTGGCAAAACCTTAAAGGAATTGAATTTTACCGAAGAACCTACATTCAAGCATGTTGCAGTTAAAGAAGCGGTATTGCCTTTTAAAAAGTTCCCCGGAACCGATACTCTTCTCGGTCCTGAAATGCGTTCGACTGGAGAAGTCATGGGTATTGATTCCGATTTTGGTAAGGCATTTGCCAAAGCAGAAATTGCCGCCGGCGAACAGTTACCGCGAGCAGGAACAGTTTTTGTTTCTGTTAACGATCGCGATAAATCTCCAGTCGTTCCTATCATTAAAGAGTTCTGCGATCTAGGGTTCAAAATTATTGCCACTTCAGGAACTCATAAAGTGTTACAGGAAAATGGTGTAGAGTCGGAATTGGTATTGAAACTACATGAAGGCCGTCCTCATGTTTTAGATGCCATTAAAAACGAGAATATCAACCTGATTGTAAATACTCCATCGGGACAAGATTCGCGGGAAGATGGGCGTTTAATTCGTCGTTCTTGTTTGGCTTACAAAATCCCTCTCATTACTACTCTTGCCGGGGCAAAAGCAACGGTAGCGGCAATAAAATCCTTGCGATCGCAACCTTTAGAAGTGAAAGCATTGCAAGAATATATTGTTTAAACGCTTGACTAAAACAAGAGGAACTAATCCTCTTGTTTTAGTTCGATACAGTTTTCTACTTTCATGTTATATTCAATTGAAGAGAGTGTAGCTTGAAGAAGCGCCGATTCAAAAATGAATGGGCGGTTTTACCTGTTCCAGAGTTAGTCCAAGATTTACAATTAGAGTTACAATTAACAGTAGGAGATATCTTTGATTGGTTAAAGCATCAATGATTCAATTTAGAGAAGGAGAGGTATGATAACAGAAATTAAACTCGAAAACTTTAAAGGTCATCAATCCACTCAACTGAGTTTAGATGATTCTCGCTTACACGCATTGGTGGGAAAAAATAGTTCAGGCAAAACATCCATTCTACAAGCAATATATTATTTAAGTATGCTTGCTGATAAATCATTTGCCCGTATTTTTCAAGATGATAGATCTCCGGAATTTCTTACAAAAACCGGGCAACAAAATATGTCAGTTTTATCCTGTGGTTATTGGGGAAATATTAACCCAAAATTTTGGAAAGCATCTTTTAGTTGGGAACAGAATGATGGTTATTCCTGGAAACCAAAAACATTCTGGAATATAGATAATAATTCGGATGGTTCAAATCGAGGTGATTGGAATGCTTCATTAGATATAGCTCCCGATTCAATTATTAAATCTCTGAAATATTCGGTATATCTAAAGCTAGTTGCTGGTAATCTTGCTAAAGCAGCTTACAGCGATCGAGATACACCAAGAGTTGAGTTTGATGGCTCGGGACTTGCACCTGCTATAGATTATTTTCGCGATGATGCTCCAGATCAATTTCAATTACTACAAGAAACTTTAAAACGGATTATACCAGAAGTGTATAAAGTCGGAGTAACGCGCGCAAAAACTATTATAAACCATCAGCGATTGATTGAAATTGATGGCAAATCCATCTCATATGAAGACAATCAAGAAATTATGGGAAAAGAAGTAGTTTTGGATACTAATACAGGTAATAGAATTCCTGCCCATGCACTGAGTGAAGGGACATTACTGACTTTAGGATTCCTGACAGTTTTGCTGCATCCTAAACAGCCAAATTTAATTTTATTAGATGATATTGAACAAGGACTGCATCCACGGGCGCAACGAGAGTTAATTGCTGTTTTCAAAGAAATTGTAAGAACTAATCCTAATCTACAAATTATCTTTACAACTCATTCTCCTTATATTGTCGATGAACTAGATTTTTCTCAAGTTCACGTACTCGATACTAATCCTTCCGGTTTTACAAGCTGTAAACGATTAGATGAGCATCCTGATGTAGAATGGGCAAAACAAACCTTAACAACGGGAGAATTTTGGAATGCAGAAGGTGAAGAATGGATTAACGAAGGAGTTGTAAATGTCTGAAGTTATAGTTATTGTAGAAAGTCGTGCGGATTGGCAAATTGCAACTGAATTAGCAAATCGAGTGCTTGTCGAGACAATTGATTGGTTAGAAGAAGAAAATCTTCAATATATGTTTCAGTGGAGTGGGTTAGAGGCAGGAACAGAATATTCTTGCTGGAAAGACATCAAAAAAATTATTCGCAATGTTCGTTCCCCAAAATTTAAACTCGGGTTTTTGGGTCGCACTCGAGATGGTAAAAAATTTAAACCTGATGGTGTAGCAGCAATGAAAGTATTAAATTTAGTCCGTTTTTTACAGAAAACGCGAGAAATTAAAGCAATTCTTTTCATTCGCGATCTCGATAATCAACCCGATCGCAGACGAGGACTCGAACAAGCCAGAAGGGAGCATTGCGATCGCAAACCTCAATTAGAGATTATACTCGGTACGGCGAATCCCAAAAGAGAAGCGTGGGTACTGAATGGATTTCTTCCTGAAAATCCAGAAGAAGAGCAAATTTTAGCAGAAATCAAGATGCAATTATCCTTCGATCCTTGCACCGAAGCGCATAAATTGCGTTCTACCTCGAGAGAAAACAGCGATCGCACGAGAAACCCTAAAGTTATTTTAGAACGGCTAACAAGCCAACAAATGCAACGAGAACAAAAATGCTGGCAAAATACCAATCTGAAAACTCTGCGCGATCGCGGAATTGAAACGAGTTTAACAATTTATCTAGAAGAAATCGCGCAAAAATTGTCTTTTCTTGACTAATATGGGAGAGTCAGCGATTCACTGTTTATAAACATGACCAAAATAATCAGATCTCAAGCCTCCTACTTTAGCAGTCGGAACTGATAACTGAAATGACTACTTTTGCATTAAAAAACGATCGCCTTCTTCAAGTGACCTTAAATAATGAGAAAGTGATGGCAACAGCCGGATCGATGGTTGCTTGCGATGGAAATGTTAAATTTGAAAAGGCATTATTAGGAGGAGAAGGATTATTAGGTGTTCTCAAACGCAAAGTCACGAAAGAGAAATTTGAACTTATGTGCGCCAAAGGTTCAGGTACGGTATATTTTGCCAATAAAGCACAAGAAATTTCTCTTCTCCCTCTGAATAATGATAAAATGTTTATTGAGAGTAATAGTCTTTTAGCCTTTGATGAAACACTCAAAACCAATGTTGCTTTTGCTGGAATTACTGGAGCAACTTCAGGTCAAGGATTATTTACCACAACAGTTGAAGGAAGTGGTAATGTGGCTGTCATTTCTCACGGTGGGATTTTAGCATTTGAGGTTAATGGAGTATATCCATTTTGTGTCGATCCTGATGCGTTTATTGGCTATCAAGGAAATGTGCAAAAAGAATTTATTTTTGATGTTAACTGGAAAACAATGGTCGGAGAAACTTCTGGAGAAAGCTATCAGTTAAAATTTACCGGACAAGGTACGATTTATATTCAACCCGCAGAACGTATTTATCAATGAGCAATGAACAATGAGCAATTATCAATCAATAGCATATCTATATTTAACAGTTTAACCGTGGAGAAATTATGCCTACCTACAGCCTAGTTAATTATAAAATGTTAGCGATCGCACTGAACAATGAGGAAGTTTTTGCCAAACGTGGTTCAATGCTTTGCTATACCGGAAAAATAAACTTTACTCGCAGTTATTTGGCGGGAGGTGGAGTACAAAATTTAGCCCTGCGCGAAGTTACAAACGAAGAATTAATCCTGATGCGCGCCCGAGGGACAGGGAAAGTTTGCTATGGTTATCAAGGTGAGTATGTAACGATTATTCCTTTACAAGGCGAGATATTGTACATTGAAAGCGATAGTGTTTTAGCATATGATAATCGTTTGCAAACTGGAACAGTTTTTCAAGGAAATCAAAGTGGTATTCAAGGAATTATTAAAGGAGTTGCTAGCGGTCAAGGTTTGTTTACAACGACTTTTTCGGGACATGGAGAAGTCGCCATTATTTCTCAAGGGGATGCGATCGCACTTGAGGTGACGCCAAAAGAGCCGATATTTGTCGATCTGAATGCCTATCTCGGTCACAAAGGAATGTTAACTTCTCAGTTTGTAACAGATGTGAATTGGAAAACTTTAATCGGTCAAACTTCTGGAGAAAGTTATCAGTTCAAATTTAGCGGACAAGGTACAGTTTATATTCAAGCATACGAACGAGAAACTACATCAATTCAAAATTAAAATTATAAATTCAAATAATAGGCAATTATGATTTATAACTACGAAACCTTACCCGACAATGATAATCTCAATAAGTTTAGTTATTGTCTGAATGTTGTCAACCAGATGATGATAAAAAAAGGCAAGATGATTGCCTATTATGGAATGTTGAGATTTCAAGCAGTAGGGGCAAATTTGCTCGATTTGATTGTGCAAGAATCAATTAATACACCTCGATATGCTAATGAGTTTATTGTGGTAACGGGACAAGGAAAACTCATTCTAGGCGATCGCGCTTGCGAAATTGCCTCTTACGATTTAGAGGACGCACATTTGACAGTCAAAGCGTCTCGGGTTTTGGCATTTTCTTCGTCTTTAACCTGTCAAGAATCAACCTTGGGAGGTTATTTGACTTTTCTAGGGACAGGTCAACTCATTGCCTCTTCTAACGGTCCTGTCGTCTTTCTTGAGGCACCGGCAAAAGTCGATCCCGAGGCTGTTTTAGGATGGGCAGATTTACCCAGTCCTTCTTATCATTATGATTATGAATATATTAAAGATGTTGTGTCTGCGGTAGGAAGTTTAGCGGGATTAAAAAAATCTGGAGAAGAAAGACAATTGAATTTTACGGGTAAGGGAACGATTTTAATTCAATCTTCTGAATAAGAAGCAAGAATTTAGGGAGAACATAAGCGATCGCGCTGGCAAATTTGCACAAATAAAAGTTGTGCGATCGCGGTATTGCCTTCAGGTGTTAAATGCACGAGATCGCGAAAATAAGATTCTGTCTGGGTTGCAGGTAATTTTGACCAAGCCGCATGAGTATCGATAATCGAAATTTGACGAGTTTTTAAAAACTGAAAAAACTTGGTTTTATATGCAGGAATATTGGGCGTTGGAATAACATCAATACGGTTGGGAGTAAAGAGAATAATTATGGGGATATTGCGATCGAGAATGCGATCTAAAAGCGCAATATTTTTTTGAAATTGTTCCTCTGGGGTTACAGTAGAGGGAATTTCCTGATATGATGGAGGTAAGTGCAAACGCAGTAAAACTTGTGGGATAATATAACGAGTAAAGAGTTCTTGTAAGGCAAATAATGGCTTGCGATCGGGATAATTAGGGTCAATTCCCACGCGATTTCCGATACTGGTCGGCTGAATTAAATCGTGAGTGCCAATCTGTAAAATGAGCAGATCGCTGGCAAATGTGCCAAATTCATGCAAATATCCGAGTTGATTGCCAATTCCCCAAGATCCTGCCGACGCATTTAAAACTTCTACATTGATGCCTATTTCTTTGATTTCTGCTTCTAACTGTTCGGAAATTATTTGGTTTTGATCTGTTAACATTCCTCCATTTAATACCGAGTCGCCAACCATAAGAATTCTCAGAGTTTTTTCAGGTTTAGGAGAGAGAATGCGATCGGAACGTTGAGAATATTGATTGTAAATAATTTTATTCCCAAAACGAGTTATATTTTGATTGGGTTGAAAACGATATCCAATTTCTGCATCAGCTTGACTTAATACTGGATTTCCCAAACCAAATTTAAAACGTAATCCCCCTTCTAAAATAATAAAAATCGAGATCATGAGAAACAGAAAGCGAGAGTTAAAGAAGATTTTTGGTTTCATTTATTATTCTCTTCTACTTGCAATAGGGCTACCATGATGATGAATGAGATACCATTTTTGTGCCATTTTCCGAAATATATTTGTCGCCATCGATCGCGCCTCATAACGCTGATTTCCTACAATTTGCATGACATTTTCCACAAGGATTATATAAGCGATCGCCTCTCCGAGATCGACATTGATAATTTCTGTATTGATTTCGAGATAATTCGTATTGCGAAAAATTTGTTCCCACGAGGTGCGAGTCTCTTCCCATCCTCGTAAAGTTTCTCGTCCGGGATGGATACAGGAACTCCATGTTCCTTGAGACCAAACTTCGGACATGGCCCCGATATCTTTTTTCTCAAAAGCACGATAAAAGGCTTCATTGACTGCAATGACTGCTGCTTTGTCGTCCATGGTTTTAGATCGTGAGTAGTGAATAATTGAGAGAGAATTGTCATCAATGTTTCTTCTTTCTTTAAAATACAAAGTGATGAATATTCTCCCCTATCGGGTAATTATATGTCCAATTTACGTTTAAATCTCGGCTGTGGCTGCAAATTATTAGCAGGTTATGTCAACGTCGATCGCTTTGGAAATCCCGATCTCCAGTTCGATCTCGAAACCTTTCCCTGGCCGTGGCCAGATAACAGTGTTATGGAAATTAAACTCATTCACGTCCTCGAACATCTCGGACAACAAACCGATACTTATCTGAAAATCATTCAAGAAATGTATCGCATTTGTGCGAATGGTGCAATGATTCATATTATCGTTCCCCATCCTCGTCACGATGATTTTATGCACGATCCCACCCATGTGCGACCTATTACCCCTTTAGGACTGAGTCTGTTTTCTCGTCGTTTAAACCAAGAATGGCAAGCGCAAGGCTGTGCAAATACTCCTCTTGCCCTCTATTTAGATGTGGATTTTGAATTAGTGAAAACTAATTTTGTCCCAAGCGAATTTTGGCGCGATCGCTATCCCGATCGCATTTCAGATTTACAATTACTCTTACAAGAAAGCGCACTCTATAATAACTTGATCAAAGAAATCGAGATGTTTCTTCAAGTCATAAAAAATACCAAGGAATAGAGGACAGAGGAAGAATTTATTCTTGGTTTCTTCCTCTGTATTGTTTTAAGCCACCGTACCCGTAAGGGGAGAACTAGCACTCGCGTAGGCTTTCACGGGAATGCGTCCGGCTTGATAGGCCATGCGTCCGGCTTCTGCGGCCATCCCCATTGCTTGCCCCATTTTAATAGGATCTCGAGCAAGGGCGATCGCGCTATTAATCAATAAAGCATCTGCCCCCATTTCCATCGCTGCGGCGGCTTCACTAGGGGAACCGATCCCCGCATCGATAACCACCGGCACCTTAGCTTGTTCGATAATAATTTGGATATTGGCGGCATTTTTCAGCCCTTGTCCGGAACCAATAGGAGAACCCAACGGCATTACTGTCACGCACCCCACTTCCTCTAAACGCTTGGCTAAGAGAGGATCGGCATTGATATAAGGTAAAACGGCAAATCCTTCCTTTACCAACTGTTCTGCAGCTTCTAGGGTGCCGATGGGGTCGGGAAGTAAATATTTGGCATCGGGGATCACTTCCAGTTTGATAAAATTGTTTTCTTCCTGTCCCAAAAGTTTCGCCATTTCTCGCCCCAAACGGGCAACGCGCACGGCTTCTTCCACAGTTTTACAGCCGGCAGTATTGGGCAGCATCCAAATTTTATTCCAGTCGATCGCTTCTGCGAGTCCTTCATGTCCGGGGGCTTGAGTTTGCACTCGTCGCACTGCAACCGTGACAATTTCGCAACCGCTTGCAATAATACTGCGCTGCATGGTTTCAATATTGGAATATTTACCCGTTCCCGTCATCAAACGAGATTGAAAAGTACGTCCGGCAATGGTTAAAGTATCCGGAGAAGAGGACGTTTGAGCGAGATTGGGGTTAGGAATTGTTGCTGTTGACATGAAATCCACGATCGATTAGAGACTTCCTATTATCAGCGATCGCGACATCAGCAATTGACAAATTAATAATTAATTAACTTATGCCCCTATCATCTAACTGGTCTCTGTAACTGGTCTGATAATGGTTGTTCTGGATCGATGGCCAAACCCTTTAAATTGAGATTAGAAGGAGTGGTCTTGGCAACAGCACGAGCAAAGACTAAATAACAACTTCCCCGAGGTAGAGAATTCAGACTATTCGTATTTGGACTCAGCCAAACCAAGGGCGGCTCTGTGGGTGGGGCTGCATTTTGTTCTTCTTGAATATAAGTGGCCGCGAGAGTTTCCAAAACGACGCGATTCCCTTTCACTAAACCTGTTTGTGCCGTCCACAACTGAACGCTAAATTGACAGCGACTGGCATAAAAATAAAGCGATGCTGCTGCAATAACAGCTTGCTCAAAGGCCTCAGAATCCCAAGCCGTCCCGCTATCCAAACAAATAATCACTTCTTTCCCACTGGTAATTACTTCCAGTTCTCGTACTTGTAAATTCCCCAGTTTCGCGCTTGTTCGCCAGTGAATTAAACGGGTCGGATCGCCGATACGATAGGGGCGGAGGGCTTTTGTAATCCCTTCAGTTGCCGATTCATAACGGCGATCGCGTTCGGTTTGCAGGCTTTCTTCTCGTCCGATGGTATCTACGAGAGGGCAGGAACGCAAGGGTAAAACTTGTGGGTAAACAATTGCTTTTGCGGGTACAAGACGACTGCGAAGCGCCCAAAATAACCCTAAAGGAGTCGCTGTTTTCAATTCTACTTCTTGCCAGCGATAAACTCCTCGTCTTTGAGTCGGATGATAATAAGTAATACGATGAGTTTGATGAGGAGGAATCACCTCGATCGCTGTCGGTTTAGCGCGACCGAGAACTGAGGGCAAAACATCGCAGACTTGTAGAAGCGATCGCGGTTGATTGCTCGTATTTTCTAACTCTAACTCGAGGATCAGGTCATCCCCCGCACTAATAGGGGCAATGAGACGACGACGCACTTGAATCGAGGCAAGCGATCGCGCAGCAAGGACGGCACCGAGTCCCAAGAGGGCAAAAATAATACCGCTAATGGCATATAACCAACCCGCCATTGTATTAGTGGCAGCCCCGAAAAAACAGAGTGCAATTCCCAGTAAAACCCCGCCAGAATAAGCAGGTTTCACCCAATGACGTTCTAACCAATCTAAGAGTCGCGTAATGGTTTTCAGCATTTGTTTCGCGATCGGGGCAGCATTTCTGATGGGATAATTTTACTCTAACCCATTACCTCTAAATAATGTCACGGACTAAAGCCTTACAATTTTATATTCTGACTCGCTTATTACTCGCCCCTTTAATGTTACTAACAATTGTAACACTTGTTTTTCTTCTCTTGCGAGCAACCCCGGGGGATCCCGCCGATGCTATCCTCGGCAATCGCGCCCCAGAAGCCGCCAAAGAAATCTTGAGAGAGCGTCTCGGCCTCACAGATCCCCTTTGGTTGCAATATTTTAAGTATTTAGGACAACTTCTGCGCTTCGATTTAGGGGAATCTGTGACCAGTCAAGGACAACCGGTTTGGGAGGTCATTCAACAACATTTCCCCGCGACGGTTGAATTAACTTTCTTTGGGATGGCCATCGCCGTTCTCATTGGCGTTACGGTAGGAATGCTAGCCGCTTCTCGTCCGGGGACGGTCATGGATGCTGGCGGACGCTTATTTGGCATTATTACCTACTCTCTGCCCCTCTTTTGGATGGGAATGGTGTTTCAACTCATTTTCTCAGTGAAATTGGGCTGGTTTCCTCTAGGGACGCGCTATCCCATCAATGTGCTGCCTCCCGCACAAATTACCGGACTCTACACCCTTGATAGTCTCCTCACGGGCAACTTCGGACAACTTTTTACCGCTCTCTATTATCTTGTTTTACCTTGTGGTTCCTTGGGTTTGCTCCTGAGCGGTATCTTTGAACGTATCGTGCGAGTCAACCTGAAACATACCTTAAAAGCCGATTATATCGAAGCCGCCCGAGCCCGAGGTATTCCCGAACGGCGTATCTTATTTGCTCATGCCTTTAAAAATGCCCTTATTCCTGTAATTACTGTTTTGGGTTTAACCATTGCTGCTTTATTGGGAGGCGCTCTTTTAACCGAAGTCACTTTCTCTTGGCCGGGGTTGGGAAAACGATTGTACGAGGCAATTGGCGATCGCGACTATCCTACCGTACAGGGCATTCTGGTCTTTTTTGGTGGCATTGTCGTGTTTGCTAGTATCGCGATCGATATTATCAACGCTTACATCGATCCTCGGATTCGCTATTAATCCCCTATAAAAATTAGAGAGGAATCTTGGTCAGTTCTGTTAATTTTTCTGTCAGAATCAATCCAACCATTGAGAAATATGTCAACCTAAAAGTATAAGAATTTCGTCTTTAAAATGTCTATTCTTAAGGGTTTCCTAATTGTAAATTGAGAATTGAGATAAGGCGAAATCTCCCTATTTTGAATTGCTGGAGGAGATTATGACCGTTCAAGAACTGAGTCAAAAAACACTCGAAAATGCGATCGCTGATTTTCAGATTGACGATAAAGGGTTTCAGAAGATTTTAGTCGCGATCGATCGCGAATCTACCCCCCCAGAAGTTTTAGAAAAAGCAGTTTCTCTGGCCAAACAGTTTAACGGTCATTTGATGCTGTTCTATTGCATGGGAGATCCTTTTCCCAATAGTTCTAATGTTTTAGCCGCAGGAAGTATGGGCATTTATGGGGGTAGTTACTCCGTCGAAATGCTCGAACAATCCCAAAAATTAGCACAACAACGAAAAGATGAGGTTTTAGCGTGGTTGCAATCTTGGTGTCAAAAACTGACAGATTTAGGCATTGCTACGGAATTTGACTACAAGCAAGGGGATGCCGGTCAAACCATTTGCGCTTTGGCTGAAAGTTGGGGTGCCGATACAATCGTTATCGGTCGTCGCGGACGATCGGGACTTTCGGAAATGCTCCTCGGCAGCGTCAGCAATTATGTCTTGCACCATGCTACTTGTACGGTTATGGTAGTGCAGTAACCGACGCACTAATCTTGAAGCATGAGGAACTGGGGGCGTTTTTTTAGTTTGGGAATTGTCTTGCATTTGGCTTTATTTTTCCTGTTGGGAAATTTAAATTCATCGTTTTTTGCTCATTCTGCCTCCCTTCCTGCGGCAAGCTCCCATCCCTTACCCCAACAATTAGAACAATGGCAAAATCCTAACGGGGATTATTTCGATCGCATTGATGCTACCCCGTTAGGATATTTAGTTTGGTCGGATTTTCCAGTTAAAGTTTATCTTGAACCCGATCGCGATAAGACGCAGCAAAAATGGACAAAAGCAATCCGAGACGCGATCGCAGAATGGAATATTTATCTCCCCTTACAAGAAGTCACTGAAAAAGAAAATGCAGATATCATTTGGGTGCGATCGCGACCCCCCATGCGAGCGAGGATCGACCGAGAAAACCGCCAATTAATTATCCCTCGCGCCCGGACTGCCGAAGCAAAATATGATTTTTATTTGCGATCGACAGATCCCCCCCTTCTCGCCCATCGCTTCCAGATTTTTTTAGGTGCTCATCAAAGCGAGAAACATACTTTAGGGACCGCACGTCACGAGTTAGGTCACGCCCTCGGAATTTGGGGTCACAGTCCCTTAGAAACCGATGCCCTTTATGAGGCGCAAACAGGCGATCCGCCACCAATTTCTCCACGAGATATCAATACTTTAAAAAAGATCTACGAACAACCCACGCAACTCGGTTGGAGCGTACAAAAATAAGTTATTCTTCCTCTCTATCCATCGGAAATGTACAGAGAGGAAGTCTAGATTTCTGCGCTTAAAAACGATAAGCCAGACTAAAATAAACGCCATCATCTTGAGCATTAACCGAGCGATCGCTGGCATTAACCAAAGGCAAAGTTAGATCGAGGCGCATGGTTACATTTTCCACAGGGGAATAAAGCAATCCCACTCCTGCACCCGCCAAGAAATGCTCGTTGGCAATTTGGTCGGGGTTGCTGGGATTATTCCACACCATCCCCATATCTAAAAAAGGAATCACCTGAAACAAATGCACGGCAGGGTCTCCAGACGCTAAAGTGATGCGATCTTCGATGGAAATGCGCCAACCGTTATCCCCCGATCGCGCCCCTTGACGATAACCTCGCAAGGTTTGGCCGCCACCGATGCCAAATCGTTCTGAAGCTAACAAGTTATTGGGAGACAGTTGTACATCGCCTTGGATAACAAAGACATGGCGATCGCCTAACCGATAGATGCGTTGTGCCTGTCCCGTCCAACTGAAAAATTGACCGTCTGGGGTAGGGTCGTTATTGTTGGTTGCATCCCACCAATCAACCCCGAAATTAAACTGAGAACGGAAAATCCACGCTCCTTGTCGATCGCGTTTGAGATAATCTTGCCCAAAACTCAACACCATCGTGCGAGTGCTTCCATCAGCGTCCGCACCACTACTAAAAGAAGTTCCCGTATTATCAAATAGGAAAGTTTGCCCGGTTTTATGTCGCAATCCCACAGAGAGGGCAAATTCTTCGGCAAACCTGCGAATGAGGGGTTGGCGCAGGGAAAGTTCGTAAGTTTCTGACTCTCCTCGAATGCCTAAAACGTCAAAGGGGGACTGGGTGACATTGTTGCGATCGAGGGTAATTCCCGCGTTGACGGTGCCGTCCATCGCATTGATAGGAATGCTGTAGCTGAAGTCGTAGACGCGAGATCCTCCTGTAGACGAGCGCGTGACGGTAGCGCTGAAAATATCCCCTAATCCTAAAAGATTGCGATATCCTCCATTGAGTCCGTAACGTTCGGAACCGACGCTAGCAGCCGAATAGTTATCAAAAAATGCCGTACCAAAAAAGGGCGAGGCTTCTTCAATATCGAGGAGTAGGGTGCTTTCTCCCGCTTCCTCTCCGGGTTGGAGATCTACCTGCAAATCTTCAATCAAGGGATTAATTTGCAATAGGCGCAGCTGGTCTTCGAGGGCGTTGACATTAAAGGGAGTATCAGTGCCGAGATCGAGGCGAGAGGTAAAATAAACCGGTTGAAACCGTTCGAGTCCGTTCAGTTCGATATCGGTAATGCTACCTTCGATAATAGCAATAGTGACAACTCCATCGGCGATGTTTTGTTCTCCGAGGACGGCGCGGGAATTAATATAGCCCTTGCTAATGTAGAGTTGAGTGATAGCATCGACCGCTTCTTCGAGTTGAGCAAGGGTAACGTTTTGTCCTTGCAAGGGGTCGAGAATTTCGGTAAAGTCTTCGCGGCTGAAAATAGTGCTGTCAACGACTTCAATGCGTTTAATGGGGAAGGAAACGCCTTCGCTGGGGGAGTCTGAGGGAGTAGTATCCTCAATATCGGGGAAAAAGTCGGGTTCCTCCTCGGGAGGGAGAACGGGATCGATGGGTTGGAGGAAATCGCGATCGGGACTGGTGGGATCGGTGCGTTCTTGAGGAGACTGTCCGATAAGATCGACAGCTTGCAAACTAACGGGTTCGGCTAAGGTAGGAGCAGTAAAACTGGATAGGAGAATAATAGTGGTAAAAGCACTCAATCTTTGAGAAGGCATTTTGTTCCTCACGCTACTAATGTTATGGTTTTGTCCGGTAATCTGACAATTTTACAGATCTACTTGCATTGGCATCCACGGCGGCTAGACAATATGAAGTGCCGCGAACTGGGCGATCGAGAAATAAGCCAAAAAAGTCGATCGCCGACATCTCTTCTCAATATTTATTGAATCGTCGGCAATCGGTCTATGTTGGTTATTGCTCTGAACGATCTTAAGATCCTTCGCCGCCACCATCGCCACCGGCATCAACGGGATCGCAACTGCCGTCATAACTCAGCGAAGCATTCCCCTCTTCTGCTGCCGCGACTTCTTCCTCATCAGAATTTTCTTCTTGCTGAAGGAGCTCATCCTGTGGGGGAGCAGCACAACCCCGTCCGAAAAGAATGTCATTTCGGGGAACTTCGAGAGACTCGAATATCTGTTCGAAGTTTGAGAGTGAATTCGAACTGGCGGCAGAGGCGGCGGAAGAGATGGCAGAGGCGGTAGGGGTAACGTTAAAGGTGAGGGAGTCCAAACCCGTTGATGCTGCTAAAATTTGGAAATCCCCAGTTGCACTCAAGATGTCAAAGAAGTTGAGGGCGATACCACTAGAGTTGGTAACAACGCTAGCGCCGTTGGTAAAGGATCCCGTTACGGTTCCCACCGGACTAAAATTAACAGTCGTGCCAACACTGGGGAGAAGATTAAACACGGCTTCCACAACTTTAACACTGACATCAATCGTAGAAGGAAGACTGCTCACGGCTAGATTTTGGTCGCCAACAGGGATGATTTCAAAACTGCCTTGAAATTCAAACGCCCCGATATCTACCGTCCCATCAACAATGCGCTGTCCGGGCGCGCCCCGTTGATCGGTGGTTAATGCGGCTGCAAGGGCATCACTCCCAGCATTGAAAGCAGGACTGGAGGGATCGAAACCGTGGGTTTGGGTTGGGCCGCCATAATCCCCCAGAGGAAGGAGGCCGGGATCGAGTGGACTTGCAGCACTGCCGACGAGGGTACTGGTAGCGAATAGCGTCTGAGAATCAACGCCAATCAGGTTATTGCCTTGATCGACAAACGGGGCATTGGCGGCAGGGTTGTCTTGGTGAACATCTGTTTCTATCGCAGCTGTATTTCCGGCAATGATGCTGTTCCCGACGATAATCCTGCTTGCATTAACACTAAAAAAGCCAGTGTTGAAGATGCCACCTCCTCGGCCCACCGCATTGACCACTGTATTATTGGTAACAGTACTATTGGTGAGGGTTACCGTCGATCCAAAGAGAGCGCTTTGTCCCCGGCTGTAGATGGCACCGCCAGTGGAGTTGGCAGTATTACCAGAAAGGGTGCTATTGGTAATGTTCATCACGGAACCACCGTCACCATTTTGTCCAAAGTTGGAAACAGCGCCGCCATCCGTCGCTGAATTGCCCGAAAACGTGCTATTGGTGATGTTTACTACCGAGGCATTGGGAAGTGCACCCGCTCCGCCCACAAAGACCGAGTTGGCGAGGCCGCCGCCGTTGTCCCCTGCTGCATTGTTAGAAACGGTGCTATTGATGATGTTCGTCGTCGCTGTATTAGCAGTACTAGCAGTGCTATAAATAGCGCCACCATCATTTAATGCCCGATTACCAGAAAGGGTACTATCATTCAGGGTCACCGTTCCTCGATTGAAGATAGCTCCCCCACTATCTGCGGGTACAAGTACAACCGTGCTGCCCGTGTCAGCTACCCCACCCGAAAGGGTAGTCTCGTTTATCTCCAAATCGCCACCCAAGGCAACATGGAGCAGTCGGAAGTTAGGTGCGCCGGCATCCCGAGAAAGCGTATTCCCCATCCCATTAATGGTTAATTTATTCCCCCCATCTGCCACAATTGAGGGTAAGCCATTGGGTCCATCCGTCACGTTATCCACTGCTGTTAGGGTAATATCCCCAGCAAAATTAATTGTATCGGTCTGAGTATTCCCGTTGGCGGTTGTAATGGCCGCGATCAAAGTTGCCGCATCACTGGCGGTAAACACCTGCAACTTGCCCGCAAAGTCATCCATGACCTGTTGTTGGAGTCCCAACTCTGCTTCGATGCTTCCGGTTTGGACTTCTAGGTTCCAATCTCCCCCCAAAGCTGCATTTCCCGTTAAATTCGTTGATGCGGCTACATCTGCTCCGGTTAACCCTGCGAGAGTATTGACCAATTCAATCCCGTTTCCTCCCAAGGCGGTATAACAGGCATAAAGTAAAATATCTGCTTCTGGGGTTAAGGCGACTCCCCATTGTTCTAATTGTGCCTGGTATTGTCCGATTGTCTCATTGGAAACATAAGCATTTCCTAACCAAAATTCTCCTTCATTCCCTTCATTGAGCAGATGTACCGCGCTGACTTCTCCACCTTGTGCGGCTATTTCTGTCAGGGTATCGGTGACGAAATTAATCCCATTTTCCTGATGAGTAACGACTTGGGAGATCGTACCGCTTTTGCCGCCATAGAGCAGGGTTTGATAGTCTTCTACGCCTTCGTCAATGAAGCTGGTTTCGACTGTATCTCCGATCGCTTCTGGGAATAAAACAACGGTGGGATTATTGCTGATGAGGTTGTTATCAAGGGAGGTGACTCGTCCGGCTGCCATCAGAGCGATATTCTCGGCGTTGACTTCCCCTGCGATGACGGTATCGCCTTCTGTAATGGTGGTGTTAGATCTCACTAAACTCACCGTCCCATCGGCTTCAACAATGGCCTCATTGGCGTGGCCGACCTCGCTACCTCCAGTGAGATAACGGGGAATATCTACGGCTCTCATGCCTGTTGCATGGGTGGGGATAATAACGCTTCCTTCTACGGGGGCAGCAGTTAAGATGAAGTCTAATATCAATCCATCGTGAGAGAGTTCGATTTGACTCTTGCCGGGGACGGCGGCGAGGGTGATATTGCCCCCTTCTGTTTCTACGGTTCCTGTCGAGATGATTCCCCCACCGACTAACCAGAAACTTTCTCCAGCAGGTACGGCTAAATCGGCTTCGTTGACGATCCAACTGGGGGCATTTTGGTCGAAAATTAAACTGGTGGGATTGCCTGTTAGTTCGCCGTAAAGGTTGTCGCCATAGGCGTTGAAGTAGTTGTCCCCAAAACCGATTCTCGTGGCGGTTGTTGCCCCAAAACTGCTGGGTACGTCCAAACTCGCCCCTTGGGTAAAGACCCATCCCGCAGGATTCATCAAGAAGAGGTTAGAATTTCCCCCCGTGAGTTGAATGAGTCCTTCAATAATACTGGTATTTCCTCCCGTGACTCGTCCCACGACGTTGAGAATGTCGGGGTTAGAGAGGAAGTTGGCAATTTCTTGCGGGTTTAAGCCGAATTCCTCGAAGGAGTGAAATAAATTGGCCCCGGCTTGGGTTCCTCCGTTAATATGGTAGGTATTGCCGTTGTAGTTAATAATTGTTCCCGTACCATCCGGTGCTGCGGTAATGGACTCGGAGCGTGCTGGGAGGGTGTTAGCCCCTAGAAACCAAGCGAAGAATAGAAGATAGAGTAACCTTAGAAGCTTGGGTTTAAGTTGAGTTTTCATTGATAGGGACTTTAGAAAAATTTAGATCCTAAGTATAGTCTCTTAAACTTCAAGTGCCAAAATTGTTTGAGAATTTTGCACGATAAATTCTTCGAAAAAGAATATTTTAGTAGTTAGCTTGATTGATGCGATCGTTTGATTATGAATTGTGCGATCGCATTACTTCTCTATTTCCGGCGATCGCTTTTCTTGAATTTCTTTACATTCTTCTTTCAGAATTGGGCGATCGCTTTCACCTCGATAAAAGCCAGCCTCTCTCATAAATTGTGCCAAACGTCAAGAAAATATTTGATTTTTTGAAAATCCCACCGAATTTCATTAAGAAAAACCAAGCAATTATCTCTTAAGAAGGAATAAAAACGATATGCTGAGTAATCTATAGTAAAAATAATAAACTGAGAGACTGAAAACATGGCTAAGAAGAAGAAAAAATATGTTACTCGTTCTCCTAAAAAAGGATTTGGTCTTAATCTCCAAAATGTCCAAGCCGGTGTCGCCAAAGCACAAAAGTTTCTGGCTCTTGGAGAACTCGATAATGCTCTTACTAAATTGCGCGAACTTGACGATCGCTATCCCGATCGCCCAGAAGTGCTGAAATATTTAGCTTATACTTATAATGAACTCGGGCATTCTTCTTTATATCAATTTAACCTCGAAAGGTGGGTCAAAGCAGCCCCAGACGATCGCAATGCTTTACTGGCTCTTGGGGCTGCTTATGTGGAAAAAGAACGTCCAGCCCTTGCATTAGAAACATTCAATCTCGCCCGCGACAAATTTCCCGATAGTGAAGAGACAAAAGAGATTAGTGAAATGATCGCCACTCTCGAACAAGCGATCGCAGAAATCGCCAAAGAAAGCGACATGGAAGTTGGCGATCGCACGCAACAAATTATGTTACTACACGAGAAAGCCATGTCCGCTTTAGCGATTAATAACTTTGCCGAAACGCGACAATATACCGAACAGTTATTAGAAATTGAACCGAATTTTGCGGGAGCATTAAATAATCTCAGTTTTGCTTATTGGTTTGATAACCAACCTGAAGAAGCGATCGCGGTCACAGAACGATGTCTGGCTGCCAATCCCAATAGTTATCATGCTATCTCTAATTATATTGCTTACCGTGTCTGGCTAGGCCGTCAAGATGGCTTAGAAGAATATATAGAGAAATTGAAACAAACAAGCGATCGCTGGCACAAAGATCCCGATTATTGGACAAAAGCGGCGGAGGCTTTTGCTTGGCTAGAAGACGATGAAAGTATATTTGAGTTATACAAAACAGCAGAAGAGAGCAATAATTCAAAGAACTTAATGGGAATATTTTATCATTATCTCGCTGCTGCTCATCTGCAAAAAAAACACGAACAAGAAGCAAAGATTTTTTGGGAAAAAGCACTCAAACAAAATCCTAATCTCGGTATTGCTCGCGCTAATTTAGAAGATATGAAACAACCCGCAGGCTTTCACCATTCTCCGTGGTTTTTTTCGAGCGATCGCTGGTTATTCGGTGCAACTCGAAAAGGAATTGTGAAAGCGATCGCTCCAATAGAAGGAGAGGAAGAAAAATTACAAGAAGCTGCTCAATTCTGTTTGGAAAAATACCCCGAATTAAACACTCTTATTCCTCTCATGATAAAGCGTGGCGATCCGAGTAGCAGAACCCTTGCGATCGCCCTCGCAAAATATACTAAAACTCCAGAATTATTAGCAGTCTTGCGAGAATTTGCTCTCAGCGATATCGGCCCCGATGAAATGCGCCACGAAGCGGGTTATATTGCTTCCCAAGCGGGTTTAATGCCGGCAGGACAAACAAGAATGTGGATTCGAGATCAGTGGCAAGATATTCTCTTGATTGGCATTGAATTACATAATGAAATGGTTGACGAACATTCCCCAGAAACCTCGAAGCTCTTGACAGCAGGAATCGCGGAATTAAAAGCCAGCAATGCTGAAAAAGCCGAAGAATTATTTAAGCAAGCTTTAGAAATTAACCCAGAAGCACGAGATCTGAATTATAATTTAGCGATCGCTTATCAAATGCAAGATCGGGACGAAGAAATGGAGGCATTATGTCAAGAAATCTACGATCGCGATCCGAATTATCCCTTTGCCAGAGTTGCTCTCGCGAAATGCCATCTCGATCGCAAGGAACTTGAAAAAACAGAGGAACTCCTTCAGCCGATGATTCAATGGAAGTCGATGAATTATCTCGCCTTTCATTTCTTATGTCAGACGAATATTGAATTAGATTTGGCCAAAAAACAACCCGATGGGGCGCGATCGTGGTTGGGAATTTGGAAACAAGTCGATCCTGACAATACCAATCTTGAATATTGGGAAAATCGCATCGAAAATCCGGGAGGAATGATTGATGAGCTTTTGGAAGATGATTATTAATACACCCCAGAGACACAGAAGACGCAGAGAGAGTTTTTGAGTCATTTAAGGGATTAAAAATTCGACTATTTCTCGATATAACTCATCTCCACCTTGCATTAAAACTTGATGATGATTTCCTTGGGGGACAATTCGCCAAACTTTGTGCGGGTTAGGGATGGCTGTATCAATTTGTCTTCCGTGGTCGATCGCGGTAAAAGGATCGTGTTCTCCATGTACGATGAGAATGGGAATTTTAATCTCTTTTGCTGAAGCGATCGGGTTAACTTGATGGAAAGAAAAACTCGTGCGTTTTTCAGTTAACCAAAATAATAAAGGAACAAATAAATTCATTCCTATTTCTCCCAAATATTGTTGACTATGCTCTCCGACTAATTTTTTTAAATTCGAAAAAGGACTGACAATAATTGCTTTTTGAATGCGCGAATCTGTAGGAATGAGTTGTAAGCCCACTGATGCCCCGAGAGAAATACCAAATAAACTATAAGGTGCTAAATCTTCCCCAAAAAGGCGGCTGGCTTCATCAAGAATTAATGATGCGTCGGCAACTTCTTGGAGTCCATAAGTAACAAATTGACCGGAACTTTCACCATGCGATCGACTATCGTAAGTAATGCAATTAAATCCTGCTGCAACGAATCGTTCTGCGATCGCAAAGTTATGTTCTTTAATCCCCGATATTCCGTGTAACATCAAGATTGTTCCTCGCGGTTTTGAGGATTGTACAATCTCGGCACTGGGAGAAATTAAATAGGCTGCGATCGCAACACGATCCTTTGCTTGGACGGTAAATGGTTGCAAATTAAACCCAACTTTTTGTGGATTTTGGATAATTTGCAGATGGCGCTTTTCCAAGGTCGGCTTTTTGGGAAATAAGAGACGATTAGATGCAAGATAAAGTGCAAAACTCAAACTGGATAAAAATAACAATAAAATTGTAGTGCTGAAACGTATTAAGAAGGAAGAGGTTATTTTAGAAAACTTAATTCGCATATTAATCGTACTGTAGAGAAGAAAGCTATATTTTAAAACTATATTTTAAAACTATATTTTATCTTAGCTAAAAATGCGATCGCCTCACTTTTGTAATAACTCTTGCCATCGTGCTAATAATAAATCGGTATAGTTGCGATCGCTCAAGCCATAATTTCCCAAGGAAAATCCGTCGTTCATTTCAATCAGTGCTGTTTCTCCCGTACTCAATACGCCAAAATCTAAAGCATATCCTGCTACCGATTCTCCTGCATTATCCAAACATTGAATCGCTTCTTGAATAATTGCCTCATCTAAACCGCGATCGCTTTTCTGCTCATAAACATAAATACCAATAATTTGAGAATGAAGAATATAAACGCGATATTCATTCAACCAACGAACGACATCAGAACACCAAATCTTTTCTTGACGAGATACGCCGCTAATATACCAAAGATCGGGGAATGATTCAAACACCCGCCCCATAAATCTTTTACTGCGATTTGCAGGTTTGGCAAAAATCGGTTTATTCATCCATGTTGCCGTTACCTCGTTCTTGTAGGAAGGCTTTAGCGATCGCGTGCTGCAAATTGATTAATTTCTCTGCAATATCGAGATATTCACACCATAGCAAAAAAAAGGAAGCAGTAATCTGCTTCCCAATTGAGATTATGAGGATTGATACGAGAGAAACCTTGAATGAATGAGAATGAATTATGCTTTTTGAGACTTGCGCTTAGAAGCAGCAAATAAGCCGCTAACCGTCATCAAACCAAGAACGATCGAAGGTTCGGGGACATCTGTGGGATCTTCTTCCGCAGTTCCGGCTAAAGCGACGGTATAGCGTCCAGAGTGGGAAACTCCATCGTCTCCTGCGACAACTCCAGTATTTTCAGCCGAGAAACTGTAAGCGTATTGGACTTCTCCGTTAACCGTCACTTTCGCAATTTCACTGATTTGCAACAGAGGAGTTGTTGTTTTGAGTGCGGCAATGACTGGAGCGTAAAGAGGATTAGCTTCATAAGTTTCTACCCAAGGTGCATCCCAAACGTTATAGTGACCAATTAAGTCGATTTCAATGTCTCCGGAACCATCATCTTTAGCCAAGTAAGCTACGTTGGGATCGCCAGAACGTCCGATCGCGGTTTCGATTTCTGCACTAATGATTTGACCGATGGGAACATTATTATAAGTTGCATTAGCAAGCAGAGGATATGCTGTGGTAAAATCTGCCATCCATTGCGCGCCTAAACCGCCATCCCAGTCATCTTGGGTAATACCTTCGACTCGAATGGAGTCAGACCCTAAGTTTCCGGTAAAACCCGTGTCATTATTGCTTAAAATTTCGTCGGCAATGTTTAATTCAACGTGGCTGTAGCGATCGTTGTCCGTTAAAGCTGTGACTGCATCACCTGCACCGTAAACGCCGTAGTCAGTACCAAACATTTGCACGTTGCTGAGAGATGAAGCAAGGGCAGGTGCAGAAGTTGCGATCGTGCCAACTAAAACAGATGTACCAACTAAAAGTTTTTGAGCGATCCCTTTCATAGTAATTTTCCTCTTGATGTGCGAGCGAGTTTTTATAGGCTTGGCTGGAAGCCGTTAATTTATCTCTTTTCCTTTTCTCATTAAAAAGGATATGTTTCTCAAATGGGTGAAATTTGTGTAAAGTTTCCTCGGTTTTCGATAAAGATTTTGTGGTTTTTTCTACCGGAGTAGAATGTTACTTTAAGGAAGCTGACTTCCTCCACCCATTGCTTAATATAGAAGGAAGAGACGCTTTTTTCTGCGATCGCGATCGCCCTTATCCCGTAATTTCCAATGCCGGGACGTTAAATTTAACGTCCCTACGTCCTAACTATTCTCTAAAAATTCAGCAATCCGCGCCACCGCAGTTTGTAGGATATCGGGGGGATGTACCAGCGCAAAACGCACGTAACCTTCCCCGTTTTGACCGAAACCGGAACCCGGAGAGAGAGCGACTCCGGTTTTTTCTACCAATTGCAAGCAAAATTGCAGGGACTTATTCTCCCAAGGGGGCGGTAATTTCCCCCAAGCATATAAAGTCGCGGCAGGGGTAGGGACATTCCAACCGATCTTATTGAGAGATCTAACAAAAATATCGCGGCGCTGTTGGAACGTGGAGACGGTTTCTTTGACGATCGCTTGTTCTGCCGATAAAGCCGCGATCGCGCCGCGCATGATGCCGCGATACTGATTGAAGTCGATAACAGCTTTGACTCGACGCAATGCGCCGATGAGTTCCCGATTCCCGATCGCGTAAGCAATGCGAAATCCCCCCATATTATAGGATTTAGAGAAGGTAAAGAATTCAATGGCGTGAGTTTTCTCGCGATCGGCCTGCAAAATAGAAGGGGGAATCTCACTGCCCGCAAAAACAAAATCAGCGTAGGGAAAATCATGGGCCAAGATAATATTATTTTCTTGACAAAAAGTGACGGCTTTTTGGAAAAATTCAAGGGATGCGATCGCTGTGGTGGGATTATGAGGATAACTTAAAACCATCAAGCGCGATCGCTGGACAATATCTTGCGGAATCTCAGTAAAGATAGGTAAAAACTGTTCTTCTTCTCGCAGGGGCATGAGATGTACTTCGCCTCCTGCTAAATGCACGCCCCCCGCATGAGACGGATAACCGGGATCGCAGAGTAGGGCAACATCCCCCGGATCGAGGACAGTTAAAGGCAGATGGGCGGTACCTTCTTGACAGCCAATTAAGGGCAGCACTTCGGTTTCAGGATCGATGGTAATGCCGTATTTTTGCTGGTATGAGTGGGCAACAGCTTCTCGGAAAGGCTGAGTGCTGTGAAATAAAGTATAGCCGTGGGTGGCGGGATCTTGAAGGGCAGAAGCGATCGCATCGATAATTGGCTGGGCGACGGGGAGATCTGACGACCCTAAAGATAGATCGATAAGGTCTTGTCCTGCCGCGATCGCTTTTGCTTTTGCCCGATCCATATCGGCAAAAACATTGGTTTGTAGAGAAGAAAGTCGCCGAGCCAATTGCATGATTTAGGGGCAGTTAATTTAAACAGTTAATTTAAACACTCATCAACCATTTCTATCAAGGCCGCCCGCGTAATTGCCCCTTCATGGGATTTGATCACCTTATCTCCTTGAATTACTCTCAAAGCGGGAACACCTTCAACTTGGAAGCGCTTGACGGCATTAGGATTGGGATCGATTTCCATCTTGACAACTTTGAGGCGATCGCTATACTGTTCGGAAATATGTTCCACTGAAGGAGCGACCAATCGACAAGGCCCGCACCAATTTGCCCAAAAATAGGCGAGTACGGGGGTTTGAGATTGAAAGACCTCCTGCTCGAAATTGGTATCGGAAACAAGAACAATTTTACTCACGTTCGACAAAACTCCTGCTATGTCCTTTTTTTTCAAGGGTTTTCCTAAATTAGCCCTCCAATATTAGCGAATTCTACCATAAGACGGGCTGAAAACTTGGTTTGAGAGCGATTTCGGGGCAATTCGTTCTCGGTCTTTAATGCTTGATTATTTTATCGAGAAAAGAGCCATCACTATAATTTCAATTATTTTTATGTTCTTCATTGTCTTTTTGCGATCGCAAATTAAGTTATATTTGTTACTGAAAGTATTAGAGGAGTCAATTGATAGCACAATGATAATTTGGTCTTGAGGGAACGGGGAACAGGGAATAGATTTCATTTTTCTAACTTTTTCATAAGACTAATAATCATTCTACTTTCTTCCTTCAATAGATTTAGAATCATTTCTACCTCTTTTTCCTCGCAAATTCCTACTCTTTGAGATAGAATAATATGGGTTTCTCATTCATTGTGCAAGCGGTGCAACCTCGACGAATCGAACAACTCTTCCAGAGACGCTTTGCATTCGTGTTAGCATTCCCGCGACTGATAAAATCAACTAACAGTAATTAACCCTTTATGACGTAATAAAGGTTCGGTTTTCGGTTCCCGACCTCGGAAAGTTTTAAACACTTCCATCGGGGACAAACTTCCTCCTAAAGCTAATACCGTATTGCGAAAACGCTGTCCGGTTTCCACGATAGCTTCTTCGTTATCCAAACCCACTTCTTCAAAAGCAGCAAAGGCATCAGCACTCAAAACTTCTGCCCAATGATAGCTATAATAGCCGGCGGCATAGCCCCCAGAGAAAATATGAGCGAAAGAACACAAAAAAGAATCTTCCGGTAAAGGTGGAATAACCGTAGTAATTTTGGCAAGGCGATCGCGAACTTCTTGCGGAGTTTCCTTTCTTTCCGGTTGATAGCGATGGTGTAATTCGATATCCAATAACCCGAAATGCAATTGACGCAGAGTCGATAAACCGCTTTGATAGTGGCGGGCTGCTAGGAGCTTTTGATAGTAATGTTCTGGTAAAGTTTCCCCCGTTTCATAGTGTTTCGCCATGCCAAATAAAGTCGCGCGATCGTAACACCAATTCTCCATAAATTGACTGGGTAATTCCACGGCATCCCACTCAATATTATTAATTCCTGCCGCTTGAGGATAGTCAATTTTCGTCAGCATATGTTGCAATCCGTGACCGAATTCATGAAAGAGAGTTTCTACTTCTTCAAAGGTCATTAAACTAGGTTTTCCGTCGATAGGCGGGGTTTGATTGCAGATCATATAAGCGACAGGAAGGCGATTTTTAATTACGCCGTTTTCTTTAATTTTCCTGCGACCAATACAATCATCCATCCAAGCCCCGCCGCGTTTTTCTGCGGGACGACTGTAAGGATCGAGAAAGAAATATGCGATCGCTTCTCCGGTTTCATCCTTCACTTGAAAATATCGGACATTTTCGTGCCAAACTGAAGCTTGTCCATCGGCGGCTGAAATCGTTACACCAAAAAGTCGCTGAATGAGACCGAATAAGCCATCCAATACCTGTGGTAAAGGAAAATAAGGGCGTAATTCTTCAGCATTCAAGGCGTATTTCTCTTCTCTTTGTCGTTCCGACCAAAAGGCAATATCCCAGAGCTTTAAATCGTCAGTTTGGGCGAATTCTTTGACCTGTGCTAATTCTGTTTGTGCGGCTTGATAAGCTGGCGATCGCAATTCTTCCAATAATTTTTCTACAGTGGCCACATCCGGGGCCATTTTTTGGGTCAAACTGACCTCGGCATAACTGGAAAAACCCAAAATTTCAGCCTGTTCTCTTCGTAAAGCTAAAATGCGATCGACGAGAGGATTATTATCCCATTCTCCTTGGGAAGCGCGAGTAATTCTTGTTCGATAAAGTTTCTCTCGCAAATCCTGACGTTTCCCATATTTCATAAAAGGAAAAAAGGACGGAATATCGAGAGTTACCAACCAAGGACCTGCTTCAGGAGTGGCTTTTTCTTCTCCTTCTTCGCGAGCATTTTGGGCGGCGAAAGCCAGCCAACTTTCCGGCAACCCTGCAACTTCTTCTCGATTTGTTAATTTGAGTTTAAAAGCTTTGGTTGCATCGAGGAGATTATTAGAGAACTTGGTGGACAATTCTGCTAACTCCAGTTCGATCGCATTAAAGCGTTCTTGTTTTTCTCCTTCCAAGGCAACTCCAGAAAGCACGGCATCGCGAATTGCAGCCTCTACAATCCGTTTTTGAGCGGGTTCGAGGCTGACAAAACCTTCATTTTCTTGGATGCCTTTAAATGCCTTGTAAATCGTTTTACTTTGATTGAGTTGACTGCTAAATTTCACGAGATCCGACTGTACGGTTTCGTAGGCTTCTCGTAATTCAGGGCTATTTTTGACCCCCATTAAATGACCGATAATCCCCCAAGTCCAGCCCAAGCGTTCTTCAATTTCCGTAAGTGGTTCGACTAAACCTTCCCATGTTGGAGTTGCAGAAGTTTCTAATTTTTCTTGCAAGGTGCTTAAATCTTCTAATAACTGTTTCACTGCCGGAATGACGTGGGCTGCGTCGATTTTAGCAAAAGGAGGGAGTCCTTGACCGATGAGAAGAGGGTTCATAATTTGTTGTTAGTTGTTAGTTATTAGTAGTTAGTTATTCGCCGTTCATTGAAGAATCGATTCGATTTTCACTTTAGGAACATCAAAACCCATATCTTTTAACTCTTGACGCAGACGCTGGGCTTCGAGAAGATTCTGCATTTCTAATAAAGCGATCGCGCGTCCCATGCTTTGCAAACCCAATTGAACATTACCGCATTTGAGCCAAGTCACCCCTAAATTTTGATAGGCTTGGGCGTAGTCGGGCTTGCATTCGATCGCTTTCCCATAGGCTTGAATGGCCTTGTCAAAATTGCCCTGTGCTTTTAAGGTCATGCCTAAATTATAGTAGCCAAAGGCAAAACTGGGATCGGCAACAACAGTGGCCGCAAAAGCGCGTTCTGCCATTTGATATTCTCCAGCCGAAAACAACAGCGTGCCGAGATTATTATACGCCCCTAATTTTAAGGCGGGAAGAATATTTTGTGCTAAAGCCGCCTGATAGTACACGACTGCTTGATTCACGTCTTGTTTGCGATTGTAAGCATTGGCAAGGTGATAATTTAATTCATAAACAACCATTGCCCCAGCATTGATATCTTTTAACCCTCGTTTTAAAAGTTCGATTCCTGCTTCAATTTTTCCGTCCTCCAAATAGAGCGCCCCTAATTTGTTGCAGGCATAGGAATCATCGGGATGATCTTGAATATAACTTTCCATCACTGCTTTTGCGCGATCGCCTTTTTCTTTGGCAGCAATTTCTTGGGGATCGTAACCGTAGTGGAAAACGGCAACACTGGGAAGAGAAGCAATTTGCCACTGAGGTTCCTTTTTCACCAAAGCGACGACGCTATCATCAATTAAAGCGTGATAGGGTCGGGAAAATTGAATTTTTGGATGTTTGCGAAAGAGACGCGAAGTTAAAGAATACGGACTTTGTGCTGCACCGACTTCCTTGCGAATTAAATTAATGACTAATGCTCGTTCTTCCAACATTGCTACCTTCATTTGCGGCACGATTTCTTGATTTAAACGTTCATCTGCATCTAAAATTAATACCCAATCTCCTTCGACATATTTTAGTGCTTCATTTCGCGCCGCAGCAAAATCATTGCCCCATTCAAAATAATGCACTTTTGCACCGTATTCCGCCGCAATTTCCGGCGTGCGATCGCTCGATCCCGTATCGAGAACAATAATTTCATCTACGACACCTTTCACGCTATCCAAACATTGTGGTAAGGATTTTTCTTCGTCTTTAACAATCGTACAAAGGCTGAGTTTCATGTTTTGTTATTTGTTGTTTGTTAAGGAACAATATAGTACCATAGAGAATCCACGAGAATCTACAAAAAGGAGAAACTGTTGCGATCTCAATTCCCCAAAAAGCAGATGAACCTGATTATAGTCGCAATTGAAGCGACTTGACTAGAATTCGGCGCTAGAATTCTAGCAATGGCAATAGCTAAAAGTGTCTCTAGAGAAGCATAAAACCGTAAGCAAATTAGCTTGTACAATTTATTGAGTATAGTTTATTGGGTATAGTGTGGATAATATTATAGCGGCTGAGAAGTCAGAGCGTAAAACCCCGACTCGAAGAACCGGCCTGAGGACATCGGTAGCGATCGCAAGTATTGCCTTATTCGGTGCTTTAATTATTCAAGGATTTATTCCTATTCTGATTAGATTGAGCGAAAGTACCCTCGATCCTAATGCAACCATTTTCAATCACTTTTGGATTGCGCTTGTGCTTTTTGGGTTAGGGAATGGTCTTCACAGCACATTTTATCGAGCATCTGAACCTCAACCGAGAGAAGAAGTTGTCTATACTTATCGAGTATTGCTGCTTTTAATCGCAATGGGAATATGTGGCTGTGGGAGTCTCATTTTCTGGAGTTGGTCTTTAACGCAAACTCAAGTTGCAACTTCTGCTCTTGCTTTTGGTCTGACACCTTTATTCACGACTATTTTAGATTGGTTGATTTGGGGCAAGGGTTTTAGTCTTAAATTTGGTATTGGCATGGCGATCGCTATTGGCGGAAGTTGTATTTTGGGAGTCCTAGATTTTTCAGAAAGCGCACTTCATTTACAAGGAGATGGAATTGCCTTACTCGCGTCAATTTGTTATGCGTTTTACTTACTCTGTACGGAAAAACTCCGAACGCAGTTTACGGCAACTACAATATTTTGGTGGCGTTATGGGATTGGTTTGATTTTAACTTTACCTTTAGTCCTAATTAGTCATGCTCCTATTTTTCCGAGTTCGAGACTAGGTTGGTTGTTTCTCATCGGTTTATCGATTATTAGTTTAGGCCAGATATTAGTCATCTATAGCCTTAAAGACATTCCTTCGAAGGTCGTCGCTTTAGTGCTTTTACTCGATCCCGCTTTTACCGCTATACTGGCTTGGATTATTTTTACAGAGAAGTTGGGTGTTTTGAACTGGATAGTTTTTGCAATCATTTTATTCGGAATTTGCATCTCTGTATCTAGTCAATCTTCCCCAACTCAAGATCAAAATCTCTCTTTTAGTTCTCTTGAATGAAGCAAAACCTAAAATTGAATGAGTGCAATATTAAGTAAAAATTGCTTATTTTTTACAGAGGTGGAAATACCAACCCACATCGCGAGAAACGATCGCTTCCCGGGTTTTCTCAAAAGCAGCACTTAGCTCGGGATATTCCTCCCGAGCTGATTGGGCCACGAGTTCGTAGCTTTTATTCAGATGTTCGCTCATATCTGTCTGTTGTAACACTGTAAACCCAAGCTGCGTCAACTTTTCGGCGTAGGCTTCCGGGCTAAATGTCGGCTCAAACCGCAAGCGATCGTAAACGTGTTGACGAGCCATTTTGCTGACATTCGGGACAGGAGTTACCAAGTCATCAAAGAGGAATACTCCCCCGGTTTTTAAAACGCGGTATGCTTCTGCCAGAGCTAGACTCAGGTCGGGGATATGGTAAAGGGCAGCTTGACTCCAGACGTGAGTAAAAGTGTCATTGGCAAAAGGAAGATGAGTCGCAGATTCTTTGTGAAAGCTCAAGCGTAGAGATGGATATTGGCTGGCCTTGGCTCGAGCATTGTCGATATAATTACTACAGAGATCGACTCCCACCACTTCACATCCCGTCTCTCGTGCTAACCAAATCGAAGCGTTACCATTACCGCAAGCGACTTCTAAGACTTTGGATTGGGCAGTAATACCGCTCTGTTCTAACATATACCGATCCCAGCGATCGCAAGCCGACACAAAGTCCTCTGCCCGAGTCGTCGCTAAGTTATCGAAATAACCCCAATGAAGACAGCCTTCTGGATTCCAGAAACTGCGAAAACGCTTATCTCGTTCGAGATTGTCAAATAATGCTTCTGTGTCAGTTTCGCTAAATTTACCTTGTTTCACAATACTCATGACATTGATGTTATTGTCCGATCGCAGCATATAATATTCTGGGTTCTGGATATCCTTAAGTAGACCTTAAATATCGTCAACTTTTAGTCAAACCGACGATATCTACAAAAGAGACTCGACAAAATGACGTGCTTTGAGTCCCTATCCATTGTTGACAATAGGAAAAATTGAACAGATGAGTGTTTTCACAAGACTAGAATCTGAAGTCCGCAGCTATTGTCGCTTATTTCCCACGGTTTTTACGAAGGCCGTCGGCGATCGCCTCACCGATGAAAACGGGCGCACTTACATTGACTTCTTAGCGGGTGCCGGTGCCCTCAATTACGGCCACAATAATCCCAAACTCAAACAGCATCTTCTTGAATACATTGAATCCGATGCGATCGCCCACGGTCTCGATATGTTTACGGCGGCTAAGCGCAAATTTCTCGAAGGTTTTGAGTCCATTATTCTAAAGCCCAGAGGACTCAATTATAAGGTTATGTTTACCGGTCCAACCGGGACGAATGCGGCAGAAGCGGCATTGAAACTGGCACGGAAGGCAACGGGGCGAAAAACGGTCATTTGTTTTGCCAAGGGCTATCACGGTCACACTTTAGGCGCTCTTGCCGTGACTCCCAACCCCGTCTATCAAAAAGCGGCAGGCATTCCCCTCAATCATGCGGTAACGGTGTCTTTTGAAGAAAAAAACGAGGCAGAAGATACCAGCCTCGATCGCCTCGAAGCACTCATCCAAGAATTGAGTCGGAAGGAAGAAAAACCCGCCGCAATTATCCTCGAAACCGTTCAATCTGAGGGCGGTATTAACGTAGCGAGCGTCCCTTGGCTCGATCGCTTGGCCAACATTGCGCGATCGCACGAGATTCTCCTGATTGTCGATGAGATTAAAGTCGGTTGCGGTCGCACGGGGCCATTCTTTAGTTTTGAGCGAGCCAATTTCCAACCGGATCTCGTTTGTCTCTCTAAATCTTTGGGTGCCTATGGACTACCGATGGCGGTTGTCTTAATACGACCGGATTTGGACTGCTGGAAACCGGGAGAACATAGCGGTACATTCCGAGGTAACAATCTCGCTTTTGTGACAGCCGCCGCCGCGATCGAGGAATACTGGCAAACCGATGCTTTTGCCCGAGAGATTGCCGCCAAAGGAGAGATAACGAGCAAGCGACTGCACGAAGCGATCGCCCATTATCCCGAAATTGGCGGGGAACATCGAGGACTGGGGTTAATTCAAGGAATTGCCTGCAAAACTCCGGGTTTGGCTAAAAAAGTCAGCCATGAAGCATTCAAACGAGGTTTGATTTTTGAGCCGATGGGAACTCACAAAGAGGTAATTAATCTACAGCCAACTCTCACTGTTGAAATTGATACCTTAAAACAAGGGCTAGATATTTTGCAGGACAGTATCGGGGCTGCACTCTCAAACTGAGGCGATTAAACCGGCAGTTGACAAAATTTCCGTCAAGACTTTGCCATGATATTCCCAAGGTAAAGTATCCACTACCAGTTCTTGGACTCCCGTATCTCCATCCACTGCGGGACCTTCCTCAATGAGCACCTGTAAAATATGAAGATCGGTCTCTAATGTCAACCTTTCAGTTAATCGGCGTTTCCATTCATTTCGCAATAAAGCGAGGGCCACCAGTAACCCGATCGCTCCCCAATTGGATACGCCACAAACGATGAGGTAATGACAGGAAATATTACAAGCGATTTGCCCTCCTGTACTGACCCCCTTCGCAATCAGTTCTCGAGGCAGTTTACCCATTCCCAGTTCGTTCCCCGCATCCCCAATCCCGATGGAAATAATGTTAGGGAGATTAAAGAGCAGATGTAAAGGAGCGGTTTGAGGGGTGATATCCTTGCCGATCATGTTCCAGACAATCCCATCGTAACCCGGGCCCGCCCGTTCGATGGCAATGACATGAGAAACGGGGGTTTTACTATTTTGCCAAGCGTTAATAATCGCCGCGATCGCCGGATCTTCTGCACTGACTGCCTCGAGGGGAACGACATCAACAGGAATATTAGCGGCGATACCGGCGGCCCGAGCGGCAACTTTGACGGCATTTAAACAGAAGGAATCGGTGACGAGACGGACGGGAATCCCGACCCCGAGCAGTCCTGCGGCTAAATGAGCGGCACCGATGGGACCATCGGTTTCGGCTGCGGGAGGATTGCCACGCGGGACAAAAAAGCCGGTCATAATGGCGACGTGAGGGGATGGATGTTCGGCAAGCGATCGCGCCGCCTCGAGCATTTCCCCTTTTGCTGCTTGTACGAGGGGTTGTATCCCATTGCCAATATCTCGTCCGCAAATCGCTTCAATTTGGCCGATGCGGGCGAGAATTTCTGGAGAATCTTCTAAGATAATTTTCATGGGGCGATCGCTTCCATCACAACTTTTTCGAGTAGGTCTAACCCTTGTTCTAATTCCGCTTCCGCAATGGTTAAAGGAGGAAGACAGCGAATCACTTGCCCTTGCGAGCCAGCCGTTTCCATAATGAGCCTCTTTTGAAAAGCTCTCTGTATAATTTGAGCGGCGAGATTGCCATCTTGGCAGTCTAACCCTTGAATCATGCCTCTTCCTCTGACAGTAAGAGCGGCTGATTCGTGATTTTTGGCAATTTGCTCTAATCGCGATCGCATTTGCCTTCCTTTCTCTTGAATAGAAGTCGAAAAACTGTCGTCTTGCCAATACAGTTCTAAAGCCGCTTTGGCCGTAACAAAAGCCAGATTGGGTCCGCGAAAAGTACCACTATGCTGGCCGGGTTGCCATTGGTCTAACTCCGATTTCATCAGCACTAAGGAAAAAGGCAAGCCGAAACCGCTCAAAGATTTAGACAGGGTGACAATATCGGGGGAAATGCCCACCTCTTCAAAACTGAAGAAAGAACCCGTCCGTCCGCATCCCACTTGAATATCGTCCACAATTAAGAGAATCTCGTGTTTGCGACAGACTTTTTCGAGGGATCGCAACCATTCAAAACTCGCCACATTCACCCCGCCAGCCCCTTGAATCGTTTCTAAAATCACGGCGGCGGGAATCATGACCCCGCTACCTTTATCCGTCAGGATGCGATCGAGATATTCTGTCGTATCGATATCCGCCCCCAAGTAGCCATCGTAAGGCATAAAAGTGACCCCAGAAACCGCAATGCCCGCCGCACTGCGTTGAGAAGTATTGGCCGTTGTGGCTAAGGATCCCAAGGTAACGCCATGATAGCCATTAGAAAAAGCGATCGCTGTTTCTCGTCCCGTTACTTTCCGGGCCAATTTTAATGCAGCTTCTACAGCATTCGTTCCCGTCGGTCCGGGAAATTGAACTTTATAGTTTAATTGCTTGGGTTTGAGGATAATCTCAGCAAAAGCTTCCAGCAATTCTTGTTTCGCGACAGTGGCCAGATCGAGACCGTGGACAATACCATCGGACTCCAAATAACGCAATAATCGTTCTTTAATTTGAGGATTATTATGTCCGTAATTCAGAGTTCCTACACCGCTCAAAAAATCAAGATACTGCACGCCTTCTTTATCTTCTAAAATAGCGCCTCGTGCGGTTTTAAACACCGTCGGAAATAACCGACTATAACTCCGCACATTAGATTCCAATTGACTGAAGATTTGCATGAGATTATCCTGAATTATGGTTCTAAAGTTACCCTAAGAAAATGCGATCGAGTTTTCGAGTGGGGTCATTATAGGTCGTTCTGGCATGAACCATACATTGATTATCCCACAGTAAAACCGAGTACTGTTTGATGCGAATTGCCAAGTGATTTTGCTCGTAATAGGCTAAAAAGCGATCGGCAATGTCTTCCAAAAACGCATCGGGTGTAAAAGGTTTTATGTTATCTGGATCGGGACTGTAATCTCCATATTTAATGTAATTATAAGAAAACCGAATCACCGGTTTATCTTCTACAAAGGTAAGAATGGGATGAGTTGCTCCCTTCGTCCGGTTAGCGTGAACGCCTCCTGTTGCCCCAAAATAGTACTGAGTCTCTGTCAGTTTTTGCTGTTCTGCGTCCGTGAGGGTCTTTAAGAATTCTGTCACATAGGCTAAGGTTGTCATGCCACCGCCACAATCAGCAGGTTTTTGACAAAAAAGCGCCAGATATTTCGGTGGGTTGGGATAATCGCTGGCCTCGGCATGAGGAAGTACGAGTTTTGCACCTCTGGCATCGGAAAATCTCATAAACTCGGGTTTTAACTGAACTTGGAAAATTTCTTTGCCATATTGCAGTATTAAGTCTTCACCCGTAACGGATTTGGAAAATTCAATCCAGTCAAAATCCGGATCTTCATTTTCCACATAAATAAAGTGTTTTTGTTTCAGCAATTTCTGATACTCAGAGATCGATCGCGCTGAAAAACCAGACGACTTTTTAAACGGAGCAGCCAACATACGTTATATATCCTTGTGTTGAAGAATGGAAAAAGATTAACAACGACAAAATTATGTCACTCTAGTCAGGTAGACATTTTGCAATGTACGATTTTTTAGGGTTAATCTCAAAATCCTTTAGATTCTTTTTATGTAAGAATCTAAAGGATTTTGACTGGGTATTTCGACTGAGTTAAGGACAAAAGGAAGAACAACTCGCAAGAATAGTATCGATTTCTTTAGATAGGCGTTTGCAATGGGATATGTTTAACACTCACTTTGGTTTTTGTCAATATCATTCTGTCGATTGTTAAATGCAACAATTGACGTAAAAATTATCGCGTATCCTGCATCCTTGCCAATAAACAGTCAGCAATTCTGGCAGCCGCACCGGGTTTTCCCATGCGTTTAACGCCGTTTTGAGCAATCAGTTGCAAGCGATCGGGTTTATCGAAAACCCCTTGAATGGTTTTAGTTGTTTCTTGGGGTTTGTCTACCAAGATTACCGAATTGCCGAGCAAGCGCGTTTGAGCTTCAGCAAAGCGATAGGTAAATTGAGGACCTTCTCCCGGAAAGGTAATCACGGGTTTGCCTAAACCGACAAACTGTTCCGTTGCGGTCCCGGCCATGGCGATCGCAAAATCTGCGGTCAGCAAACAAGCATTGTAAGCGTTTTGCGTCAAAACCAATTGTCCGCGATCGCGGGAGAAAACCAAGGCAGAGACATCGTTAATGGGGGCATCTTCGGGAAGGCGATTTTCTTCTTGCCATGTCGATAAGCCTTCTCGAAATCTGTCAATATCTAAAGCAGGGGCGATCGCTGCTAAAAATAGTAAGGAACGATCCTGAAATTCTTGCAGGAGATTGGCGACGGCCTGAAGAATCAATTGCCAATTATTATAGGCTTCTGGCCCTCGCGATCCCGGCAATAACAAGACTTTTAAAGGTCTGATCTTTTCTTTTTCTTCTGCGTCCTTTTCATAAAATATCGGTTCGGGAATCTCGGGTAAAATACCGTCCATCATGGGATTGCCCAGATCGAATGCAGGCAGGGAAAAGCGCTTGAGTACGCTGGTAGTGAGGCGATCGCGAGCAAAAATTACCTTGCAGCGACTTCGACCCATTAACCACCTCTCCCAAGGCAAATACACAGATCCCGACCAACCTTCTAAGCCTCGCGATCGCGACAGCCATCCCGACTCATCCCGCAAATAATATTCTGATTTGGCTGTACCGACAAAGGCATAATTTGCCCCACTCAACCAAGCAAAGAGTAAAGGGACAATATCTCCTACAGCCAGCACCGATCCACCTCGCTTGTGCCAACGACCCACGAGACGATATTGGGCGCAGGTCAGTCCCAATAAGCCGCCGCGTACATCTTTCCACACCTGTCGCCCATCCATGTAAATAAAACCGCCCGAGGGCATATTTTTCACCGGGCCGATAATGGGAATATCTGCCTTTGTATAAGCGTGTCCTTCGCCAACGAGAGGGAGGGCAGCAATTTCCGGTGCATTGGGGAGTTTCCGCAATTCTTCGAGAATGCGAACGGCTATACCATCTTCTCCATGACCGTTGCTCAAACAAAGTAACTTCATAGGGGCGGGTCGATCCTTGGGTTTATCTCGATATTGATTTTATTCTAAGGGTGAGAGGAAAAAATGTGCCGAAACGCGAATTCTTCTGGCCAGATGTCTGTTCTACCTTTTTTGCAAATCGACAAAAGTCTGGAAAAATGATGGCAGAAAGGCGCGATCGCATCTCTAGTCTTAGGTCAAGAGAGAGGGTGCGATCGCGAATTGGGTTCGCGATCCGTTGTTTTTGAGCATGAGCGACCTTTTTTTCTCCGTTGTTATACTAAAGATCGCCCATATTTAACACAACGTACACCGTGAAAATCGAACGAATTTGGTCAGAATATAGAAGCAATATCAAGTCTTTCTTGCACTCTAAGGTCTCCGATGCGACTGAGGTAGACGATCTGCTGCAAGAAGTGTTAATCAAGACATACGAAAAGCTCCATACAATCAAGAATGAAGCGAGTATTAAAGCGTGGCTATTCCAGATTGCAAATAATACGATCGTCGATTTTTACCGGCAGAAATCCAGAACCCAAGACCTTGATCCTAACAATCTTTGGTACTCCAAAGAGGATCGGAAAATCCATGAAGAATTGTCACAATGCGTAAAGCCGTTTATTCAAGCTCTGCCAGAGGACTCTGCACAACTCCTGACAGCTATTGAGCTAGAAGGTCAATCTCAAAAGGATTATGCCAATGCTCTTGGGGTGAACTACTCTACGCTAAAATCGCGAGTTCAGAAGGCTCGGATACAATTACGAAACCTGTTTGAAAAATGTTGCCACTTCACCTTGGATTGTTCGGGACATCTTGCGGAATATGAGCCAAAATCAGAAGATTGCCAGAATTGCTGAGTTTTTTCGTCTTTTTCGAAGGAACCTCGTCTTATAAGTAGACACACTAAAGATGAGGTTCGAAGCATGATGAAGGTCGTTAGCTTTAAAATTTGCCCTTTTGTTCAACGAGTAACCGCTTTGCTCGAAGCAAAGAATATGCCCTATGACATTGAATATATTAGTCTTAATGAAAAGCCGCAGTGGTTTTTGGACATATCGCCGAATGGTCAAGTTCCTGTATTGATCGCAAACACAGATGTTCCTTTATTTGAGTCAGATGCCATCGTTGAGTATCTTAATGAGATCCAACCACCTTTGGACGCGAATCGATCTGCGGAGGAACGCGCGATTAACCGTGCTTGGAGTTATCAGGCAACAAAGAACTATCTTGTGCAGTGCAGTGCCATGAGAAGTGCTGATGAGGCAACTTTAGTGGAACGGACAAAGAAGTTAAGTGCCGCTTTTGACAAGGTAGAGAAGGTATTGGGAGAGGGTCCTTTCTTTAATGGCGAATCTATTGGCAATGTAGATATTGCTTGGTTAACCCTTTTGCATCGAGCAGATATTATAAACCGCTATACTTGCTACGATTTTCTTGCCGGCTACCCGAAAGTCAAAGCGTGGCAATCTGCGTTGCTGAGTAGCGGTCTTGCTATGAGGTCTGTCGCGGAGGATTTTGAAGAGTCTTTCACTGGTTTTTACTTATCAGAGAACACTTATTTGGGAAGCAAAAAATGTGAAGATACAAAGGATACAATATGTAGTAGTGAATGTTGCTAATTAACCTGAGTTCGGGATAAGTTAACGCTAAACTCTAGAAGAATTTCTGACCCCGAACTGACGTTAAGATTAAATTCAGAGATGCGATCGCACCGATCGTCAAAACGAGGAAAGCGATCGCATGTTTCTCCCAACTTTTAATCGAATCTCAAGCCAGAAAAACAATTATTTTTTGTAAAAACGATTTCAGGGAAGCTATCCAAATTTTGTGCAGTTTGATTATTTGTATTGTTGGTTAATGTAGAACTATATCCCGATAAGGTAATTCCTAAAATAATGACAAGTTTGCTTAAGAATTTCATAGTCGATTGTTTCTGACACAAATAATTGATTTGAGATTGATTTTAACGACAGACTAACGCGTCTGCGGGATCGCAGATATCTACGGCAATCAGTGCAACTCTACGATTTTCCCTTGGCGAATCCCATCATTTTCTCACCCTTCGCAAGTTTGACCTCAAATTGGTATGGTAATGAAAAAGGCGCATTAGGAGTCCCCTATTATGTCCATGAATGAGGTTAAACGTTTATTTCAAGCCTCCCAAACTACCCCCGAACTCAAGGAGGAGATGAACAAAGCCCCCGATGAAGAAACTTTTGTGCATTGGGCAAATTTATTGGGCTATGACTTTACAGTAGAAGAATGGAAGCAAGCGACAGGATTTACCGTCGAGGAACAGATTAATCAGGATTTCCGGGATATTCCGGGAATTTAGCTAAATTCCGTCAAGTCTCACGCCATAATTTTTGATTGGGTGTGAGACAAAGACTCTGTTCCCATTCCGTAATATTATCGAAAATCTCAAAATAGACGATCCAGATTGGCTCTGAGAATTGCTCATCCAGTTTTCTTTTATTACAAAATGTTTCTTTATTCGATAACTTCACAAGTTTTTCACAATGATTTCTTATAGTTGAAGGATTTAACTCATGACAAAAGAGTTAGCCATGAATGGACTAGACTTGAAAATCTCCAATTATCAAGCGATTAAACTCATCCACGACAGCGATCGCACTCGCGTCTATCGCGGTTGGAACACTGATAATGGGCAGTCTGTTATCATCAAATTGATGGGGCGCGAATATCCTTCTTTTAATGAATACGTTCAGTTTCGCAACCAATATACCATTGGCAAAAACCTTGAAATTGAAGGGATTGTCAAAGCGATCGCCCTAGAACGCTATCAAAACCGTTACGCCCTCATTCTAGAAGACTTTGACGGCATCTCTTTAACCGATTACCGTCCGACGGCACTTTCCTTCTCTCTCGTTCAATTCCTCGCGATCGCTATTCAACTCGCTGAAATCCTCCATCAACTGCACCAAAATTGCATTATTCATAAAGATATTAAACCTGCAAATATACTGATTAATCGAGGGACGCAACAAATCAAGCTCATTGATTTCAGTATTTCTACGCGCTTGCCGAAAGAAACGCAAATTATTCAAACTCCTAATATCTTAGAAGGAACTCTTGCTTACTTATCCCCCGAGCAAACCGGACGCATGAATCGCGGTATTGACTATCGCAGCGACTTTTATAATCTCGGGGTCACCTTTTATGAATTACTAACAGGGGCATTACCTTTTGATAATGAAGACCCGTTAGAGTTAATTTATGCCCATATAGCTCGGAATCCCGAAGCAATTAGCAATTGGGTGTGTCTGGAAGGAAAATTGTGTCCTCAATCCCTCTCGGATATTGTCCTGAAACTGATGGCAAAAAATGCAGAAGAGCGCTATCAGAGTGCATTAGGACTCAAATATGACTTAGAAAAATGTCTCGCACAATATCAAGAAACCGAAAAAATCACACCCTTTGTGTTGGGAGAACGCGATATCTGCGATCGCTTTCTGATCCCCGAAAAACTCTACGGACGAGAGAAAGAAGTCGAAACATTGCTTTCTGCCTTTGAGAGAGTTGCTAATCCTCCTGAAGACCTGATTGAGAAAGGGAAGACGAAGGGAGCAGAAATGGTTTTAGTTGCTGGCTTTTCAGGAATTGGTAAAACGGCTGTGGTCAATGAAGTTCACAAACCCATTGTCCGACAACATGGCTATTTCATCAAAGGAAAATTCGACCAATTCAACCGCAATATTCCCTTCTTTGCTTTCGTGCAAGCCTTCCGCGATTTGATGGGTCAACTCCTTTCTGAAAGCAATAATAAACTACAACAATGGCGAGATAAAATCCTCCAAGCCTTGGGGGAAAATGCCCAAGTTATCATCGAAGTTATTCCCGAACTCGAACGCATTATCGGCCAACAAAGACCCATTCCCGAACTCTCTGGAAATGCGGCTCAAAACCGTTTCAACTTACTCTTTAATAAGTTTATTCAAGTCTTCACCACAAAAGACCATCCTTTGGTTATCTTTCTCGATGATTTGCAATGGGCAGATACAGCTTCTTTGCACTTATTAAAATTGCTAATGAAGGAAACTGAATCCTCATATTTATTGATTTTAGGAGCTTATCGAGACAATGAAGTAAATCCCGCTCATCCTTTAATGTTAACTCTTGATGAAATTAGCAAAAATGAAGCAATTGTCAATACAATAACCTTAGAACCCTTGAGTAAACTGGGTTTAAATCATCTGATTGCTGATACATTGAAATGTACGCTAGAGCTTGCAATTCCATTAACAGAATTGGTCTATCAAAAAACACAAGGAAATCCTTTCTTTGCGACCCAATTCCTCAAAGGATTGTACGAAGATGGAGAAATCACCTTTCATACCTCTCAATCTTCCCTAACTGAGACAGAAATTCAAGGAGGGTGGCAGTGTGATATTACAAGGATACGACAATTATCTTTAACCGATAATGTCGTGGATTTTATGGCTTCTCGGCTGCATAAATTACCTCAAAAAACGCAAGCAATATTAAAATTAGCTGCTTGTATTGGCAATATTTTTGACCTTTCCACATTAGCCATTGTTAGCGAAAAATCCCCAGAAGAAGTTGCTATACTATTATGGAAAGCACTACAAGAAGAACTTGTTTTACCGACCAACGAGACTTATAAGTTTTTCCAAGATAGTGAAAATAACCCACAAAATATATCTGAAGATATCTTAGTTAATTATAAATTTCTACACGATCGCGTTCAACAAGCAGCATATTCTCTGATTTCCGATGACCAAAAAAAAGCGACTCATTTAAAAATTGGCAAACAATTACTTAATCATACGTCCAGTGAAAATATTGAAGATAAAATTTTTGACATTGTTAACCAAATCAATCTCGGTTCGGAACTCATTACTCAAGTATCAGAAAAAGATCGGTTATCAAGATTAAATTTTATAGCCGGAAAAAAGGCAAAATCAGCAACAGCATATGCTGCTGCTTCTATATATACTGAGATTTCCCGGCGGTTGATTTCAGAAAATTCTTGGGAAAAGAATTATGAATTTACTTTATCCTTGTTTGAATTATCTGTAGAAATAGCTTATCTAATCGGTGATTTTATTACAGCAGAAACTTTTATAGAACTGATATTCACTCGCGCCAAAACGCTATTAGATACAATTAAAACCTGTGAAATCAATATCCAAGTTTTGATTGGTAAAAATGAACCCATGAAAGCCATTGAAATCGGCTTAGATTTTCTTTCTCGTTTAGGCATCAATCTTCCTGAAAATCCCAATGAGTTTGATATCGATCGCGCCTTATCAGAGTTAGATACCAAGCTATCTCGCCATCGTATTGAGTCATTAACAGCTTTACCTATCTCAACTGATAAAAATCAATTAGCATCAATGCGAATTCTTTCAGGAATCTTAAATGCAGCTTACTTGAGACTCCCCAATTTACTCCCGATTATTATTGCGAAACAGGTTAATTTATCTATTAGCTACGGAAATATGGATGTTTCTCCTTCTGCTTATGCAAACTATGGATTAATTCTTTGTAGTGTCGTTAACGATCTCAATTTGGGCTATGACTTTGGCAATTTAGCACTGAATCTATTACATCAAATCAATTCTCAAGAATTTTATGCTAAAACCATTGAAATCGTTTGTCTTTCTGTTAAACATTGGAAAGAACATATCAATTCAACATTAGAATTACTTTTAGAGGCATATAAAATTGGCTTAGAATCCGGTGACTTTGAATCAGCTTCTTTTGCTGCTTGTGATTATTGCGCTCATTCTTTGGTCTGTGGTGAAAATCTCATCGATCTAGAAAAGAAGATGTTTTATTATAGCACGGCGATCGATGAGTTACAACAAAAGGCGATGTTTAATGTTAATGAACTGCACCGACAAATTGTTTTAAATCTAATTACCAGAAATGATAATCCATCTATTCTTAAAGGGACGGCCTATAATGAAGAAACAATGTTACCTATTCATCAACAAGGCAATAACATTAGTTTTCTCGCCTTGTTTTATATTAATAAGCTCTTTCTTTCTTATTTGTTTGGCAATAGTCTTCAAGCTCTAAAAAATTCTCGCCAAGCAGAATCTTATTTAGAAGCAATCCCCGGGCAAGTCTTCGTACCGCTATTCTATCTATATGATGCCTTGTTATGGCTTTCTCTTTATTCTACTCTAGAGGAAAAAGAAAAAGAAACAGCGATCGAGCGAATCTCATCTCATCAAACTCGAATGGAACAATGGGCCGATCTTGCTCCGATGAACTATGCTCATAAACTTCAGTTGATTGCCGCCGAGAAATGTCGAATTTTGGATCGAAAATTAGAAGCAATGGAACTTTACGATCGCGCTATTGCTGGTGCTAAAGAAAATGGTTATATTCAAGAAGAGGCTTTAGCTAACGAACTCGCCGCTAAATTTTACCTCGAATGGAGCAAAGAGAAAATTGCTCATCTTTATCTCATTGATGCCTATTATTGTTATGTTCAATGGGGTGCAAAAGCCAAAGTTAAAGACCTCGAAAAATGTTATCCGCAAATTCTTTCTTCTCTCCAAGATCGCAAAACTCGTCCTGTTCCGACCAAGGCGACCGTTGCTAAAATCACCACAGATTCTTATAATACCCAGACCGCCAACCTTTCACTGTTAATGGACTTCTCTTCAGTTCTGAAAGCCTCGCAAATTCTTTCGGGAGAAATCAAGTTCGATCGCTTGCTTTCAACTTTAATGAAAGTAATTCTCGAAAATGCAGGAGCAACGAAAGGTGCATTATTGCTTCCCTCGGAAAAAGATTTAACAATTGCTATCTTTGCGACTTATGATGATAGCGATCGGACAATAAATCTTGAAGCATTCAGTCAATCGCAACCTCTAGAAGCAAGTGAAGATCTTCCCATCAAACTGATCCGCTACGTTCGACATACTACCGAAATTCTTCTTCTTGATGCCAAAGCCGTACAAACTCAATTTGCTGCTGATGCTTATTTAAGACATTGTTCTCCGCAAAGTCTTCTGTGTATGCCTCTCCTCATTCATCTCAATTCTTCTCCAGAACACGAGAATAAACTGATAGGTATTCTCTACTTAGAAAATAATCTAACTTCAGAGGCCTTCACTCAAGAGCGAATTACTGTTCTCAAGATTCTTTGTACCCAAGCGGCAATTTCTCTTGAAAATGCTCGTCTTTATCAAGAAGCACAGCAAACTCAACTGCAATTAATCCAAAATGAAAAAATGGCAACATTGGGCAATCTTGTGGCTGGAGTTGCCCACGAAATTAATAATCCTCTTGGTTTCATTGGTGGTAGTATCAATATTATCCAAGATTATCTTGCCGATTTCTTTACCATTATTGAAGGTTATCGAGAAGAAGTCCCGAACCCCGGCCCTCAACTGGCAGAGACTATTGAGAAACTCGATCTTGATTTTCTCCTCGAAAATTTCCCTTCAACTATTGCATTGATGCAGTCGGGATGCGATCGCATTGCCAACATCAGTACATCTTTGCGAACCTTTTCACGCACGGATACTGACCGGAAAACCCGGTTTAATTTGTACGAAGGTATCGATAGCACCTTGTTAATTTTAAAATATCGCCTCAAAGCCAATCAAAAACGACCCAGCATTGAAATTATAAAAAATTACGGAGATATTCCGGAAGTGAAATGCTATGCGGGACAGATTAACCAAGTATTTATGAATATATTGAGTAATGCGATCGATGCGCTTGAGGAGTCAAGTTATGGCAAAACTTACGAGGAACTTGAGGAAAATCCCAATATTATTACCATTGACACCTCAATGATTGACAATCGAGTTAAAATTCAGATTAAAGATAATGGTTGTGGCATGAAACCCGAAACAAGAGAGCGAATCTTCGAGCAAGGATTTACGACGAAAGAAGTCGGAAAAGGAACGGGTTTGGGCATGGCGATCGCACATCAAATTGTCGCAGAAAAACATGACGGCACGATAACTTGTATCTCAGAATTAGACAAGGGAACAGAGTTTGTTATTTCTCTTCCTTTGGGTTAAGACTCAAAGCGCGATCGCGGAAATTATTGCAGCGAGAATCACTCTCATTGAACCGGTTTGTCATTGGGGTCGATTTCGGATGCGGCTCTTTTTATTACAGAATGTTTCTTTTCTCAACCCTTCACAAGTTTTTCACAATTATTCTCTAAGTTTGAAGGTATTCATAAAACCCTTATATTAAAAAAGAGAGAGCTTGTGATGAACGGATTAGAGCTTAAAATTGCCAAATATCAAGCCATTGAACTCGTCCACGAAAGCGATCGCACCCTCGTTTATCGCGGACAGCACAATGATGACGAAAAACCAGTAGTCATCAAACTGATGCGGAATGAATATCCTTCCTTTAATGAATTAGTTCAATTTCGCAACCAATACGCAATAATGCTCCGCATCGCTGACGCGAATGCCAAAAATATTGCCATTGAAGGCATTGTTAAGCCCTATGCTCTAGAACGCTATAATAACCGTTATGCCCTGATTATGGAAGATATGGGCGGTATTTCTTTAGAGGACGCGCTCGCCCATCATCTCTTATCAATAACTATTCCTCAATTTCTCGACATTGCCATTCAACTTTCTAAAATTCTCCAGCAACTCCACCAAAATCGCATTATTCATAAAGATATTAAACCCGCGAATATACTGATTCATTTGGAAACTCAGCGAGTCCAACTTATTGACTTCAGTATTTCTTCTTTATTACCGAAAGAAAATCAAGCCATTCAAACCCCCAATGTATTAGAAGGAACCCTCGCTTATCTCTCCCCCGAACAAACCGGACGCATGAATCGCGGCATTGATTATCGCAGCGACTTTTATAATCTTGGCGTGACTTTTTATCAACTCTTGAGCGGGAAACTGCCTTTTGAAAGTGACGATCCGCTCGAATTGGTTCACTGTCATATTGCGAAAATCCCTCCGGTAATCGATCGCTCGCTATCAATCCCGAAACCGATTGCTAATATTGTAACGAAATTGATGGAGAAAAATGCAGAAGACCGCTATCAAAGTGCTTTGGGATTGCAATACGACCTTGAAAAATGTCAAAATCAATGGCAAGAAAACGGAAAAATTCAGATGTTTGCATTAGGAGAGCGGGATATTTGCGATCGCTTCCTCATTCCCGAAAAACTCTACGGACGAGAAACGGAAGTTCAAAGCCTCCTCGCTGCTTTTGACCGCGTGGGCAAGGGTCAAACAGAAATGTTATTGGTGGCGGGTTTTTCCGGTATTGGCAAAACCGCCGTTATCAATGAAGTTCACAAGCCCATTGTTCGTCAGCGCGGTTCTTTCATCAAAGGCAAATTCGACCAGTTTCAGCGCAATATTCCTTTCTCTGCTTTCGTGCAGGCCTTCCGGGATTTAATGGGGCAATTGTTAGGAGAAAGCGATATTCAAGTGCAACGATGGAAAAATAAAATTCTCAAGGCCTTGGAGGAAAACGCCCGAGTTATTATTGATGTCATTCCCGAATTAGAGCGAATTATCGGCAAGCAGCCCCCCGTTGCAGAGTTGTCCGGAAGTGCGTCCCAAAATCGCTTTAACCGCTTGTTTGAGAAGTTTATTCAAGTCTTTACCACCCCCGAGCATCCTTTAACGATCTTTATTGATGACTTGCAATGGGCAGATTCGGCATCTTTGCAGTTGATGCAATTACTGATGGGAAATTTGGAAACAGGTTATCTACTCTTGTTGGGGGCTTATCGCGATAACGAGGTCTTCCCCACTCATCCCTTAATGCTTGCTCTCGATGACATCGGCAAATCCGGGGCAAGCCTCGAGACGATAACTCTCGCACCTTTAAGTCAAGCCGATCTCAATTGCTTGGTGGCTGATAGTCTCAGTTGCGATCGCCAACTTTCATCCCCTTTAACGGATTTGGTGTACGCAAAGACCAAGGGAAATCCATTTTTTTCTACTCAGTTTCTCAAAGGATTGCACGAGGATGGCTGGATTGCCTTTAATGGGGATTTGGGTTACTGGCAAGGCAATATGACCAAGATACGGGAATTAACCCTCTCTGATGATGTTGTAGAGTTTATGGCAACCCGGCTGTACAAACTCCCCGAAAGGACTCGGGAGATGTTAAAACTGGCGGCTTGTATTGGCAATCAGTTCGAGTTAGGAACTTTGGCTATGGCCTGCGATCGCTCCTTGGAGGACGTGGCCGTAGCGCTGTGGTCGGCACTACAAGAGGGTTTGGTGTTACCGGTCAGCGATACTTATAAGTTTTTCCAAGAAATGAATGCCGATGAGGAAGAACAGCCCCATCATGTTTCAGTCAGCTACAAGTTTTTACACGATCGCGTTCAACAAGCGGCCTATTCTTTGATTCCCGAACAGCAAAAACAAACGACTCATTATCGTATCGGCAAACGCCTCCTCGCACAATTATCCCCCGCAGAACGAGACGAGAAAATTTTTGATATTGTCAATCAAATCAATATCGGACGCAGTGCGATCGCCGACGAACAGGAGAAACAACAACTCCTCGAACTTAATCTTAATGCGGGTCAAAAAGCAAAAGTCTCTACGGCTTATGATGCAGCAAAAATCTACTTTCAGATCGGTATTGATTTATTGCCAAACAATGCTTGGACAACGGCTAGCGATCGCGCCTTTCAACTTCATTTCGTTCTCGCAGAAGTCCAGTTAATGAGTGTTGATTTTCCATCGTTGGAGCAAACGATCGCAACTTTACTCGAGTTTGCCCATTCATCTCTCGATCGCGCGCGTATTTACGTTCTCAAGGTCAATCAATATTCCTTGCAAGGTGCTTATGCCAATGCGATTCAAAGCGGTTTAGCGGGATTGCAAGCATTGGGAATTACGGTCAATGAGGATAATGTCAAACAATTGGTGCGAGAAGATGCGAGAGTCATTGCAGAAAAGCTCAACAATCGCCCTCTTGATGTTTTGCTGGATTTACCCGAGGCGACTCACCCTGAAGCAAAAGTCGCGATCGAATTGTTGATGAAACTACTATCAGCAGCTTATATCAGTTCCAATCGCGATCTCTATGGGTTTGCCGTAGTCAGAAGCGTGCGTTTGTCAATGGAGTACGGGAATATCCCTAAGTCGATTATGACTTATGCCAGCTATGGCGAATGGTTAGCCTTGTTACAACACCAACATCAACGAGGCATGCAATTTGCCGATCTGGCCTTGCAACTGAGTTATAAACTGGAAAACAAGTCCGAGCGATCGAGTGCCTGTTTCTTGCTGGGAGGCTGCGTTTATGTGAAAGCCAAACCCATCCAAGGAGCCGCAGAACTGAATTACGAAGGATTCTTGGCGGGGATGGATTCCGGGGAGCTACAATATGCCGGTTATAACTTATTTGCCAATATTTACAATCGCCTCTTTCAAGGGGAAAACTTGGCGACGATCGCGACAGACCTCGATAAATTTTGGGCGATCGCAGCCAAAATTCACAACGATCTCGCCTTGAGTGTTATTGAGGCTTGTCGCTTCTTTATCAATCGACTGTCTCACACAGCCAAGAATCGAGATGCGGCTGACACCTTGGCCCGAGAACAGGCTTGGCTCGAACGCCATCAAGCCGCACACTCTTATTTACCCCTCGGCATTTATCACATTCTCCAGATGCACGTGGCTTGCTTGCAACAAGATTTCGAGAAAGGTGTTGACTTTGGCAGGGAAGCCCGTCAATTTCTCTTGGCTTGCGAGTCTTGCACGATTGCTACAGGCTATTACTATTATGGTTCTCTCAATGGCTTGGGATGCTATGGCAATTTGTCCGAGGACGATCGCCAAAATGCTCTCGAAGAGATTAAAACCAATCAAGCATACCTCAAAACTTTAGCCGAGAGTTGCCCGGAAAACTTTCTCCATAAGTATTTACTCGTCGAAGCCGAGGGAGCGCGAGTGGCAGGGAAACGACTGGAAGCGATCGAATTGTACGATCGCGCGATCGCAGAAGCCAAAGCCAATCAATACATCCAAGAAGAAGCCCTTGCTAACGAGCTTGCCGCTCAATTCTATCTAGAGTGGGGCAAAGAGCAATTTGCCGAGATCTATCTACAGCAAGCCTATTATAATTATGCCCATTGGGGAGCCAAAGCCAAAACCCAAGACTTAGAAAAACGCTATCCCACTCTTCTTACTTCGATTCTCGAACGGCAAAAACCCAATCCCAGTGCAACCATCACCAGATTGAGTGTAGGAACAGTCTCCAAAACCACCACAGAAACGGGAGCAATGTTAGATTTAGCCACACTCCTGAAAGCCTCTCGCACCCTTTCTGAGGAAATCGAATTAGAAGGCGCGATCGCCAATTTAATGCAGGTCGTCCAAGAAAATGCCGGTGCTGAAACGGTCGCTTTAATGCTCTTTCAAGAACAAGTTCTCATGCTAACCGCTAAAGTGACTGGGAAAGAGGCGATCGCGATCGCTCCCATTCCCATTGAAACCAGCAATAGCGTTCCCGCAAGCATTATCAATCAAGTTAAACGTTGTCGAAAACCGTTGGTATTAGAAAATGCCAGCCAAGAAGCAGTTTACGCAGGAGATGCTTACATCCAACAATATCAACCCCAATCTATTTTATGTCTTCCTTTGCTCGAACGCGGTCAACTCACTGGCATTCTCTATCTCGAAAATAATCGCATTGTCGGGGCATTTACCCACGATCGCATTGAAGTTCTCAATTTACTCTGTTCCCAAGCCGCCATTTCCCTCGAAAACGCTCGCTTATACCAACAAGCTCAACAAGCATTAACCAATCTCCAACAAGCACAATTGCAACTCGTCCAAAAGGAAAAAATGGCAACTTTGGGCAATCTCGTCGCAGGAGTTGCCCACGAAATCAATAATCCCCTCGGCTTCATTAGCGGGAATGTAACCATCTTGCAAGAGAATCTTGCCGATTTATCTCTGATTATCGAGGGTTATCGGGAAGAACTCCCCCACCCCAGTCCCCAACTCACAGAAGATATCGAAGAACTCGAACTCGATTTTCTCCTCGAAGATTTACCCAAAACCATTGCATCCATGCAAGAAGGGGTCAAGCGTATCGGCAATATCAGTACATCTCTGCGAACCTTTTCTCGTGCCGATACCGATATGAAAACCGCATTTAATCTTCACGATGGCCTCAATAGTACCCTGTTAATTCTTAAATATCGTCTCAAAGCGAACGAACATCGCCCGGCTATTGAGATTATAAAAGAATATGGGGATATCCCCGCCATCAAATGCTATCCCGGACAGCTCAATCAAGTGTTTATGAATATTTTGGCCAATGCGATCGATGCTTTAGAGGAAAGCAGTTCAGGTAAAACATATACTGAGATTGAAGACACTCCCAATTGCATTACGATCGCTACAGAATTGAGCCAAGATGGTAAGAATGTCATTGTCCGAATTGCCGATAATGGCATGGGAATTAGTGAAGCCGTGAAAGAACGCATATTCGAGCAAGGCTTTACCACCAAAGAAGTCGGAAAAGGAACAGGTTTGGGCATGGCGATCGCTTATCAAATTGTCGCAGAAAAACATGACGGCACGATAACTTGTATCTCAGAATCAAGTCAAGGAACAAAATTTATAATCTCTCTTCCTTTGGGTTAAAATTCAAAGCGCGATCGCGGAAATTATTGCGGCGAGAATCGCTCTCATTGGACCGGTTTGTCATTGGGGTCGATTTCGGATGCGGCTCTTTTTATTACAGAATGTTTCTTTTCTCAACCCTTCACAAGTTTTTCACAATTATTCTCTAAGTTTGAAGGTATTCATAAAACCCTTATATTAAAAAAGAGAGAGCTTGTGATGAACGGATTAGAGCTTAAAATTGCCAAATATCAAGCCATTGAACTCGTCCACGAAAGCGATCGCACCCTCGTTTATCGCGGACAGCACAATGATGACGAAAAACCAGTAGTCATCAAACTGATGCGGAATGAATATCCTTCCTTTAATGAATTAGTTCAATTTCGCAACCAATACGCAATAATGCTCCGCATCGCTGACGCGAATGCCAAAAATATTGCCATTGAAGGCATTGTTAAGCCCTATGCTCTAGAACGCTATAATAACCGTTATGCCCTGATTATGGAAGATATGGGCGGTATTTCTTTAGAGGACGCGCTCGCCCATCATCTCTTATCAATAACTATTCCTCAATTTCTCGACATTGCCATTCAACTTTCTAAAATTCTCCAGCAACTCCACCAAAATCGCATTATTCATAAAGATATTAAACCCGCGAATATACTGATTCATTTGGAAACTCAGCGAGTCCAACTTATTGACTTCAGTATTTCTTCTTTATTACCGAAAGAAAATCAAGCCATTCAAACCCCCAATGTATTAGAAGGAACCCTCGCTTATCTCTCCCCCGAACAAACCGGACGCATGAATCGCGGCATTGACTATCGCAGCGACTTTTATAATCTCGGTGTCACCTTTTATCAACTTTTGAGTGGCAAACTTCCGTTTGAAAATAAAGATCCCTTAGAATTGGTTCACTGTCATATTGCAAAAATCCCCCCTTCAATCGATCGCTCGTTATCAATACCCGAACCAATTGCCAACATTGTGATGAAGTTGATGGAGAAAAATGCCGAAGATCGCTATCAGAGTGCTTTGGGATTGAAATACGACCTTGAAAAATGTCAAAACCAATGGCAAGAAAATGGGAAAATTCAGATGTTTGCATTGGGAGAGCGCGATCGCTGCGATCGCTTTCTCATTCCGGAAAAACTCTACGGACGGGAAAAAGAAGTGCAAGCATTACTGGACGCTTTTGAACGGGTTGCATCCCCGTCATCCTCCCCAGCTTCTGTAGGAACGTTGCAGGCAACATCCCTACACCCCCGAGCAGAAATGATGCTCGTCGCGGGCTTTTCTGGGATTGGGAAAACTGCGGTGATTAACGAAGTTCATAAACCGATTGTGCGACAGCGCGGCTATTTTATCAAAGGTAAATTCGACCAGTTTCAGCGCAATATCCCCTTCTCTGCTTTCGTGCAAGCCTTCCGGGATTTAATGGGACAGCTTTTAGGAGAAAGCGACGCGCAAGTATTGGGGTGGAAAAGCAAAATTCTCCAAGCCTTGGGGGAAAACGGACAAGTTATTATTGATGTCATTCCCGAGTTAGAACGAATTATCGGCCAGCAGCCTTCAGTCCCCGATCTTTCCGGAAATGCGGCTCAGAATCGCTTTAACCGCTTGTTTGCAAAATTCATTCAAGTTTTTACCACTCCCGACCATCCCTTAGTGATTTTCATTGACGATCTACAGTGGGCAGATTTGGCCTCGCTGAAGTTAATGCAATTATTGATAGAGGATGCAGGGATGAGTTATCTACTCTTGTTGGGCGCTTATCGAGATAACGAAGTCTTTCCGACTCATCCCTTGATGCTGACCCTCGAGGAAATGAACAAATCGCAAGCCGCGATCGCAACGATAACCCTTGCACCTTTAAGTCAAAGCGATCTCAATCATTTGGTCGCCGATACCCTCAGTTGCGATCGCGCCATCGCCTTGCCTTTAACGGAAGCAATTTATGCCAAGACCCGAGGCAATCCTTTCTTTAGCACTCAGTTTCTCAAAGGATTGTACGAGGAGGGTTGCATTGCCTTTAGTGGGGATTTGGAGTATTGGCAGTGCGATATGACACGAGTGCGAGAGTTGGCGATTTCTGAGGATGTGGTGGAGTTTATGACCGCCCGATTGCACAAGCTCCCAGAAGCCACGCAGGAGATCTTAAAATTAGCCAGTTGTATCGGCAATTCCTTCGATCTTGCCACGGTAGCGATCGCCCGAGAACAACCTTTGCTAGAGGTTGCAACAGCCCTCTGGCCGGCACTGCAAGAAGGATTGGTATTGCCCGTTAACGACACTTATAAATTTTTCCAAGAAACCGATATCGAGGAGCGAGAACAGTTTGATAATATCTCCATCAGCTACAAATTTTTACACGATCGCGTCCAACAAGCCGCCTACACCTTAATTCCCGACGGCCAAAAAGAAATCAGCCATTACCGCATCGGACGACTGCTGCTGCAAAAGATGCCCCCAGAAGCCAGAGAAGAACGAATTTTTGAACTCGTGGGTCAATTAAACTATGGCACGGCAGCGATCGCCGATCGCGCTCAACGGGACGAACTCGCCCAACTCAACCTCATCGCCGGTCGCCGAGCCAGAAATTCGATCGCCTATCAAGCCGGTCGCGAATATGTCCGCATCGCCTTATCTTTGCTCGGGGAAGAGGCTTGGCAAAGGCAATATGACCTGACCCTCGCCTTCCATAACTTAGGGGCAGAATTAGCCTCCCTCTGCGGTGACTTCGCGGCAATGGAAAGTTTCGTCGAGACCGTTATCGCGCGATCGCAATCTTTACTGGAATGCGTTGATGTTTATCGCATTAAAATCCTCTCTCAAGTCTCCCTGAATCAGCCCGCTGAAGCGATCGCCATCGCCCGAGAATTCTTACAGCAATTGGGAGTAACTTTTCCCGAAACCCCTACAGAGCAAGATATTCAGCACGCTATTGCCGAAATCGACCAGTTAATCGGAGACCGGGAAATTACCGATTTTGCACGCCTACCGCGAATGACGGATCCCGAAAAAATCGCCATTGCGCGAATTGCAAACAGCATTACTCCCGCCGCTTATCTCTCTGGGTCTCCCTTGTTTCCTTTATTGATTACTCTCACCGTTAAGCTCTCCCTGCAATATGGCAATACGTCCGTTTCGACCACAGCTTATGCCGCCTATGGCATTATTACTTGCAATCTCTTAAAAGCTATTGATATGGGGGTGAAGTGGGGTCAATTGGCGCTCCAAGTTGTCTCGCATCTCGATGCCAGATCGTTCCAACCCGAGGTGTCAATGGTGGTCGGGTCCTTTATTTTACATCGCCAATCTCACCTCAAAAAAACATTACCACTCCTGAAAGAAGGGTATATGACGGCTCTAGAAATCGGTATCTTGGAATACGTCGGCTATAACGCTTATAATTTTTGCATTCATTCTTTTTGGTCCGGTCGTTCTCTCGTTTCAGTAGAGCCAGAAGTTCGCGCTTATTGCCAGAAGCTCAGGCAATCGAATCAAGTCACGACGGGCAATTACTGTCGGATCGTGTGGCAAGCAAGTTTAAATTTACTGGGGGTTGCCAAGAATCCTCACATTTTATCTGGGGAAGCACTTCACGAGAGCGAATTTATACCTAAACTGCTCTCTGCTCATGACTTTTGTGGGTTATTTCTCTTCTACTTATATCAGTTGATGCTTGCTTACCTGTTTGGGGACATGGAAGCGGCGCGAGAGTGTGCCACGGAAGCCGAGGGCTATTTGATGTCAACGATCGGGCTGATTGTCGAGCCTGCATTTTATTTCTATGATTCCTTAATTGCCTTAGCACCGTTGAATTCGCGATCGCAGGAGTCTCCCGAGGGATCGCAAGCATGGGAGAGAGTGGAACGCAATCAAACGCAATTGCAACAACATTGGGCAAACCACGCTCCCATGAATCACCAGCATAAAGTAGATTTGGTGGAAGCGGAAAAATGCCGGGTCTCGGGCCAGAATTATAAAGCTGGAGATTGGTACGATCGCGCGATCGCGGGAGCAAAAGCCAACGAATACTTACAAGAAGAAGCCTTAGCCAACGAACTCGCCGGAAAATTCTACCTCGACTGGGGTAAAGAAAAAATCGCGAGCGGTTATATGCAAGAAGCCTACTACGGCTATGCTTGTTGGGGAGCCAAAGCCAAACTCGAAGACTTAGAACAACGCTATCCTTCCCTCCTCAAATCCATTCTCGACTCGCAGAAACTCGAGTTCGCATCGAGTGCAACCTTCGCGAATTTGAGTGCGGAAACGATTTCCAAAACGACGACCAACACCGGAGAAATGTTGGATTTGGCCGCCTTGATGAAAGCCTCTCGCACCCTTTCGCAGGAAATCGAATTAGAGGGCGCGATCGCCAATTTAATGCAGGTCATCCGAGAAAATGCCGGAGCCGAAACCGTTGCCCTGATGCTCTTTCGCGGGGACACTTTAATGCTAGAGGCTAAAATTACGCCCAACGAAGCAGGCAAGATCGCAGCCATTCCCGCCGCAGAAAGTAATACCCTGCCCCATTCTATTATCAATACCGTCAAGCGATCGGCAAAAGCGGCGATCCTTGACGATGCCCGCAATACCTCCGCCTATGCTGGCGATCCCTACATTCAACATTATCAGCCCCAATCCATTTTATGCGTTCCCTTGAGCGTTCGCGGCCGGCTTATCGGTATTCTCTATCTCGAAAATAATCAATGCACAGGGGTATTTACTGGCGATCGCGTGGAAATTCTCAATTTACTCTGTTCTCAAGCCGCCATTTCCCTCGAAAATGCTCGCTTGTATCGACGGGCGCAACAAACCTTGACAGACCTGCAACAAGCACAATTGCAACTCGTCCAAAATGAAAAAATGGCCACCTTGGGCAATCTCGTCGCAGGAGTCGCCCACGAAATTAATAATCCCCTCGGCTTCATTGGCGGGAATGTCAAAATTGTACAAGATTACCTTGCCGATCTGTTTGCGATTATCGCAGGTTATCGGGCAGAACTCCCCAACCCCAGTCCCCAACTCACAGAAGATATCGAAGAACTCGAACTCGATTTTCTCCTCGAAGATTTACCCAAAACCATTGCATCCATGCAAGAAGGGGTCAAGCGTATCGGCAATATCAGTACATCTCTGCGAACCTTTTCTCGTGCCGATACCGATATGAAAACCGCATTTAATCTTCACGATGGCCTCAATAGTACCCTGTTAATTCTTAAATATCGTCTCAAAGCGAACGAACATCGCCCGGCTATTGAGATTATTAAAGAATATGGGGATATCCCTGTCATCAAATGCTATCCCGGACAGATCAATCAAGTGTTTATGAATATTTTGGCCAATGCGATCGATGCTTTTGAAGAGTCCAATCGCGGCAAAACTTACGAGGAAATCGAGCAAAATCTGAATGTTATTGCGATTCACACTTCAATCATTGCCGATCGAGTCAAAATTCAGATTAAAGATAATGGTTGTGGCATGAAACCCGAAACGAGAGCGCGAATCTTCGAGCAAGGTTTCACCACGAAAGGAGTAGGAAAAGGAACGGGTTTGGGGATGGCGATCGCTTATCAAATTGTCACAGAAAAACACGGAGGCGCGATCGCTTGTCAATCGCAACTCGGGCAAGGGACGGAATTTATTATTTCTCTGCCCGCGAGTTAAGCGCGATCGCCATCGCTTCTACCGCGCTCACTTCCTTGATATAGGGACGTTCTCTCCCGACAAATCAAAGATTCTGTCGGGAGCTTCACAAGATTGGGGCGAAAATCTACCACGTTAAACCATTTGCCATGTCATCTCCTGACCTGCCCGTAAAGGCACTAGCCCAGATTCAGTAAATGCGACTTCATCGGGAATTCGCCAAGTGGTTTTGGTCAAGGTAATCTGTTCGGTATTGCGCGGGAGTTGATAAAAATCCGGTCCGTAGAAACTGGCAAACGCTTCCAACTTATCCAAGGCATTGACACTCTCAAAGGCTTCTACATATAATTCCATCGCGTGCAGGGCGGAAAAGCAACCGGCGCAGCCACAGGCACTTTCTTTACGGGTACGGGTATGGGGGGCGCTATCGGTGCCGAGAAAAAACTTAGGATTGCCCGATGTTGCAGCTTGCAGTAGGGCTTGGCGATGGGTTTCCCGTTTCAAAATGGGCAAGCAATAAAAATGGGGGTTAATTCCTCCTTTGAAGATGCGATTGCGGTTAAATAATAGGTGTTGTGGGGTAATGGTTGCCCCGATATTGTTTGCCTCTAGGACAAATTCCACTGCATCTGAAGTGGTAATATGTTCCAGCACCACGCGCAGTTGGGGAAATCGCTGTTTGAGGGGAATCAAATGTCGTTCGATAAACACCTTTTCGCGATCGAACACATCAACATCTTTATCTGTCACTTCTCCATGTAGCAATAAGGGCAAGTTTATCTGCTGCATGGCCTCAAAAACTCGATCGCACTTGCGAATATCCGTTACCCCGAATTCTGAATTCGTTGTTGCACCGGATGGGTAATATTTGACGGCTTTGACAAACCCGGAGGCTTTGGCGGCGATAATCTCTTCCGGGCTGGTATTGTCCGTGAGGTACAGTGTCATCAATGGCTCAAACTGTTTCCCCACCGGAATTGCAGCAAGAATGCGATCGCGATAAGCCGCCGCATCAGCGAGCGATCGGACTGGCGGTTTCAAATTGGGCATCACGATCGCGCGGGCAAACTGGCGCACCGTATGGGGCAAAACTGCTTTTAGTGCTGCGCCGTCTCGGAGATGGAGATGCCAATCGTCAGGTCGGGTCAGGGTAAGCTGTTCCATGATTCAATTATAGAATGCTGTGGGACATGGAGAGCTATCGAATTTTGGCGTTGAACCCGGGCGATCGCTCTCCAAATTATGTGTCAGGAACATCTGCTTCTCTTTTGCTTGACAATAGAAAACTTATCGTTCCGAAAATTTTATCTAAATCGGTAATCGTAATTCTCAACTTGCTTTTTGTAAATTCATCAGCTACTAATTTTCCAAATTGCCATAATTTTCCATCTGTTACGATCCCATATACGGGAAGTTCCTCGGCTTCATTTAATTTTTGCACGGCAACCAACTCAGCGAGACATTGCCCCCATCCCTCGCTAAAATCATTCTTTTTTGCCTCAACAATAATAACGATGGGCAAACCCAAAACAGTTTTACCTAATTCCGATTTTGTTGAGAACAAGTAATCGGGTGTTCCATTTAGTTTTGCATCATAGGTTATAGATTTGTGGCTCCAAAGCGTATATTCATCACTAAAACTTTTATAGACTTCTCTTAAAATTGGGTAAATAATATTTTCACATCTTGAGTATTCAGATGTGTATATATCCATATTCTGTTCGCTGAATTCAAATTCCTTAACAAAAAAATCGGAAGGTTTTAGATCGGTAATTTCAATAAAGTTTGCTTCCAAATATTTAATCTTATACTCTTCTTGAACTCGAGCAATAGTTTTATAATCACTAAAAGCCATTAATAACTCCTATCTCTCAACGTGAAACTCTCGATTTAATTGCATTATATCCTAATTTTCTAGGAAAGCATAGCAAGCGATCGCACTCGCAAAATGCCTGCGATCGCAGTAGGCAAACATCTCACGCTCTGACATCGAAGAGAATCTCTAAATCTTGACTACACATGAAACAGCCCTATCTCTTCTTAGTCGTATACCAAGTATAGTGCTACTTTTACGAATTGGTATTAGGCGATTGTACTTGGATTTAGAGACCTGTCATATTATCATAGATTCTCTGTGCTGCTGCGAGAGTTATCATGTCCTTCATCTGCTCAATATCATTAAGCAATTTGCGTCTATCATTTATTTGCTCCTCAGAATCTGCTTTAGTATACTTCAATGATCTCCTACACCCATAAATAGCTTCAATTCTATATCTTACTAAAGGTGTCAAGAAAATCTTCCTAACGAATTCTTTGGCTTCAGTATCACCTATCCACAACAGTATATTATCACGATAATATTCTTGTGCAATATCGGGGTACTTAAAGCTATTAGAATGAGAAACATCATATACTATTACAGGGTAATTCAGGATCATCTGAGCTATATATATATTTTCGCAAAATCCCAACCAGAATTGTACGATTGAATCAGCATAATAACCCTGCTTAAATAATGATAATCCATATTTCTCTCCAAAAAGTCGGCTCCAATTTTATTATACGCATCAATAAAATACGGATCTTTTTTTATGATTGCTCTCAGTCTGCTTATCGCTTTTTTTGTTTCACCACAGTCAAACAAGTCTAAAGCATTATCTAGCCTTTCAAAGGTTTTATGCCTCTCTCTACCCCATTTAAATCTGCCTTCAATCTCATCCCCATCATTGAAGATCGTAAATAATAAGCTCTGCATGATACAAGAAAATAACCACAGGGTTTGTTATTGTAGATTGGGTAACGCCCACTACAGCTCACTCTCAATTTTACCCGATCGCTTCATTATTCGAGCACTTCTTCTAGTAATGTTAATTTACCCTGACGCAGGAATAGCAGCACTAGCCTTAATATAAGCCCCTTGCCCCAGATGCTGTAGCCGGGGATAACAACTCTGGCAATTCTCCTCGATCGCCTAGTTTGTATGTATCGATCGCATTTTCCGGATACCAGTCAACAAATTCATCGAATGATAGGAGTTGCTCCGGACTCCTCATATCAATTTTTTACGACCAAAGAAAACGGGGTTAGGTATAGCCATCGCCTATCAAACTATTACGAAAAAACACGGTGGCGCGATCGCTTGTCATTCCGTATTAAGTAAAGGTACGGAATTTGCGATCTGCCTACCTTTAAGTTAAAAGCGATCGCCAGAGAAAAAAATCAAACACTCTGCTTTTTTCCGTATTATTTTGCAGTCGATCTTCACGAGTTTTTCACAATTACTTCTTATAATGCTTGCTATCTAGATAATAGAATTTAAATCTAGGAAAATTAGCACGAGTAATTAATGATATTAAATAAGAGAAAAATATTAGCCTTCGATCGCATCACTTTGCTAGCTTGCCTCATCATGCCGATAATCCAATACGGATTAGCAAAGATGTCGATCTACTTATCCGATACGAGTGGAGCCAGTGTCATCTGGCCGACATCGGGTTTCTACTTAGCATCCCTGCTGATTTTCAAATGGCGGATTTGGCCGGCGATATTTTTAGCCGACATCGTTGGTAATTTCATCTTTTACGAAACTGCTTCCGCGATCGTGTCAATCGCTTTGGTCGATGGTAGCGAAATTATCATCCTCGGATTTTTAATTCAACGTTGGATCGGACATCATAAACTTCTCAACTGTTCTCAAGATTTCTTGAAATTCTTGGCAATTGTATTGGGAGTCACCGCAATCAGTTCTAATCTAGCCGCCGGATTACTCTGTCTGCACGGAATTGTTCTCTGGAGTGATTTTATTGTCATGTGGCGGCTTTGGTACGTTGCTATTTTTAGTGGCATCACCATCATTACCCCCGGATTACTGAGTTGGGTGCATTGGCAAAATAAGCAGCGATGGGGCGGTGTGCAGATCGGAGAATTTGCCCTACTTTTTGGCACGAGCATCGGCATTAGCTATATCTCCTTTTGGCAGGGGTATGGTTTAGAATACATGACACTTCCCCTCTTGATGTGGTGTGCATTTCGATTTCGGCAACGAGAATTAACCCTGCTGGTCTTTTTGATTGATGGCATCGCTATTGTCGCCACACGGCAGGGTTTCAGTCCTTTTGTGCGTGAGGATATATCCCAGTCCTTAGTTTTGCTACAATCATTTATTCTGGTCGTCGGGTTGACGGGTTACATTCTTTACGCGATTATCAACGAAAATCGCCAAGCTGCTCTCGAACTGATCAAAACTAATGACGAATTGGAACAACGAGTGACAAAACGCACCTCAGAATTAGCCATCGCCAAAGAAGAGGCCGATCGCGCCAGCCAAGCCAAAAGCGAATTTCTCTCTAACATGAGTCACGAGTTACGAACGCCCCTCAATGGCATTCTCGGCTATGCCCAAATCTTGAATCGGTCTGAGGGAATAAGTGACAAAGAACGAGAAAAGGTGGGGATTATTTATCAATGCGGCAATCATCTCCTGACTCTGATTAATGACGTGCTGGATCTAGCCAAAATTGAGGCACGCAAGTTGGAACTGGTTGCGATGCCCATACATTTGCCCGCTTTGCTCCAGAGCGTCGTCGAAATGTGCAAAATTAAAGCCGAACAGAAAGGTATCGACTTTATCTATCAGCCCAGCACGCGCTTGCCAGAAGGAGTAGAGACCGATGAAAAACGCACTCGTCAAGTGTTAATCAACTTACTGGGCAATGCGATTAAGTTTACCGATTCGGGATCGGTGACCCTGTGCGTGGATGTATTGGCACGATCCGAGACCGATGCAGAATTGCTCTTTCAAGTCATCGATACGGGAGTGGGTATTGCTCCAGAGTATTTAAGCAAACTTTTTGCGGCCTTTGAACAAGTTGGCGATCGCGCCAAACAATCCGAAGGGACGGGGTTGGGATTGGCAATCTCCCAACAAATTGTCGAGTTGATGGGCAGCAAAATTGAAGTGACCAGTCAATTGGGTCGGGGGAGCGAATTTTCTTTCTCGGTTCGCATTCCCTTGGCAACAGATTGGGCCGAATACCAAGCCGTGTTAGATAAAGGAGAGCGCATTCTCGGCTATGAAGGCGATCGGCGAAGGATTCTCGCCATTGACGATCGCTGGGAAAACCGCGCCGTTCTCTCCAACTTACTCGCCCCCCTCGGTTTTGAGATCCTAGAGGCGGAAAATGGTCGCGAAGGGCTGGAAAAACTCCGCGAGATCGAGCCGGATTTGGTCGTAACCGACCTTATCATGCCCGTCATGGATGGTTTTGAATTCCTCCAGCACCTCCGCAGCGCAGAAGATTTACAACACCATCAAGTCATTGTCTCGTCAGCATCCGTCAGCCATATGGATCGACATCAAGCTCTAAAAGCAGGAGGCAATTGCTTCCTGTCCAAACCCGTCGATGCCCGAGAGTTATTCGCGGCGATCGCCGAGTGCTTGGATTTACAATGGATTTATGAGAACCCAGAAGATGCCGAGATTGCAGCTGAGTCCACTGCGACAACAACCTTCTTGCCACCGCTCTCCATCCTCAATACTTTATTGGATTTGGCGCAACGGGATAATATTAAGGACCTGCGCGATTGCTTGGAAGAGTTGGCCGCTCGCGACGCGACCTCTATCTCTTTTACTCAACCCCTGCTGGAGCTGGCCAAGCAATTTGAGACCGAAGAGATTGAAAACCGACTGCAACAATATCTCATTGAAGGAGAACACCATGAATCGTAGCGCTGAAATTTTAGCAGTGGATGATGTCCCGGCAAACTTGGAGGTGGTAACGGAAACCTTATCCTTAGCCGGTTATACTATTGCAGCCGTGACGAGTGGCGAACGCGCCCTCAAACGATTGAAAACCTACGTTCCCGATCTCATCCTCCTTGACATTCAGATGCCGGGCATCGATGGCTTTGAAACCTGTCGGCAAATTAAAGCCAATCTCAACACTGCCAAGATTCCCATTATTTTTATTACCGCTCTCTCGGATGAGGAGAGCATTGTCAAGGGCTTTTCTCTCGGAGCCGTCGATTATATTACCAAACCCTTTCGCGAAGCCGAAATTCTCGCTCGCGTCAAGACTCATCTTCAAGTCCAAAACTTGACCAAGAACTTAGAACAACAGGTCAAACAACGAACTGCCGAGTTAACTCAAGCGTTGCAAGAATTGCGCTCGTCGCAAATACAACTCGTCCAACGTGAAAAAATGGCAGTTTTGGGCAATCTCGTTGCGGGGGTTGCTCACGAAATTAACAACCCTCTCGGTTTCATTGGGGGTAACATTCAAATTTTGCAAGACAATCTTACCGATTTCTCTACGATTATCGAGGGCTATCGCAAAGAGTATCCCGAGCCCAGTTCCCAACTTGCAGAAGAGATTGAAGAATTAGATCTCGATTTTCTCTTGGAAGACATCCCCAAAACGATTGCTTCGATGCAGGAGGGAGTTAAGCGCATTGGTAGTATCAGCACATCTTTGCGAACCTTTTCTCGCACGGATGCAGATAAAAAAACCGAGTTTAATTTGCACGAGGGTATCGATAGCACTTTATTAATTCTCAAATATCGCCTTAAAGCTAACGAACACCGCCCCGCGATTGAAATTGTCAAAAATTACGGCGATCTTCCTCACATCAAATGCTATCCGGGGCAAATCAATCAAGTCTTTATGAATATTTTGGCCAATGCGATCGATGCACTAGATGAAGGCAATCAAGGTAAAACTTACGAAGAGATAGAAAAGCAACCCAATCGCATTACAATTAGCACGGAATTAAGCGAGGACAAAAAGAATGTTACTGTCAGAATTATCGACAATGGAATAGGAATGCCAGAAGAGGTAGAAACGCACATTTTCGAGCAGGGATTTACCACGAAAGAAGTCGGAAAAGGAACGGGTTTGGGGATGGCGATCGCGCATCAAATTATCGAAGAAAAACACGGGGGTGCGATCGCTTGTCATTCCAAACTCGGCAAAGGAACGGAATTTACGATTTCTCTTCCTTATCATTAATTGATGTTGGCAATGCGATCGCATTCTGAGAAAACAAGCATTTTTGCTGCCGACCTTCACAAGTTTTTCACAATGATCGTCTAAAGTTGAAATTACTCGACTCAGCAAACATAATCCCAAGAATCAGCGATGAACGGAGGCAAACCAATGCAGTTCAAAATAGAGTGGCGACGGGTTGGGAAACGATTGCAAATTTGGCAACTCATTGGTATTGCGATCGCCACCTGTGCCTTCATCGTTAGTTGTACCACTGCACCTCTTCAACCTCTACGCATTAACTGTATCGTCTGGTTGGGCTACGAACCCTTAATGCTGGCTCGCGATCTGGGATATTTTGGCGAAACTCCCATTCAAATCGTTGAGACCCAAGATCACCTCGCCGGGATCAAACGGTTTATTAACGGCGATGTGGAAATGGTGACGGCCACATTAGACGTTACTCTAGAGAATGCTGCCCTGCAAGACGATATTCGCACCTTTTTGGTGATGGATATCTCCAATGGTGCCGATGCGTTAATTGCCCAACCCGAGATCGAACAACTCAGCGATCTCAAAGGTAAGCGCATCGGCATATTGCCGGCTCCAATGGGAGAACTCGTCTTAACTCGTGCTTTGGAAAAAGCGAATTTGACCCCGGAAGAAACAACAATTATTACTTTAGATTTGTCCCAGCAAGAAACCGCTTTTGAAAATAAAGAAATCGATGCTCTCGTTACCTTCGATCCGATACTCTCTACACTCCAAGCTGAAGGCGCGAAAGTCTTATTTGATAGCTCGCAAATGTCGGGTGAAATTGTCGATCTTTTGGTGGGTCGAGCCGATTTACCCGCGACTTATAAGAAACAACTACAAGTTTTATTTTCCGGTTGGTTTCAAGCCTTAGATTATCTGCAAACCAATTCCGATGATGCGATCGCTCGTATTGCCGAACGGGAAGGACTGACCCCAGAGCAAGTGAAACGAGGGTTATCCCAATTGTATTTTCCCACCCTGAAAGAAAATCTCGCTATTCTCAATCAAACCGATCGCGATGCTCTGACAGGGATGAAAAACTTGGCTCAATTTCTCAAAGATCGGAAAATTTTAGAAACCGTCATCCCCCTCGATAAATTGCTCGATCCGAGTCCCCTGAGCCAACTCTAAAATCATGAGAACCCCATTGCACCCCTTCACTTGGCCCCTGCGCTATTCTATTCCCATCTTAATTTTGGGATTTGGTGGTTTGATTGGCACGATCGTCTTCCGGCAAGAATTCTTACGCGCCCGAGAGCGTACTGAGTTTGCCATTCGCCAACAGAGTATCTTTACCGCCAGTCAAGCCGCCGGCTTATTAGAATATCAATATCGCCAAGCTGACGGACAAGGGGCAAAGCTCATTATCAATCAGTTGGGGGTGTCTCCCAATGTCATGCTTGTATCCATCAGTCGCCAATTCGTTCGCTTGCTGGGGGGAGAAATTACCGTGCGCTCTCAAGTTGGTCAAGGGAGTACCTTCGCCTTTGATATGCAAACCGAAATAGTGGAAAAATCCGAGGCGACGACTCCTCAAGGGCGATCGCAGGTGGTGGCCTTAGCCCCCGGACAGCCCACCTACAAACTCTTAATCGTCGATGATACTCAGATCAATCGTCAGTTATTGAATGAACTATTGGCTCCGTTGGGGTTTGATCTGCGAAAAGCGGGGAATGGTCGAGAAGCGATCGCCCTTTGGCAGCAGTGGCATCCCGATCTCATTTGGATGGATTTACGAATGCCGGAAATGGATGGCATTACCGCAACGCGATTGATTCGGGAGCAAGAGGGGGACGCTAAAACCAAAATTATTGCCCTCACTGCTAGTGCTTTAGCTGAAGAGCGCAACGCGCTGCTCGAGGCTGGCTGTGATGACTTCTTGCGAAAACCCTTTCAAGACTATGAAATCTTTGCCTATCTCAACCGTCATTTAGGGGTGGACTATGTGTATGAAGAGTGCCAAGAAGAGGAATCCTTCGAGTCCGAGTCTTTATCCCATCTAACTCCGGAAATGTTAGCCGTCATGCCCGAGGCGTGGAAAATGGCTTTCGCTCGAGCCATTATCGAAGGTAGAGAAGAGGTCATGATAACTCTCATTCAAGAAATTCCTGCTACTCACGCAACTCTCGCTCGCTCCCTGAAAACTTTGGTGGAGCAATTTGATTTAGAACAATTACTGAATTTAGTGGAGGATTATCAATCATGACCGCCAATACCTCAGCCGAAATTTTGCTCGTGGATGATATTATTGACAATCTCCGACTTTTAGAAACTGTTTTGAGGGAGCAAGGATATTCAACCCGAAAGGCAACGAATGGGAATCTGGCCTTGCGATCGGTGAAGGCGATCGTGCCGGATTTGATTCTATTGGATATCAATATGCCGGACATGACGGGCTATGAGGTTTGTCAACACCTCAAAGAGGATGAATGCACTCGAGGGGTTCCGATTATTTTTATCAGTGCCTTAAATGATGCCTTTGATAAAGTCAAGGCCTTTAAAGTCGGCGGGGTGGATTATATTTGCAAGCCGTTTCAAACAGAAGAAGTGTTAGCACGGGTGCAAACCCATATTAGCTTATATCGATTTCAGAAAACACTACAGGAAAAAACAGAAGATCAGGATCGACAACTTCAAGAACAAAATATTATTTTAGAATATACCATCGAGCGTTTAGAAGATGCCAATCAAGAACTACAAAAAAACTTTCAACAGCTGCAAAACACACAATTACAATTAGTGCAAAGTGAAAAAATGGCAACTTTAGGACAATTGGTGGCGGGTGTCGCCCACGAAATCAATAATCCCGTGGGATTTATCGGTGGGAATGTGGGTGCAGCGCAAGAACACCTGCAAGATTTGCTGGAAATCCTTTCTCTCTATCAAGAAAATGCCTCTATCCCCAAAGAAATTGCCGAAGCGATCGCAGACCTCGATCCCGAATTCATCGCCGAGGATTTCCCAAAACTCCTCGCATCGATGCAATCGGGATGCGATCGCATTGCCAACATCAGCACATCTCTGCGAACCTTTTCCCGCACGGATGCAGATCAAAAAACCGCCTTTAATTTACATGAAGGGATTGATAGCACTTTATTAATCTTAAAATATCGCCTCAAAGCTAATGAACATCGCCCTGCCATTGAAATTGTCAAAAATTACGGTGATATTCCCGAGGTGAAATGCTATGCAGGGCAACTCAATCAGGTATTTATGAATATTTTGGCCAATGCGATCGATGCGCTACATGAAGGCAACGAGAGAAAAACTTACCAAGAGATAGAAAAGCAACCCAATCGCATTACAATTAATACAGGATTAAGCGAGGATCGAAAAAGTGTTATTGTTCAAATTATTGATAATGGAATGGGAATGTCAGAAGAGGTGAAAGCGAAAATATTTGAGCAAGGATTTACCACCAAAAAAGTAGGCAAAGGAACGGGTTTAGGGATGGCGATCGTGAAGTCTATTATTGAAGAAAAACACGGAGGTGTAATCTCCTGTCATTCGGAACTCGGACAAGGAACAGAATTCAAGATTTCTCTACCTTTAAAATAAATGCAATCGCCATCACTACTCATCAGACCCTCTAATTCCCGATCGTACTCTAACTCGCAATCATCCTCTAGTGTTTCTTGGCGATCGCTCTACCTGTAGCCGGAGAAGAGTAGAAATTGTGCCACGAAATGGGATAGCATCTGTTCAATCGACTATTTTCGATCGTTGAACGCTTTTGCTTTTCTGGAGTAACTTATGGGATCGACCAAATCTTTGCCTTTGAGTTGGGAAGAACTACAACAATTCGCCACATTTGAGCGAGATACGGTTAACGGGGCAACCAATTCTCAAGCGAGATTGCGGCTGTTTGGACAAGCAGAATCAGAGGTGCGAGTTACTCTCTATCGCGACCATCATGCTTGGTGTCCGTATTGCCAAAAGGTGTGGCTATGGTTAGAGGAAAAGCGGATTCCGTATCGTATCGAGAAAGTCACGATGTTCTGTTATGGAACGAAAGAAAAGTGGTATAAGCAAAAAGTGCGATCGGGAATGCTTCCGGCAGTAGAACTTGACGGTCGGTTAATTACAGAAAGTGATGATATTTTATTAGCATTAGAAGACGCATTTGGCCCGTTAAATCGGGTGGGAATGCGCGATCGCCAAGCGTTGCCTCTGCGTCAGCTAGAACGCCTACTCTTTCGAGGCTGGTGTTCTTGGTTGTGCTACCCCACGCGATCGCAAAGGGACGAACAACGCAATCGCGAGCAATTTACCGCCATCGTTGCTCGAGTTGAGGCGGCTTTGTCCAGTACTCCGGGGCCTTATTTTCTCGAAGAATTTGGTACAGTTGATGTGGTTTTTACCCCCTATGTCGAGCGGATGAATGCCAGCCTCTACTACTACAAAGGCTATTCATTACGGGAAGAAAACCCAAAGTTCTCTAACTGGTTTGATGCGATGGAAACCCGATCCACCTATCGAGGGACACAAAGCGATTTTCATACCCATGCCCACGATTTACCACCGCAAATGGGTGGATGCTATCCTAACCAAGAATCTCAAACTGAGATTAATCAAAAACAAGTCGATTGCGGTCCATGGTTCGGATTACCAGATGTGATGTATCCAGAACCCGAAACGTCTCGAGGAGAAGCTCTGCACCGGGTGATAAAGCATCGTCATAATATCATTCGCGTTAATCCAGCCGACGATCGCCTCTTTGATGAAGCCTTGCGTTGCGCTCTAACTTACATGATAACGGGAGAACTCTGTCCGCCTCCCTCTGCTTCCGATCCAGCCTTGCGCTACTTGCGCGATCGCATTAGCGTACCGAGAGATATGTCCATCTATGCCGCCAAACGACTGAGAGAAGCATTAGAAACCACGGCAGCGCTATCTGGCGATCGCCAAGGAATACCCATTCCGGTGCGCGATCGGCGCGATCAAAATCCAGCTAATTTCATCCAAATTTAGGCGAATGTTATGCCGGGCAAATCAATCAAGTGTTTATGAATCTTTTGGCCAATGCGATCGATGCGTTAGATGAAAATAATACTGGTAAAACTTTTGAAGAGATAGAAAAAGCACCCAATTGTATTACAATTAGCACGGCGGTGCGATCGCAATTCAATCAAAATTAGGTCAAGGCACAGAATTTATTATTTCTCTACCTCTAAGCTAAACTCGAGCAATTTAATAACTGTTAAAAAATGTTTCTTGGTGCTGTAACCTTCACAAGTTTTTCACAATTGCTCTCTAGATTGGGTACTGATTAAATTCATCAAGCACAAAACGCAACAGGCATGAACGCATTAGCTTTAAAAATTACCAACTATCAAGCAACTGAACTCATCCACGAAAGCGATCGCACTCTCGTTTATCGCGGATGCAAAACCGATGATAGCAAACCGGTTGTCATTAAACTGATGCGAAATGAATATCCTTCCTTTAACGAATTAGTCAAGTTTCGCAACCAATATACGATAATGCTCCGCATCGCTGACGCGAACGCCAAAAATCTTGATATCGAGGGCGTTGTTAAAACTTATGCCTTAGAACGCTACGGAAACAGCTATGCCTTGATTATGGAAGACATAGGTGGCATATCCTTAGCCGAATATTCCAGAAAATCATCTCTCTCGCTGCCGCAATTTTTCGATATTGCCATTCAACTCGCAAACATTCTGCATCCTCTGCATCAAAATAATATTATTCATAAAGATATCAAACCGGCAAATATACTGATTCACCCGGACACCCAACAAGTTAAACTCATCGATTTCAGTATTTCGACCCTATTGCCGAAAGAAACCCAAACCATTCAAAACCCCAATATTTTAGAAGGAACCCTCGCTTATCTCTCCCCCGAACAAACCGGACGCATGAATCGCGGCATCGACTATCGCAGTGACTTTTATTCTCTGGGGGTGACATTTTACGAACTACTCACGGGAACAGTGCCGTTTAGTCAAGAAGATCCCTTAGAATTGATTCACGCTCATATTGCTCAACATCCCAATCCGATGAGTCAAGAGAGTGGTTGGGCAGAAAAGCCATGTCCTCAACCCCTCTCGGATATTGTCGCGAAACTGATGGCAAAAAATGCCGAAGACCGCTATCAGAGCGCCTTGGGACTCAAATACGATCTAGAACAATGCCTCGTTCAATATCGAGAAAGTGGAAAAATCGAGCCATTTGTGTTAGGAGAACGAGATATTTGCGATCGCTTCAATATCCCCGAAAAGCTCTACGGACGGGAAACTGAAGTACAAACCCTTCTCAATGCCTTTGAACGAGTCGCAGCCGGAAATAGCGAAATGATGCTAGTGGCAGGATTTTCCGGTATTGGCAAAACCGCAGTTATCAATGAAGTTCACAAACCCATCGTTCGCCAACGAGGTTATTTTATTAAAGGAAAATTCGACCAGTTCAATCGCAATATTCCCTTCAGTGCCTTTGTGCAGGCATTTCGGGATTTGATGGGGCAATTATTGGCTGAAAGCGATACTCAATTGCAACAGTGGAAAGCCAAAATCCTCAAAGTGTTGGGGGACAGCGGACAAATCATCATCGACGCGATTCCTTCCCTTGAAGGGATCATTGGCAAACAACCTGCCGTCCCCGAACTTTCTGGAGGTGCAGCACAGAATCGTTTTAACTCACTCTTTGGCAAATTTGTTCGCGTCTTCACCACCAAAGAGCATCCTCTCGTCCTGTTCCTTGACGATTTGCAATGGGCCGATTCCGCCTCGTTGAACCTGCTCAAATTGTTGATGGGGGACGCGGAAACAGGACACTTATTGGTGTTGGGAGCCTATCGAGATAACGAAGTCTTTCCGGCTCATCCCTTGATGTTGGCGTTGAATGAGATTACCAAGAATCAAGCCATTCTCAACACCATTACTCTAGACCCTTTAAGTGAGTCGGGATTAAATCATCTGATTGCTGATACCCTCGGTTGCACCCTCGATCTCGCCTTTCCCTTAACAGAGTTGATCTATCAAAAAACCAAAGGAAACCCATTTTTTGCCACCCAATTTCTCAAGGCACTCAACGAAGGCGAATGGATTAGTTACAACCGAGAATTAGGCTACTGGCAATGCGATATCGTTGCGGTGCAGCAACTGGCACTGACAGAAGATGTCGTAGAGTTCATGGCCGCTCAGTTACAGAAGTTGCCATCAGAGACTCAAGAAGTGTTGAAGTTAGCGGCTTGTATTGGCAATCAGTTCGATTTAGCGACATTAGCCATTGTGAGCGAACAGTCCCTAGAGGAAGTAGCAACCGCACTGTGGAAAGCACTGCAAGAAGGTCTGGTCTTACCTCAAAGCGAAATTTACAAATTTTTTCAAGGTCGTGAAAGTGAAACACGAGAATCCTCAATGGATATCTCAGCAAGCTATCAATTCTTACACGATCGCGTTCAGCAAGCCGCTTATTTACTCATTGCTGACAACCGAAAACAGCCCGTTCATCTTAAAATTGGACAATTGCTCTTAGCTCATAAATCGCACGCCGAGCAAGAAGATAGCGATAATATTTTTAATATCTTGAATCATCTGATGATGGGTATTGATGCTGACCCATCTTCAATTCCAGTCAAGCAGCTTGCGGAACTAGCACTTTCTGCCGGGATGAAAGCAAAACTTTCCATTGCTTATCAAGCAGCGATTGACTACTTCCACTTTGGCATCTCTCGACTGTCCCAAGATTCTTGGAATACTCACTATCGACTCATGCTCGATTTGAACCGAGAAAAAGGAGAATGCCACTATTTAGTGGGGCAATTTGCAGAATCGGAATCCATACTGAATGATGCCTTAGCACAAGTCCAAAAACCCCTTGATGCCGCCCAAATTTATGACATTTTGATGACTCAACGCATGACTCAAGGAACAGATATCCTGTCTAGTGTCGATGCCGGTATCAAAGGTTTAGCTATTTTGGGGATGAAAATACCCACTGAAGGACTAGCCTTAGAATCCTTAGTTGAGGCAGAACTACAGCAAGTTCAGAACGCTTTCGAGCAGATGTCTCCGCAAGTGCTTTTAGAGTTGTCTCCCATGAGCGATCCAGTGCAGCAACGCTGCATGAAACTTCTAGGAACTTTATGGTCTGCATCCTATATAGCTGGTAATCACAGACTCAACTGGCTCACAACGTTACGCATGATGAATATTTCCAATCAACATGGACGTGCTGACAATTCTAGTTTTTCCTATTGTGCCTATGGTATGGTGTTAGCCTCTCAGGAACGTTATCCCGAAGCCTATCAGTTTGGTCGAGTTGCTCTAGAGGTTGACCGCATCTTTTACAATCCTAAATTCATTGCCAAAAATAATAATCACTTTGCCAATGCGATCAATCCTTACACCCGTCACCTCAAAGAAAATTTACCTCTATATCAAGAATCCGTTGAGATTTGCTCTGAAGTAGGAGATGTCCTTTTTGGTGTATGGGCGGCGGCATTGCTCATCTGGACTCATCTACTTAAAGGCACGGCTCTAGCCGATGTGGAAGAGCAAAGTGAGAAATATCTTAGTTATGTCCAAGGAGCCAATGATAAAAATATGCTCTATCTTTTTCAACTCGAACAGCAATTTGTCCGAGAAATGATGGATGAAACGAATGAGGATGGATCTTTAACTTACCAAGGTTTCCTCAATAACCCATTACTAAAGATTTGGCAGCAAAGTCACTTCGATCCCGGGATAAACTGGTATAGTTTTCTCGTCTTACAAAGACTTTATCTCAAGGAAAATTATGTCGAAGCGTTGCAAGTCTCTTCATTGTTAGAATCTCCTTCTGGTTTTTTTCCTGTTATTGTCTATCATATTTACTATACTCTCAGCTTAACGGCAGTCTATCCCGAAGTCGATCGTGAAACCCAAGAGATTTACTGGCAGAAAATACAAGAGAAAAAGCAATTATTTAAGACATGGTCTCAGAATTGTCCAGAGAATTTCCAACACAAATATCAATTAATTTCAGCAGAGATGGCTCGTCTCAAAGGCGATCGCTTGCAAGCAATAGAACTATATGACAAAGCCATAGCCGGAGCTAAAGAAAACAAATACCTCCAAGAAGAAGCCCTCGCCAACGAACTCGCCGCCAAATTCTACCTCGACTGGGGTAAAGAGAAAATCGCCCAGACTTATATGGTAGAAGCCTACTACTGCTATGCACGCTGGGGAGCCAAAGCCAAAACCGATCGCCTCGAAGCCACCTATCCCCAACTTCTGACTCCCATTCTCCAACAATCCCCATCGTCCCTCACTCTAAACGCCACCACCACCCTCACCTCCCATCAAACGGTTTGCACCGCCACTTCCACCAGTGCAGCCATCTCCCTTCTCGATCTCTCCGCAGCCATCAAAGCCGCCCAAGCTCTCTCTGGTGAAATCGAACTGGAGGCTTTGCTCGCCCAACTGATGCAAATCGTCCTCGAAAATGCTGGAGCAGATAAAGGTGCATTAGTCTTGAACAACGGCGGAACTTGGGAAGTGGTCGCTCAGTGCGCCCAAGAAGTCTGCGAATTATCCTTAACCTCTCTCAACAATGCGGATACACTCCCAGCAAGCATTGTTCGTTCCGTCCAACGGACTCAACAAACCGTCATTCTCAACCAAGTCGAAAAAGACACCCGCTTTGCATCGGATAGCTATCTGAGCCAACAGCAACCCAAAAGCCTATTCTGCACCCCCATTCTTAGCCAAGGTCAGCTTATTGGCATTCTCTATCTAGAAAATAACCTCAGTGTAGATGCCTTTACTCAAGACCGAATCGAAATTTTGAACATGCTTTGCTCTCAAGCGGCAATTTCTCTTGAAAATGCTCGACTTTATCAACAAGCTCAAATCTACGCCGAACAATTGGAACAATCCCTAAAGGGTTTACAACAGGCTCAACTGCAACTGGTACAAAGTGAGAAAATGTCGGCATTAGGCAATTTAGTCGCTGGGGTCGCCCATGAAATCAATAATCCAGTTGGGTTCATTGCGGGGAATTTACAACCTGCCCAAGATTATGTGCAGGATCTGTTGAATTTAATCGATCTCTATGGAGAGAAATATCCCAATTCAGATGAAGAGATTGAAGCAGAAATCGAAGAGATGGATTTAGAGTTTGTGCGAAAGGATTTACCCAAACTGATTGGTTCGATGGCGGAAGGAACCGATCGCATCCGTCATATCAGCACTTCTTTACGGACTTTTTCCCGCACGGATAAAGAGCATAAAGTGCCTTTTGACCTCCATCAAGGTATGGACAGCACTTTGTTAATTCTCAAGCATCGCCTGAAAGCGAATGAGGAACGACCGGAGATTGAAATAGTTAAAGACTATGGAAACTTACCCTCAGTCCAATGTTTTCCCGGACAGCTCAACCAAGTGTTTATGAATCTGATTGCTAATGCGATCGATGCCTTAGATGAAGGAAATGAAGGAAAAACCTATGATGAAATAAAAAAGACTCCGAATCGCATTACAATTGCAACAAAATTAGAGCGAGATAAAAATAAGGTCATCATCTGCATTGCTGATAATGGGCAAGGGATGAGCAAGGAGATAAAAGCGAAAATATTCGAGCAAGGATTTACCACCAAAGATGTAGGAAAAGGAACGGGTTTAGGCATGGCGATCGCGCGTCTTATCGCAGAAAAACATGGCGGTAACCTCTCCTGTCATTCAGAACTGAGCAAAGGCACAGAATTCGTTATTTCTCTACCGATAGAATAAGTCCTTGTGCTAACTTATCCACCTCCAACACCTTCACCAGTTTTTCACAATCTTTAGTTTATACTGAACTCATCATTCTATCGTTGGGTTCTCATGCAGAAAAGAATTTCTCCGAACGCGACCCATTCAACATCTCCAAGTTATTGGAAACTCATACAAGAACAACTTTTTAAAAAAAAGCGTTCGGTTGTCGTGCGCCTAAACTTTATCTTCTTCTTAATATTTCTCGTGATTAGCGGCGTTTCCATTGGCGTTCTATTTTTTAGTTATCAGGTCAAAAGATCCACCCAACAAGTGCTAGACGTAGAAGTACCCAAAGCCGTCGGTACGATTAGTATGCTTCAAGAGTTGGGCACCATGAGCGGCAACTTATTAGAATATGTTCTCGGTGAAGAAGAAGAAGAGCAGGAATACTTCAAAAACTATAAGGAGTTGTTAGAATTTCGCGATAATATTTCTCTCCAAATTCGCAGCACTCGCAAGCGCGACTGGGATCGCTTGGACAGACTGATTGAGGATTTTAAGGCAGAATCAGAGAAAAAAGTGTTTGAGGGCTACGATCCCAGTGCCGATCGCAAAGCCAGCGATCGCATTAGCACGCTCCTAAAAGAGGTGGGCATCCCCATGGAAAGGCTTTTGCAAGAACTCAAAGAGGAAGAACTGGCAGATGCGGGCAAATCAAAGAGTTTCGAGGAGGTGCTGCGGGATGACCTTCCGGGGGTTCGTTACTATCTGGAACTGTCCGAACTCGCCGGTAATATGCTTGCTACCTTGAACCGCTTCATTCTTAACGATGCGAATGCCAAACAAGAGTTCTTTCAGTATGCCCTTGATTTTGAAATCACCTTCGACAATCTCAGAATCCTAGAGAAAAAAGAACAGGAAACCATTCGACTCAGGGAGATCGAACGGCTCTTTAGCGAGCTGAAAAATGAAGGAGAGAGCATTCTCAAGACTTACCAAGGAAATAATCGCGAAGAGGCTCTCCAAACCATTGAAAACTTGGAGCGCCGCAACTACGAAGAAGCCGAAAAATTGTTAGAAAGCCTCTCGCAAACCGCTCGAGAACAGGTGGGCAAAAGTAAAAACTCCCTCAACCAATTGGTGAGATACCTCAATATTGTCACGATGTTTACGATCGCCGCTGGTATTTCTCTGGTATTGCTGTTAATTTTCTACGTTCGCACTGCTATTCTTCAGCCTTTACATAAAATCACGTTTGCCGTGGAATATCTGCGATCGCGTGAAGGAGACTACGAAATCGAGCAAGGGCGCTACGACTTGGAATTCGATGGCATTTTAGGCAGTCTCAACCTCTTCAAACAGGAATTGCTCGAGCTCGATCTCCTGCGAAAAACGGAACAGGCTCGAGCCAAGCAACTCGAAGACGCGCGGGAGTTGGCCGAATCCGCCAGCGCGGCAAAAAGCAATTTCTTAGCGGTCATGAGCCACGAAATTAGAACCCCCATGAATGCAATTTTGGGGTTGAGTCACTTGGCATTACGCACCGACCTCGACAACCAACAGGTGGACTATGTCGAGAAAATCGAAAGATCCGGTCAATCCCTCCTGCGCCTCATTAACGATATTCTCGATTTCTCTAAAATTGAAGCGGGTAAACTCGCACTGGAAAAAATTGATTTTGAGTTGGATGCAATCTTACAAAATGTAACCAATCTCGTCGGCTTGCGGGCAGAAGAAAAAGGCCTCGAATTCTCGATCGCGATCGATCCAGAAATCCCGAACTTTCTGCGAGGCGACCCCCTGCGATTAGAACAAATCCTTCTGAACCTGACCAGTAACGCCGTCAAATTTACGGAAGTGGGGGAGGTTGTCATTCGGGTTGTTTTGCAAGAGCGGCAAAACAATCGCATTATAGTCGGGTTTTCCGTTCGGGACACGGGGATCGGGCTAAACCAAGACCAATGCAAGCGCCTGTTCCGCAGCTTCAGTCAAGCCGACGACTCGACCACGCGCAAATATGGCGGTACTGGCTTAGGTTTAGCCATTTGCAAACGCTTGGTCAACCTAATGGGCGGCGAGATTTGGGTAGAGAGTCAGCCCGATCGAGGCAGCAACTTTCAATTCTTTGCCGTATTTGAAACCATATCGACCGCCTTAACATATCCCAACCCCCCCGCAGCACTGGAAAACATCAAAGTACTGATCGTCGATGATAACCCCGCAGCCCGCAAGATTCTCAAGGAACTGTTGCAGTCCTTTTCTCTACAGGTTGACACCGTTGCTTCTGGGGAAGAAGCACTGGAGGAACTGCAAACCACCAAGATTCCCTATCAACTGGTGATGACGGATTGGCGGATGCCCGACGGGATGGATGGGATTGAGTTGATTCAACGCATCCGTGCGAGTTCCTTGCTCCACCAGCCTCGGATTCTACTGATTACCGGCCATGGGCAAATCGAGGTGAAGCAGCGTGCCGAACAAGTGGGGGCTGAGGATTGTTTAACCAAACCCGTCAATCGTTCGACGGTTTATAATACTCTAGTGAGAACCTTCGGCTCTGATACTGTCCCTCAATCTGAGAGCGATCGCTCGATGGTCGATACTCATTCTCTTTCGGGCTATAAGCTTTTGCTGGTAGAGGATAACGAAATCAATCAGCAGATCGGCCGAGAACTATTGGCAGGGGCAGGGGCGAATCTCGATACCGCGAATAACGGTCTGGAAGCCCTCGAAGCAGTGAAGCACAAACATTATGATGCGGTGTTAATGGATATTCAAATGCCGGAAATGGATGGTCTTGAGGCCACTCGGCGCATCCGCGCTCTGGGTCAATCGGATCGCCCCGATCGCCAACGCTTCACAAATTTAATTATCATTGCCATGACGGCTCATGCCATGATTGGCGATCGCGATCTGAGTCTGCAAGCAGGCATGAACGACCATATCACCAAGCCCATCAATCCCAACCTTGTTTTCCTAACCTTGCGCCGTTGGCTTCAATCGCCCAATGGCAAGATCGACAGCGACACGACGGTACAACAGGTCGAGTCCGAGGCAATCTCTACTCTTCCCTTGCTCCCTGCTGCCGAGAAGCTGCGCCTTTTAGCAGGGATCGATGTTGAAGCTGGTGTCGATCGTATTGGAGGAAATTTCAAGGCCTACTGCCGGATTGTGAGGCAGTTTCGCGAACAGAATCAAAATACCCTTGCAGATATCCAAGGAGCGATCGCCGCAACAGACTATGCTACCGCTCGGAATCGAGTTCATGCGATCAAAGGCGTAGCGGGCAATATCGGAGCCGAAGCCTTATTTACTGCTGCGGCTGTCCTAGAAAAATCTTTGCAGAACAATTCTCCAGCCCAAACCCTATCCGATTTAATGCCAACCTTCAAGGAGTGTTTCACTGTCGTGATGGATTCTCTCGAGCAGCTAGAGCTATCGGTTAAACCCTCTACAAATGCGATACGTGCAAGCACGAGGATCGCCTCATCAACCCTGAAAAAGCGTCTGCAAGAACTGGAACATCTTTTGCAAACCGATATAGCCACAGCTTTAGAGCAACTCAAAGCGTTAACAGAAGTCACCCAAGGAACCCTACACGGCACTGAAATTCAACAACTTCAAGACACAGTCTTGAATTTTGATACTGATGTCGCACTCGTTCGTTTACAAGAGTTAATTGCACGCATAGACGCATAACCAATGTTGTCAATTCCCGTACCGCCCATCTCGCATTTATCAGAGTATAATTACTCATTAATTCTAGGAAGCTCAACCTCATGAACTCTCATGCTCCAACAAATCCCACTAAATCTAAGGTGTTGATCGTTGATGACGATCCTCAGAACATCCACATTCTACTGGAAATCCTTAAAAAGGATTATGCGATTGTGGCCGCAAAAAATGGCACAAAGGCTTTGGAGTTGGTGGTACAAAATCCTCGACCGGATTTGATCGTACTTGATGTGATGATGCCGGATATGGACGGTTATGCCCTTTGTCAAGCCATTAAATCGCGATCGGAAACCCAAGATATTCCCATCGTTTTCATCAGCGCTCTCGATGAGGCTTTAGATAAAGTCAAAGCGTTTAATGCAGGGGGGATTGACTATATTGCCAAGCCATTCCAACGGGAAGAAATTTTGGTTCGTATTGCCACTCATCTTGAAATTTACCATCTCCGGCAACGACTTTATCACCAGACCGTACAACTGGCTGAGAAAAACCAAAAATTGAGCCGAATCAACCAAGATTTACAGGCTCAATATTGCCAGATGAAAGCGACACAACTCCAGTTAATTCAAGCTGAAAAAATGGCATCTTTGGGTGAATTAATGGCAGGAATTGCCCATGAAATCAATAATCCAACGGGTTTTATCAAAGCAAATATCAACCCTGCTCAAACCTACGTGCAGGATTTATTCGGTCTTATTGATTTTCTGTTGCAAGAATGCCCCAAGGATGCAACTCATATTCAAGATGAACTCGAAGCAGTGGACTTGGAGTTTATTCGCGAAGATCTACCCAAGCTCATTAATTCAATGGGCTTGGGGATCGATCGTATCTGTGATGTGAGCGATAGCCTGAGAACCTTTTCACGAGACGATCGAGACCACAAAATTGCCTTTAACCTGCATGATGGGATCGATAGCACCCTACTTATTCTCAAGCACCGTACTAAAGCCAACGCAGACCGACCAGCAATAGAAATTGTGAAAAATTACGATAATATTCCGGAAATTTACTGTTTTCCGGGGCAGCTCAATCAAGTTTTTATGAATTTGCTGGCTAATGCCATTGATGCTCTTGATGAAGCCAATCAAGGCAAAACTTTTACGGAAATTCAAGCTCAGCCAAATTGCATTATAATTGAGACGAAAATGCTAGAAAACGAGCAGGTACGGGTTCGCATTCAAGATAACGGCTGCGGTATGAAACCCGCAACTCAATCGCGGATTTTTGAGCAAGGATTTACCACCAAAGAAGTTAGCAAAGGGACGGGTTTGGGCATGGCGATCGCGCGTCAAATCGTCGAAGAAAAACATGGCGGTGCGATCGCTTGCCAATCGGAATCAGATAAAGGCACAGAATTTATAATTTCTCTGCCGATAAGTTGAATTGCACCCAATTGTTAAAAATTGTAAATTCTTGAAAACTTTCACAAGTTTTTCACAATCTTTGTTTAATTTAAACTGAACCGTATTTCCAGAACGAGAAGCAATAATGAGCACCATTTTAACCGACCTGCCGAAAGTTCTCAATTATCGAGCGATCTCGCTCATTCACGAAAGCGATCGCACCCTCGTTTATCGCGCTCGCAATGAGGAGAATGGGCAGTCTGTCGTTATCAAACTAATGCGAAATGAATATCCTTCCTTTAACGAATTAGTTCAATTTCGCAACCAATACGCAATTAGCAAAAATCTAGAGATAGAAGGCATTGTCAAAACCCATGTCTTAGAGCGCTACGAGAATCGCTATGCTTTAATTATGGAGGATATGGGAGGCGTATCTTTAGCGGAATACAAAGGCAAAACAACTCTCTCTATCTCGGAATTTATCGAGATCGCTATCCAATTAGCAGACATTCTGCACCATCTGCATCAAAATAATATTATTCATAAAGACATCAAACCTGCAAATATACTAATTCACCCAGAAACTCAGCAAATTCAATTAATTGATTTCAGTATTTCTACTCTTCTGCCGAAAGAAACTCAAAGCCTACAAACTCCCAATGTTTTAGAAGGAACCTTAGCTTATTTATCTCCAGAACAAACCGGACGGATGAATCGCGGGATTGATTATCGCAGCGACTTTTATGGGTTGGGAGTCACCTTTTACGAATTGCTGACGGGAAACGTCCCTTTTACCCACGACGATCCTTTAGAGTTGATTCACGCTCATATTGCCCAAACTCCAGATCCGCCAAGTAAATGGGTTTGTTTGGAAGGAAAATTCTGTCCTGCCCCCCTCTCGAATATTGTCTTAAAATTAATGGCAAAAAATGCCGAAGATCGCTATCAGAGCGCTCTCGGACTAAAATACGACTTAGAACGATGTTTGACTCAAGATCGAGAAACCGGAGAAATCGCGCCGTTTGAATTAGGAGAGCGGGATCTGTGCGATCGCTTTATCATCCCCGAAAAACTTTACGGACGGGAAAAAGAAGTGCAAGCATTACTCGATGCTTTTGAACGGGTGACATCTCCCTCAACTCCTGTAGAGACGTTGCCGGCAACGTCTCTACACCCCAGAGCAGAAATGATGCTAGTGGCAGGATTTTCAGGAATCGGGAAAACTGCCGTCGTCAATGAAGTTCATAAACCCATTACTCGTTACAAAGGCTACTTTATCAAAGGCAAATTCGACCAATTTAATCGCAATATTCCCTTCTCTGCCTTCGTACAAGCCTTTCGCAGTTTAATGGGGCAATTGTTATCAGAATCCGATACGGTTTTGGCTGCTTGGAGGTCTAAAATTCTCGAAGCCCTCGGAGAAAGCGGACAAGTTCTCATTGATGTCATCCCCGAACTCGAACGAATCATCGGCAAGCAACCCGATGCCCCAGAACTTTCCGGCAGTGCGGCACAAAATCGTTTTAAACTGCTCTTTGGTAAATTCGTGCAAGTATTCGCGACCCCAGAGCATCCCCTCGTGATTTTTCTCGATGACTTGCAATGGGCAGATTCTGCCTCCCTCAACCTATTAAAACTGTTAATGACAGAATCAGAAACCGGTTATTTGTTGGTGTTGGGAGCATATCGAGATAATGAAGTCTTTCCCGCTCATCCCTTCATACTGGCACTCGAGGAAATTCGCAAAGAGAAAGCCAATGTTAATACTCTCACCCTCGCCCCGTTAAGACACCAACAAATTACTTGTTTGGTCGCAGATGCGTTGCAGTGTTCTCCGGAGACGACGAAACCTTTATCGAAGTTGATATTTCAAAAGACGCGAGGGAATCCCTTTTTTACAACCCAGTTTTTACAAGGATTATACGAGGATAAGTATATTATTTTCGATGCCAAGGCAGGCTATTGGCAATGCGATTTGACGCGGGTGCGAGAGGCAGCACTGACGGATGATGTAGTGGAATTTATGGCAGGACGATTGCACAAGTTACCAGAAACCACTCAAAACGTCCTGAAATTAGCCGCTTGTATCGGCAATCAATTTGATTTGGAGACTTTAGCGATTATCTGCGAAATCTCTTCCGAGGAAGTCGCTACCAATCTATGGAATGCCCTGCGAGAAGGGTTGGTTTTACCTCAGAGCGAAGCCTATAAGTTTTTTCAAGGATGGGAAAAAGACGAAAAGAAAGCAGATAATATTGCCATTAGTTATCGCTTCCTACACGATCGCGTTCAGCAGGCTGCTTATTCCTTGATTCCCGATGGCCGCCAACCAGAAATTTACTTAAAAATCGGTCAATTATTGTTGCACTCTATTCCAAAATCTCAACAGGAAGAGAGGATTTTTGAAATTGTCGATCCCCTGAATTTAGCTGTCGATATTATTGTTGACCCAGTTCTCAAAGAGGAGTTAATTTACCTTAATTTACTAGCAGGTCGCCACGCAAAAGCTGTCACCGCTTATGATGCGGCATTTCAGTATTTGCGATCGGCGATCGCACTCTTGAATGTAGATACTTGGCAACACAACTATACAAAAACTTTAGAAATCTATAATTTGGCCGTTGAAGTTGCTTATCTAAGTGGCTGCTTCTCCCAAATGGAATCATGGACTACAGTCGTTTTGAGCAATGCCGCCTCGATTTACGATCGCATTCCTGTTGCTCGAATTAAACTGCAAGCATTATCTGGAGGAGAACAAGGAGAAGTAGTCCGAGAAGCACTAGATCTTCTAGCCGAATTAGACATTTTCTTGCCCAGAAAACCTACTCCAGCAGACCTTCAACAGGCTCGCGAGATAACAGAGAAAATGCTGGCTCGACAGCCAATTTCCAACCTTGTCGATCTGCCTCCAATGAACGATAGGCATTTTCTAGCTGTTGCTGCAATTCTTCAAGCCTCAATGCCAACAAGTTACCGCATTGAGCCAAACTTATTTCAGTTAATGGTACTGAAATTAATTCAACTCTCGTTAGAACATGGTAATACTTCTTTATCTTCTTTTGGGTATGCCTGTTATGCTTTAATGTGCTGTAGCAGTCCTCAAACAATCAACATTGGCTATGAAGTTGCTCGAGTGGCATTAGCTGTAGCTGAGAAAATGAGCGATCGCAGCCTTCAAGCTCGGACATTATTCGTGGTTAGCGTGTTTGTTCATGTCTGGGAGCTACCACTAGATAATGTATTGGAGGAGCTTCAACGCGCGTATCAACTCTGTCTAGATGCGGGAGATTTAGAATTTGTCGGGCATACAGCATTGCATTATTGTTATACGGCATTCTTTCGCAGCCAGCACTTACAGTCTCTTAAACCTCAAGTTTATTCCTATTTCCATGCTCTCCAAAAATTTGGCCAAGAAGTTTGTGCTAACTATATAAAACCTTACCAAATAACAATCGATTTATTAGTTAATTCTAATAACCCGGATTTTTCTGTTGAGGAACTTCAATCCGAACTATCTCGACAACAAGCTCGGTTTAAAGCAGATAATGACCTTTACGGATTATTTACTTGTCACTTAAATGGGCTGATCGTTCATTACTGGTTTGGTAATTTTCAGCAAGCCCGAGCAGATGCTAATTTGGCCTATGAGTATATCAATGCCGTAGCTGGAGATTTTATCGTTGCAATTTTATACTTTTATGCTTCTCTAACATATCTCCAACTACACCCAAAACAAAACTTGAAAGAACAATCTACTACTTTAGAAAAAGTGATCTTCGCTCGAGGGGAACTTCTGAGTTTTGCTGGGTACGTACCAACAAATTACCAACATCAATACGATTTGTTACAAGCAGAATACCATCGCATTTTAGGGGAAAAATTAGAGGCGATTGAATACTACGATCGCGCGATTGCCAGAGCGAAAGAAAATGAATATATCCAAGAAGAAGCATTGGCCAATGAACTTGCCGCCAAGTTCTACCTTGAATGGGGCAAAGAAGCGATCGCCGAGGTCTATTTAAACAAAGCCTACTATTGTTATGCTCAATGGGGAGCAAAAGCCAAGACAGACGATCTCGAACAATGCTATCCTCAAATTTTACAGCCAATTTTGCAACGCGAACGCATTACTTTATCTTCCGGTACGAGCATTTCTAAAATTACCAGTACTTCTCATTCTGCAACGATTGCCAATATTTCCTCAATTCTCGATTTTTCTTCCTTGTTAAAAGCCTCCCAAGCCCTATCCGGAGAAATTGAACTCGATCGCCTCCTCTCAAAGTTAATGAAAACAATTCTCGAAAATGCCGGAGCAACCAAAGGTGCATTATTATTAACGAATGAAATGGGATTAACCGTAGAAGCGATCGCCACTCGTACCGATACAAAAAATGAGTTAGAATTCGCTTCTCTGCATCAATCCATTCTCCTAGATGATTATCCCGATTTACCCACCGGATTGATTAACTATGTCCGGCGCACCACAGAAACCGCTCTTCTAGATGCGAAAACCGCACAAACCCAATTTGCTGCCGATAACTATTTACTGCGCTTCTCTCCTCAAAGCTTGCTCTGTTTGCCCTTACTCGAACGAGGGAATTTAATCGGCGTTCTTTATTTAGAAAATAATTTAACCGCCGATGCGTTTACAAGCGATCGCGTAGACTTATTGGATGTCCTCTGCGCTCAAGCAGCGATTTCCTTAACCAATGCACGGCTTTACCAACAAGCACAACAGGCACTCAAAGACCTACAGCAGACACAGTTGCAATTAGTCCAAAATGAAAAAATGGCAACATTAGGAAATCTCGTGGCGGGGGTTGCTCACGAAATTAACAATCCTGTCGGTTTTATCGGTGGGAATGTGAGTGCAGCGCAAGAACATTTACAAGATTTACTCGAAGTCGTTTCTCTTTATCAAGAAAATACCTCTCCTCCTGAAGAAATTGCCGAAGCGATCGAAGACCTCGATCCCGAGTTTATTGCTGAAGATTTCCCCAAGCTCATTGCATCCATGCAAAAAGGCTGCGATCGCATTCGTAACATCAGCACATCTCTGCGAACCTTTTCCCGCACAGATGCAGATAAGCAAACCGAATTTAATCTACATGATGGCATCGATAGCACCTTATTAATCCTCAAATATCGTCTCAAAGCCAATGAGCAACGCCCCGCTATTGAAATTGTTAAAAATTACAGTGATATTCCCGAAGTCAAATGCTATGCCGGACAACTCAATCAAGTGTTTATGAACTTATTGGCTAATGCGATCGATGCTTTAGAGGAAAGTGATGCAGGAAAAACGTATGATGAGATAGAAAAACAACCCAATCACATTACAATTAATACAGAATTAAGCGAGAACAAAAAAAATATCATTATCAGAATTATCGACAATGGAATGGGAATGCAAGAAGCGGTAAAAGAGAAAATATTCGAGCAAGGATTCACGACCAAAGGTGTAGGGAAAGGAACGGGTTTGGGGATGGCGATCGCACGTCAAATCGTAACCGAAAAACACGGCGGCGCGATCGCTTGTCAATCGGAACTCGGGAAAGGAACAGAACTTATAATTTCTCTACCAATAAGCTGAATTACACTTCATCATTCTTAAAAAATGTAAATTCCCACAACTTTTCACAAGTTTTTCACAATCTTTGTTTACACTGAGAATCTATTTCCAGAACGATAAGAAACAATGAGCGCGATTTCGACGGACCTCCCTAAAATTCTTAATTATCGAGCGATCGCACTCATCTACAAAAGCGATCGCCCTCTCGTTGATTGCGGCAGGAATACCGATAATCAGCAACCTATTCAAGTTAATGCGATATGAATATCCTTCCTTTAACAAATTAGTCAAGTTTTGCAATTAGCACGCGATAGTTTTAATGAGGAGAAAATCATGACCAATGTTTTAGAACTCGATAACAACAACAGACATTCAAAATCCTCAAAGTATCGGTTGAGATCGATAATCGCGTTGTTGTGTCTTCTCGTTGCTGGATATTTGGGAAACTACTTCAGCATTCCGATACTCCTACATATAGACTGGCTCTTTGGCAGTCTGTTTGTTATGTTGGTTGTTCGTTTGTATGGGTTTGGTTGGGGTGCGATCGCGGCGGCGATCGCCAGCAGCTATACAATTGTGCTGTGGAAACATCCTGCTGCCTTTATTTTATTCACGCTGGAAGCCCTGTTTGTCGGCTGGGGACTACGACGGCGCAGCAATAACTTATTATTACTCGACGTTATCTATTGGGGACTGATTGGCTTCCCTCTCCTGTGGTTGCTGTATGTTTTCTTGGCGAAAGTTCCTCCTCAAGCCGTTTTATTGATCTCCTTCAAAAATCCAGTCAATCAAATTTGTAACGCCCTGATCGCCAGCCTCATTTTGACTCATACGCCTCTTGCTAGGTGGTTGGGGATAAAGAAAAGCCGAACGCATGCGTTTGAACAAACTCTTCTTAATTTGTTAGTGGCCTTTGTCTTGCTTCCCGCACTGGTGCTGACCATTTGGAATTGTCAGGATGCAACCGCCGTTCAAGAAAAAAACTTAGTCACCCGTCTAGAAGACACTCATCATAATATTAGTGCCGATTTTCAAGACTGGCATCAGCAAAGTTTAGAAAAATTGCAAGGGTTAGCCTCTCGCATTGACAATAGCGATCGCTCCGACCAATCGACATTCCAAGAACAAATACAAATCGCTCAACAAACCCTTCCCGAATTCCGCAATTTCTCTATCGTCGATACCAACGGAAACATTCTCAATTCTACCCAAAATGCCACAACCTTAGAAACTTTACCCTTTCAGGCTTTGCTCGAGGCAAAACAGCCCCTGATGTCTGAAGTCTTGATGATAGCCAACTCACCGACCATCTTCCAGAGCATCCCCATCTTTCAAGATGAAAACTTGGTGGGACAACTTCTGGCAGAGCTGGATGTAGAGACCTTGAAACAGCTATTGCCCACGGGTCAAGCCTCATCAAACCAACTGGTTAGCCTATTAGATCGACAAAATCGGGTCATTACTAGCACCCGCGAGGATTTAAAAGCAGGTCAGCCCTTCGATCGCGATGGCAATGGAGAAATCGAGCCGGTCGATGGAAACACCCATATTTGGGTTCCCATTCTACCGAACGTCGCCAAAGTCGTGCGCTGGAGGAAATCATTTTACATACACGAGAATGTAGTCGGTGACGACCTTCCTTGGACTCTCGCCATTGAAAGATCGAGTGCGTCTCATCTGGTCGTCCTCGACGGGATTTATACGAAAAGTTTTGCGATTCTCATGGCGATCGCGATCCTCGCTCCCCTTCTGGCCAAACCCATCAGTCGCAATCTAGTCAAACCTTTATTGCAACTTGCCACCCTGACTAACAATTTGCCCGACAAACTCACCGACCAGCAATCGCCGCAAATCCCCACTAGCGCGATCGCAGAAATCAATACCCTCTCTAATAACTTTCAACTCATGGTCAGTGCCCTCCAAGATAAATTTCAGGAAATTCAGCAAGCCAATCAGGAGATTCAGCAAGCGAAGGAAGTGGCTGACAGTGCCAACGAAGCCAAAAGCGAATTCTTGGCTAACATGAGCCACGAATTGCGAACACCGCTCAATGGCATTCTCGGCTATGCCCAAATCCTCCAACGCAGCGAACCCCTCACGGCTAAAGGGAAAAACGGCGTTGATATCATCTACCAATGCGGTTCCCACCTCCTGACCCTGATTAACGATATCTTGGATCTCTCCAAAATCGAGGCTCGCAAACTCGAACTCCATCCTGCCCCATTTCACTTTCCTTCCTTCCTGCAAAGTATCGTTGAAATCACTCGCATCCGTGCCGAACAAAAAGGGATTGACTTTCAGTTTCAAGCTGACGATCGCTTACCGGTCGGTGTTTCTGCCGATGAAAAACGGTTGCGCCAAGTTTTAATTAACCTGCTGGGTAATGGCATTAAATTTACCGATCGCGGGACTGTCACTTTTAAAATTGAATCCGTCGGTGAAAAGATTCGCTTTCAAATTGCAGATACGGGGGTGGGAATGACCCCGGAACAAATCGAGCAAATCTTTCTCCCTTTCGAGCAAGTGGGCAATACGAAAAAGCAAGCAGAAGGGACGGGTTTAGGACTCGCCATTACCCACAAAATCATTGCGATGATGGGGAGCGAAATCGAAGTGAGCAGTATCCCCACTCAAGGCAGTACCTTTTCGTTTGAAGTCGAACTTCCCCTTGCTGGTAATTGGGCAACCGCATCGAGAGTTTCCGAGCAAGGTCAGATTATTGGCTATCAGGGTCAGAAACTTAAAATTCTCCTCATCGACGACCGTTGGGAAAATCGCTCGGTTCTCCTCAATCTTTTAGAACCCATCGGCTTTGAAATCGTGGAAGCCAGTAACGGTCAAGAAGGAATCGAACAAACTTTGGCAACGAATCCCGATCTGATTATCACTGACCTCGCGATGCCGATAATGGATGGATTTGAGTTTTTGCGACAACTGCGATCGCATCCCCAACTTCAACATAAAATCGTTCTCGTATCCTCTGCCAGCGTCTTCGATCTCGATCGCCACAAGAGTATCGAGGCCGGCGGGAATGACTTTTTACCCAAACCCGTACAAGCAGAAACCTTGCTCGAACAATTACACGAGTATTTACAACTCGATTGGATTTATCGCAAAAATGAAAATGAGAAACCCGAAATATCTGCGGCTACGACTATTGAGCCTCCAGACATCGTTATTTTGACTCAACTTGCCGAATTCGCTGACAATGGCGATCTCGATGGCGTTCTCGACATGGCCCGAGCTGACCAAAATGCTCGCGCAACTGCCTTTTTCCAAAAAATCATTCTGCTTGCCGAGGCTTGCGAAATCAAACAATTAAAAGCATTTATTCAGCAATACCTGACCTAACACTAGGAGTTCCCTGCTATGCCCGATACCAAGCCCTTTATTTTGGCGGTCGATGACAATTCGACCAACTTATCCATTCTCTCGAAAGCCTTAAAACTAGCTGGATACAAAGTCCGCATGGCAATGGATGGTGAAGATGCTTTGGCGCAGATCGAGCGCAATCTCCCCGAGTTAATCTTACTCGATGTGGAAATGCCAAAAATGGATGGCTTTGAAACTTGCCGTCGCCTGAAAGCAAATCCGACAACCCAGGGAATTCCAGTGATTTTCACGACAGCATTGGCAGATACCGAAAATAAGGTTAAAGGTTTATCGTTAGGAGCAGTGGATTACATTACTAAACCCTTCGAGCAAGAAGAAGTGTTAGCGCGGGTGAAAGTTCACTGGCAATTGAAACAACTGACCGATACTTTAGAACAAAAAGTAGCAGAACGAACTCAAGCACTGCAACAGGCTCAAGTGCAACTGGTTCAACAAGAGAAACTGTCTACTTTGGGACAGTTAGTTGCAGGAGTCGCCCACGAAATCAATAATCCGATTGGTTGTATTGTTGGCAATGTCAATCCGCTTCAGGGTTACATCAACGATCTTTTCTCTATTATCGATCTCTACCGGAATAGGTTTCCCCAACTTGGCGCAGATTTTACAGAGGAACTCGAGGAATTCGAGCTAGATTTCATTCAAGACGATTTACCTAAACTCATGCAAGCAATTAAGGATGGAGGCGATCGCATTCGCAATATCAGCACATCTCTGCGAACCTTTTCTCGCACAGATACAGACCAAAAAACCGAATTTAATTTACACGAAGGTCTCGATAGCACCTTATTAATCTTAAAATATCGCCTCAAAGCCAACGAAGAAAGCCCCGCTATTGAAATTGTGAAAAATTACGGTGATATTCCCGAAGTGAAATGCTATGCCGGACAAATGAATCAAGTGTTTATGAATATCTTGGGGAATGCGATCGATGCGTTAAATGAAAGCAACGAAGGGAAAACTTATGAACAAATAGAAAAAGCACCCAATCAAATTACGATGAGTAGCGAATTAAGCGACGATCGACAGAATGTCATTATCCGAATTTCTGACAATGGATTAGGCATGTCAGAAGAGGTGAAAGTAAAAATATTCGAGCAAGGATTTACTACCAAAACAGTAGGCAAAGGAACGGGTTTGGGGATGGCGATCGCGCGTCAAATCATCGAAGAAAAACACGGCGGCGCGATCGCTTGTCATTCAGAACTAGGTAAAGGGACAGAATTCATCATTTCTCTATCTGTAGACTAAATTTCAAGAGCGATCGCCCTTCCGTTACAAATTGTTAACGCTAAAACAGCCTTCACAAGTTTTTCACAATTTTTGCTTAAGATCTCCCGTATATCTTGGAAACAATAAATTCTCAATTGTTATGATAACGGTCGATTTTCCCCAACTTGCCAACTACTCAATCGAAGAACTCATCTACGAAAGCGATCGCACCCTCGTTTATCACGGCCTTGAGATAGAAAACGGGCAATCCGTCATTATCAAGTTAATGCGCAATGAATATCCTTCCTTTAACGAATTAGTCAAATTTCGCAACCAATACGCGATTGCCAAAAATTTAGAGATAGAAGGCATTATCAGAACCCATGCCCTAGAGCGCCACGAAAACCGCTACGCTCTGATTATGGAAGATATGGGAGGTGTATCTTTAGCCGAATATCAAGGAAGAGCATCTCTCTCTTTGTCTCAATTTCTCGATATTGCGATCCAACTGGCAGACGTTCTACATTATCTGCATCAAAATAATATTATTCATAAAGATATCAAACCTGCAAATATCCTGATTCATCCGGAAACCCAACAAGTCAAATTAATCGATTTCAGTATTTCTAGTCTCCTGCCCAGAGAAACTCAAACCCTGCAAACCCTCAATATCTTAGAGGGAACCTTAGCCTACTTATCCCCCGAACAAACCGGACGAATGAATCGAGGCATTGATTATCGTAGCGATTTTTATTCCTTGGGAGTCACGTTTTACGAACTCCTAAACGCCGAAGAGCGATATCAGAGTGCTTTGGGACTCAAACACGATTTAGAACAATGCCTCGTGCAATATCGAGAAACAAAAGAAATCGAGCCGTTTGTATTGGGAGAACGGGATCTGTGCGATCGCTTCCTCATTCCCGAAAAACTCTACGGACGGGAAAAAGAAGTGCAAGCCTTACTCGATGCTTTTGAACGAGTCGCCAATCCTGCTCGGTTCCCCACTCCCGATTCCTCACTCCCTGTAAAAAGAGCAGAAATGATGCTAGTGGCCGGCTTTTCCGGTATCGGGAAAACTGCCGTCGTCAATGAAGTCCACAAACCCATCGTGCGGCAACGAGGCTACTTTATCAAAGGCAAATTCGACCAATTCAATCGCAATCTTCCTTTCAGTGCCTTCATGCAAGCTTTCCGAGACTTGATGGGGCAATTACTCGGAGAAAATGATGCTCAATTGCAACAATGGAAAGCAAAAATCCTTGAAGCCGTGGGAGAAAATGGGCAAATTCTCATTGATGTCATTCCCGAACTTCAGCGCATCATCGGACAACAGCCTTCCGTTCCAGAACTTTCTGGGAGTGCTGCCCAAAATCGATTTAACTTACTCTTTGAGAAATTTATCGCTGTTTTCACGACAAAAGAGCATCCCTTAACAATCTTTCTCGATGATTTGCAATGGGCGGACTCGGCCTCATTAAACTTGCTAACAGTATTGATGAAGGACAATCAAACAGGATATTTACTCTTATTGGGGGCATATCGAGATAATGAAGTCTTTCCCGCCCATCCATTGATGTTAACTATAGCGGAATTAAAGAAGCGGTGCGACCCCGGCGAATCGCATTCGCCTTGGGAACGCGCACCAAAAGAAAAACAAACGGCGATTTCTACGATTACTCTAGTTCCTTTATCTGTCGATTGTATCAATCAATTGGTGGCAGAAACGCTGAGTTGTGGAATAGAAATTGCGCGATCGCTAACTCATTTAGTGTATCAAAAAACTCGAGGGAATCCCTTCTTTATCACTCAATTCTTAAAGGGATTGCATGAGGATAAGTTGATTGCCTTCGATCGCAATTTGGGATATTGGGAATGCGATTTGGTTCAAGTGCAAGATGCTGCCCTCACGGATGATGTGGTGGAGTTTATGGTGGGACGGTTGCAGAAATTACCACAAACAACCCAGAATGTTTTGAAGTTGGCAGCTTGTATTGGCAACCAGTTTGACCTAGAAACGTTAGCAGTTGTCTGTGAGTCAGATGCTGAGGTAGTGGCAAAAGATTTGTGGGAAGCATTACGAGACGAGTTAATTTTACCGATTACTGAGGCTGATAAGTTTTTTCAGGTGGACGATCGCGATGAGAAATATTCAGACGATATTTTGGTAAAATACCGCTTTATTCACGATCGGGTACAGCAAGCCGCTTATCTACTGATTGATGAGTCTCAAAAACAGCCCATTCATCTTACCATTGGCAAACGATTACTTGCCCATCAATCAGTTACGGGTTCAGATAAGGATATTTTTAATATCTTGAATCATTTGATGGTGGGAATCAATGCCGATCCTTTGGCTATTCCTGTCATACAGCTTGCAGGTCTTGCCCTGTCTGCTGGGATGAAAGCCAAGCTCTCCATTGCCTATCAAGCAGCCATTAATTATTTCGATTTTGGTCTCTCTCAGCTTCCTGTAAATAGTTGGCTTGATTACTCTCAACTCAAACTCGATCTCAGTCGGGAGAAAGCGGAATGTCATTATTTCTTAGGGCATTTTGAAGAATCTGAAAACATCCTCAATAACATTTTGCTTAAAGTCCAACATCCTCTTGATGCAGCTCGAATTTATGGCATTTTAATGACTCAACGCACCACCCAATGTACTGATATTTTATCAAGTGTTGAAGCAGGAATACAAGGACTAGCTGTTTTAGGAATGGAACTCCCTACAGATTCAGAAGCATTGAATTCTCTCGTCGAACAAGAACACCAACAAATTCGCGATTTTTTTAAAACAGCTTCCCCAACAATACTTCTAGAGTTGCCTGATATGAGAGATCCGATACAGCAAAGTTGTATGAAGCTCCTGAGCATTCTCTGGTCGGCCGCTTATGTGGCAGGTAATCCAACTCTCAATTGGTTCACAACGCTACGCATGATGAATCTTTCTCTCAAATACGGTCGTGCGGAGAGTTCTAGTTTCTCTTTCTGTTCCTATGGCATGACCTTAGCCTATCAAAAGCAATATCAAAAAGCCTATGAGTTTGGTCGGGTTTCGCTTGATGTCGATCGCAAATTTAATAATAAGCAGTTTATTGCCAAAAATAATAATCATTTTGGTCATGCAGTTAATGCTTATATGTGTCCTCTTGAAGACAATTTATCTTTATATCGACAGTCTTTTGAAATTTGTTTGGAATTAGGAGATTTGATTTTTGGAGTTTGGGCTGTTGATTTCATTATTTGGACTCATATTATCAAAGGCAGCGAGCTTTATTTTATCAATGAAGAAATTCAAAAATACATTGGTTATGTCCGAGATATTAACGATATCAATATGCTGCATTCTTTTGAACTCAAACAAAAATTTGTACGAGAACTCATCGAAGAATCAGTTTCTGATAATATGTTAACTTGCCATACTTTTTTTAACGGTTCTCTAAGTTCAATTTGGCGACAGAAAAACTACGATCATGGAATTAATTGGTATGGTTTTTTGATTGTACAGCGACTTTATCTACAAGAAAAATATACAGAAGCAGTTCAAGTTGCTCGCTCGTTAAAACCTACACTCCCTGCTAATTTTGGGTTTTCTCCTATTATTATCTATTATACTTACTACCCACTCAGTCTAACTGCACTTTCTTCGCAATCAGACAGAAAACAACAAGAAATTGACTGGCAAGAACTTGACGAGCTAAAAAGAGTTCTCTATACATGGTCTCAAAATTGTCCCTATAGTTTTTTGCACAAATATCAGCTTTTGTCAGCAGAAATTGCTCGCATTCGGGGCGACTTTTGGAAAGCAGTAGAACTGTACGATCTGGCTATAGCAAACGCACAAGAAAATAGTTACATCCAAGAAGAAGCTCTCGCCAACGAACTCGCAGCTAAATTTTACCTCGACTGGGACTTCAACAACGCTCAATCCAAGGGCAAAGAAAAGTTTGCAGTTCTGCATATGCAAGAAGCCTATTATTGTTATGCTCAATGGGGAGCAAAAGCAAAAACTAGCGATCTCGAACAACGCTATCCTCAACTGTTAAAGCCAATTGTGCAACGAGATCGCTCCTCCTCATCTGCAAAAGTTACCATTGCTAAAATTACCAGCAATTCTTATTCTCAAACGGCAACAGTTGCTAATATTTCCAATCTTCTCGATTTTTCTTCACTCTTGAAAGCCTCTCAAACTCTCTCGGGAGAAATCGAACTCGAGCGCCTGCTTTCTACTCTCATGAAACTCATTCTCGAAAATGCAGGAGCAACGAAAGGGGCATTATTATTAATAGGCGAAACAGGTTTAACGATAGAAGCGATCGCCACCCGCACCAATACAGAAAAAGAGTTAAAATTTGATTCTCTGCATCAATCTATACCTCTAGATGATTATCCAGACTTACCCGCAGGATTAATTAACTATGTCCGACGCACTACCGAAACTGCTCTTTTAGATGCAAAAACTGCACAAACGCAATTTGCTGCCGATAACTATTTGCTACTTTATTCTCCTCAAAGTTTGCTCTGTTTGCCCTTACTCGAACGCGGCAATTTAATCGGCGTTCTTTATCTAGAAAATATTTTAACTGCCGATGCGTTTACCAAAGATCGCGTAGACTTATTAGATGCACTCTGCGCTCAAGCGGCAATTTCCTTAACCAATGCACGACTTTACCAACAGGCACAACAAGCCCTCACCGATTTGCAAAATGCACAGTTGCAAATAGTGCAAAACGAAAAAATGGCAACTTTGGGAAACCTTGTAGCAGGAGTTGCCCATGAAATCAATAATCCCGTTGGTTTTATTGGTGGGAATGTGGGGGCAGCGCAAGAACATTTGCAAGATTTGCTAGAAATTCTTTCACTTTATCAAGAAAATGCCTCCCTTCCCGAAGAAATTGCCGCAGCGATCGAAGACCTCGATCCCGAATTCATCGCCGAAGATTTTCCCAAACTCATTGCATCGATGCAATCGGGATGCGATCGCATTGGCAACATCAGTACATCTCTGCGAACGTTTTCTCGCACAGATACGGATAAGAAAACCGAATTTAATTTACATGATGGCATCGATAGCACTTTATTAATCTTAAAATATCGCCTCAAAGCCAATGAGCAAAGACCGAGCATTGAAATTGTGAAAAACTATGGCAATATTCCCGAAGTAAAATGCCATGCCGGGCAAATCAATCAAGTGTTTATAAATTTATTGGCCAATGCGATCGATGCTTTGGATGAAAGTAATGAAGGCAAAACCTTTGAAGAGATAGAAAAAGCACCCAATTACATTACAATTAACACAGAACTCAGCGCAGATAAAAAGAATGTTACAGTCAGAATGCTCGATAACGGAACGGGAATGCTAGAAGCAGTGAAAGCAAAAATGTTCGACCAAGGATTTACGACGAAAGGAGTCGGTAAAGGAACGGGTTTGGGTATGGCGATCGCGCGGCAAATTATCGAAGAAAAACATGGCGGGACAATAACTTGTCGGTCAGAATTAGGTCAAGGTACAGAATTTGCGATCGCGCTCCCGGTTTCTTTATAGTAGTTGTTAGCATAATAGTAGTTGTTAGCATAGTTTCTTATCTTTGACTCATGCACCTAATTTCTCAGAAAATTAAAAGGACTTCATTGCGGAATATTTTAATTATTCCCTTCGTCATTCAAATTGTCGGCATGGTATCATTAGTGGGCTACCTTTCCTTTAGAAGTGGAAAAAAATCTGTAGAAGATATCGCCAACCAACTCATTCAGGAAACAGGCGATCGCATCGAACAAAAATTAGAGGCTTATCTAGAAACCGCCAATCTTGTCAATCAAATCAATCGCGATCTGATCCGCTCTGAGAATCTTGATGCGACCGATCCGGGGAAGCTGGGACGACATTTTTGGCAACAATTACAGCAATTTGATACGGTTGATTATATTTATTTTGCCAATGAACGAGGGGGGATTGTTTCGGTTGGACGCGACGAAACTCATACTTTTAATATTTCTCTGACAGATGATTTTGTGAGTGGCAATTTTAAACGCTATTCCACAGATGAAATTGGTAATCCCAAAACGCTAACTAATGTTAGACCGGATTTCGATCCCCGTCAACGAGGTTGGTATAAATCTGCAGCCGCAACCGAAATTCCCGTTTGGAGTGAAGTTTATGCCGGTGCTTTGGAAGCCTCTCTCGGGATCAGTGCGGCTCATTCAGTTTCTGACGATCGCCGCACCTTAAAAGGAGTCTTAGGAGTGGATTTACTCCTCGCTCAACTTTCTACATTCCTACAAGATTTGCAAATCAGTCAATCGGGACAAATTTATATTATCGAGCGATCGGGGTTAATAGTTGCCTCTTCTCATCAAAATGAGCTATTCGTCCCCAACGCAAACAAGCAAACCGAAGAACGACTTAATGCTGCAGACAGTACCAATCAAGCGATCGGGGAAAGTGCTCAATATTTACTCTCTCGCTTTGGCAAATTCACGAAAATCAATGAAAATGTTCGCACTCGTCTCAAGATCGACCAAGAATGGTACTTTTTAAAAGTCATACCTTTTCAAGATGAAGGAGGATTGGATTGGCTCGTCGCGATCGCAGTACCCGAGTCCGACTTCCTCGAACAGATTAACGCGAATACGCGCACGACCGTTCTCCTTTGTTTGGTCGCCTTAGTCGTAGCCAGTACCATCGGCATTCTGACAGCACGCTGGGTCACGCAACCCTTACTACGCCTAAATCAGTCGGCCAAAGAACTCGCTCGCGGTCAATGGTACAAACAGGTAAAAACCGAACGCAGCGATGAAGTTGGCGAACTAGCAAACTCATTTAATCAAATGGCCGCTCAAATCCAAGAATCTTTTACGACTCTAGAACAGAAAGTACAGGAACGCACCTTAGAACTGAAGGCAGCTAAAGAAGCCGCAGACAGTGCCAATCAAGCCAAAAGTGACTTTTTAGCCAATATGAGCCACGAATTGCGAACCCCTCTCAATGGCGTTCTCGGCTATGCTCAAATCTTGTCTCGCTCTCGAGGATTATCGGAGAAAGAACGTAACGGGGTTAATGTTATTCATCAATGCGGTTCTCATTTATTAACCCTTATTAATGATGTTTTAGATTTAGCTAAAATTGAGGCTCGCAAACTAGAATTAAATCCCAGTCCCGTGCATTTTCCCTCTCTGGTGCAAAGTGTCGGGGAAATGTGCGAAATTCGCGCCCGCGATCGCGGAGTTGATTTTATTTACGAGCCAAGCGATCGCCTACCCGAAGGCATTGAAGCCGACGAGAAACGCTTGCGACAGGTGTTAATTAACTTGTTGGGCAATGCGATCAAATTTACCGAAACAGGGTCAGTCACGCTGTCTGTAGAGGTGCTAGAATCAACTCAAAGCGATTCTCGTACCGAGACGCTGCGCGATCGCGCTCTCCTCAAGTTTCAAGTCTCGGATACTGGAGTAGGAATTGCTCCTGATGACCTTGCTAAACTATTCCAAACCTTCAAGCAAGTGGGCGATCGCGCCAAACAATCAGAAGGAACGGGTTTAGGACTGGCTATCTCTCAAAAGCTCGTCCAGTTGATGGGAGGACGCATTGAGGTCGCGAGTCAATTGGGGGTCGGGAGTCAATTTTTCTTTACCGTAGAGTTTCCTCTCGTAGATGATTGGAATCAACAACAAACAAGCAATAGGTTCGAGAAGATTACAGGGTATACTAGCATCGATCCAGTCTCTGCGACAGAGAATCGCCGTCACATTTTGGTCATTGACGATCGCCCTGAAAATCGCGATGTTTTAGTGGGATTATTGGAACCTTTAGGCTTTCAAGTCAGTACAGCCGAAAATGGCTTAGAAGGGCTAGAAAAAATGCGTCAAGAGCAACCGGATCTAGCGATCGTCGATATTGCCATGCCGGTGATGAACGGGTTTGAATTCCTCGATCGCCTTCGCAAGGATAAGAAATTGCAAGCATCTAAAGCGATCGTTTCTTCTGCATCCGTCGCCCAAACCGATCGCCAAATGGCACTCAGAGCAGGAGGCGATGATTTCCTCCCCAAACCCGTCGCAATGGGAGAATTATTGCAATGTTTGTCCCAGCATTTGCAATTGGCATGGATTGAAGAAAAATCCTCCCAGCAAGAAGAAGAAACAAAAGAAATTGTTTTACCCTCCTCTGAAGAGCTAGAGGAATTATTAGCGATCGCACAGCAAGGAGATATCAGAGGAGTGCGAGAGAAACTCGAAAATTTGGTGCATTCCAATAGTTCTTATCAAAACTTTGCAATTCCTCTTCTTGAACTTGCCCGAGCTTTTAAAATTGAAGAAATTGAAGAAGTTTTACAAAACCACCTCATTAAGGAGAACAACTATGTCTGATAAAGGTAAGATTTTAGCAGTTGATGATACCCCCGCCAATTTAGAAGTCATTGGCGAAACTTTAAGCGATGCGGGTTATGCTGTCGTCGCAGCAATTGATGGAGAACGCGCCCTCAAACGCCTAAAAAACTATCAGCCAGATTTAATATTGCTCGACATTAAAATGCCGGGGATGGATGGTTTTGAGGCTTGTCGGCAAATTAAATCAAATCCAGAAACATCCGGAATTCCGATTATTTTTATTACGGCATTTGCTGATGTTGAGAGTAAAGTACAAGGATTTTCTTTGGGAGGAGTTGATTATATTACCAAACCTTTCCAAGAACAAGAAATGCTCGCCCGAGTCGATACTCATTTACGATTGCGACAACTCAACCAAAATTTAGAACAAAAAGTATCAGAACGAACGCTAAAATTAGAAGCGGCTTTACAGAAATTAAATACATTTCAACTGCAATTAGTCCAGAGTGAAAAAATGTCAGCTTTGGGAAATTTAGTTGCTGGAGTCGCTCACGAAATTAATAATCCTCTCGGGGCGATTAGCGGCAATACCAGCGAGGCAAAACTAGCGATCGCCGACATTCTCAAGCTTTTACAAATGTACCGCGATCGCAAACCCGATGAAATCATTCAAGATTGCGAAGAAGATATCGATCTAGAGTATTTGCTCGACGATATTCCGAAAATGCTGAATTCGATTACAGTTAGTTGCGATCGTATTCTCGAGATTAGCATGGCATTGCGAAGCTTTGCTCGCCGCGATCGCGAAACAAAAATGTCATTTAATCTTCATGAAGGACTTGATAGTACCTTATTAATTTTAAAATATCGCCTCAAAGCTAATGAAAAAAGACCTGATATTAAAATCATTAAAAATTATGAAGATATTCCTGAAATTGAATGCTATCCCGGACAGATCAATCAAGTGTTTATGAATATTTTGGCTAATGCGATCGATGCATTAGAGGAAAGCAATCAAGGAAAAACATATACTGAAATTGAAACTTCTCCTAATTGTATTACCATTAGTAGTGAATTGAGCCAAGAGAAACAGAATATCATTGTCCGAATTGCTGATAATGGCAAAGGAATAAGCGAGGAGATAAAAAGGCAAGTCTTCGACCAAGGATTTACCACGAAAGAAGTCGGCAAAGGCACGGGTTTAGGAATGGCGATCGCGCGTCAAATCATAGAAGAAAAACATGGTGGTGCGATCGCTTGTCAATCAAAATTAGGTCAAGGTACGGAATTTACGATCTCTATTCCGTTCAGTTAAATTTCTTACTCTCTTCTGTCACTCTAGGCAGAAGAGGGATTTATTCTCCCTCTTTAGAAAGCGTAAATCGAGAATTGCAAAAGAATTGGCAAAGGAACGGGTTTGGAGATGGCGATCGCGCGTCAGATTATCGCAGAAAAACATGGAGTCGCGATCGCTTGTCAATCAAAATCAAGTAAAAATACTGAGTTTAGATCGCGCAATTATTGCAGAAAAATATAGAGCAAAAATTGTTTGTATGTCAGAATGAATATGGAGAGTGAAATTGGTCATCGTGCTTCCCCAGAAACGTTGATTTTCATCTTGCGGGTATATCTTTTTGATTCTCCTTTATAAAATTATTATCTTGAGTCGCAAATTGACCGATGAACAACCCAGAGCTTACTCAAACAAGCAACAAAAAAGCTGTCACGATTATTCTCAATATTATCATTGTTGTAGTAATCGCACTTATCTTTTATGGGGCAGCAGAACTTTCTCGCAATATTGCCTCTACCTCTGAAAATGTCAGTCCCATTTGGCCATCTGCCGGCATCGCTGTCGCAGCCGTTTTACTGCTAGGAAATCGCGCCTTAATCGGCGCTTTTATTGGCGAGATTTTTACCACAATGTTTGCCTTTTTTCAAGGGACGAGCTTAACATCTGCAATCGTTTCCAGCCTAGTTATTTTGACCCTCTCAATAAGTGTTGTCTTGGGATATTGGTTTAGTGCTTTTTTAGGGCGAAAAATGATTAAAAATCGCCATCCTTTTCAGCGAATTCAAGATGTATGCAAATTTTTGATTTTTGTCGGTCTTTTAGCTCCACTTTTAGGGACGACATTAGCCGTAACATTATTATTATTACAGGGGACGATTCCGGGAAGTATTTACGCGAGAATCTGGCTGATGTGGTGGATCGGTGATGTTGCCGGTATATTTGTTGTTACGCCCTTAATTTTGTGTTTGGGAGATTGGTTTCGCTCAAACAAAAATAACATAAAATCTTGGCAAAAAGAACGAGGATTTCGTGATTTTAAAAACCAGATTTTATTATTGGTTCGTCAACTTAAAACCGAGCGTATTTTGGAAGGAGTTATTTTATTTGCAACCTTATTTTGGATTGCTCAAAATTCTTTTTGGGGAGGCTATCCTATCGAGTACGTCTTAATTCCGCTTCTGATTTGGTCTGTATTTCGCTTCGGCCAATTTGGCACGACTTTTCTGATTTTTATCGTATCGGCAACGGCAGTTTTGGGAACAGTCAGAGGATTAGGGGTATTCGCACGGGAAGATGCGAACGAATCTTTAATCTTATTACAATCTTTTATTGCTGTTATTGTTTTAACCTCATTAGTATTGATGGCAGCGATCGCAGAGCGAAGCACCGCCGAAACCCGCTTGCGTTCCGCCCTAGATAGCCTCGCTGAAACCAACCAAGCATTAGAAACCCGCGTGCAAAAACGCACCGCAGAACTGGAGATTGCTAAAGACAAAGCCGAAATCGCCAATCAAGCCAAAAGCTCCTTTATCGCCAATATGAGCCATGAGTTGCGCTCTCCCCTCAACGCCATCCTCGGTTTTGCTCAAATTATGACCCGCTCTCAAACTCTCCCCCACGAACACCAAGAAAATGTTAGCATCATCAATCGCAGTGGCGAACACCTTCTCACTTTAATTAACAACGTCCTCGACCTCTCCAAAATTGAAGCCGGTGCGATCGCTCTCAACCCGAATAACTTCGACCTCCATCGCCTTCTCGCCGATATCCATGATATGTTCCAACTCAAAGCCGCAGATAAAGGCTTGCCATTCTTATTAGAAATCGCTCCCGAACTTCCCCGCTACGTTCGCACCGATGCCGTTAAACTGCGGCAAATCCTGATCAATCTGATTAACAATGCCCTCAAGTTTACCGAAGCGGGGAGAATCTGTCTCAGAAGTCAAAAGATTGATGAGAATAAAATCGCCTTTGAAGTGGAGGATACTGGAGCCGGTATCGCCTCAAAAGACCTCGAAAAACTTTTTCAAGCCTTTACTCAAACCGAAAGTGGGAAAAAAGCTCAAGAAGGAACGGGTTTGGGACTCTCTATCAGCCGCAAATTCGCGCAGTTGATGGGAGGGGATCTAACGGTGAATTCTCAAGTGGGACAAGGTACGGTCTTCCGCTTTGAGATTGAGGTCGAGGAGGTTAAAGCCACAGAAGTCGAAGGCCAGCAAGCTAAACGTCGCATTATCGCTCTCGCACCCAACCAGCCTCGCTATCGCATCCTGATCGTCGATGATAAACCGGTGAATCGACAATTGTTGGTACAACTGTTGAATCCTTTGGGCTTTGAATTGCAAGAAGCGAATAATGGTCAAGAAGCCGTGGAGATAGCCCAACAATGGCAGCCTAACTTAATCTGGATGGATATGCGGATGCCTGTAATGGATGGATTTACAGCAACTCAAACGATTAAAGCCACTACTGCCGGACAAGCGATCGCCATTATCGCCTTAACTGCGAGCGTGCTAGAAGAGGAACGAGCAATGGTTTTATCGGCAGGATGCGATGATTTCCTGCGGAAACCTTTTCGGGAAGACCAGATATTTCAGGCAATGGAACGGTATTTAGGGGTCCGCTACGTCTATGAAGAAGCAATGCCCAAATCAGAAGAGAATCGTCAAAAAATCGCGGTGTTAACTTGGGAAAATCTTCAGGCTTTATCGCCAGAAATACAAAGGCAACTGCGGCAAGCTACGATCGGTGCTAGCAAGACAGAAATGGCGATAGTTATTGAAGCGATCGGAGCAGAAAATACTGCTTTGGCAGAGGCGATCGCGGATTGTTTCCAGAATTTTGAATACGATAAAATTTTGCATCTCCTTCCCCAAGAGGATCGTTAACCCCCAATAATTCTCAATCACCAAGAAAAAATAATGGCGATCGTGCGTGAATACACCCGCTCATCATCCTTCGGATAGATGAGGGGCTTAACGTAGAGAGACTCAAATCGCGGTAAAACCCCCGGAGGGACAATCTCTAGTCAATCAAAATTCGGTAAAGGTAGGGAATTCCCTACCTACGCTCATTCTCTGGCTTGAGGACAACCTTTACAAATCCTTACGGCTCTTGTTAAAGCGATCGCTGACGATTTGCCTAATTTTGCATACGATTAAGACTTTGCACCTAAGTATAGTTAACCATGAACAATCCCTCTAAACCTTTCGGTCAAGTTGCTGTTGTTGACGACACCCCGGCTAATTTGCACCTCCTCTCTACTCTTTTGGAAAATGCCGGCTATGACGTGCGATCGTTTCCGAGAGGGCAACTGGCTCTTGAAGGAATCAAGTATTCCACCCCCGATTTGATATTGTTGGATATCCAGATGCCAGAAATCAATGGCTACGAAGTTTGCCAACAACTTAAAGCCAACGAAGTCACTCAAAATATACCCGTGATTTTTATCAGTGCTTTACATGAAACTTTTGATAAGGTGAAAGCATTTCAAGTAGGCGGTGTGGATTATATTAGCAAACCTTTTCAAGCAGAAGAAGTTTTGGCACGAGTGGCAACTCATTTGCAATTGTACCAAATGAAAAGCAAGCTACAAGAAACAAATGCCATTCAAGCGCAACAACTTGCCGAACAAAACCGCCAACTTTTAGAATTGAATCAATCTTTAGAAAACGCAAATCGAGAATTGCAAAAGAACTACGAACAATTACGCCACGCTCAACTGCAATTGGTACAAACTGAAAAAATGGTGACTCTGGGAAACCTCGTGGCAGGTGTGGCTCACGAAATCAATAATCCTGTTGGCTTCATTGGAGGCAATATTAATGTCGCGCAAGAGCATTTACAAGATTTACTCTCGGCTCTCGCACTCTACCAACAAAAATACTCATCCCCCGATCCAGAGCTTGTCGAAAAATTAGCAGACTTGGACATCGAGTTTATTACTAAAGATTTTCCTCAGCTTATCGCATCTATGCAATCTGGATGCGATCGCATTTATAATATTAGCACATCTTTGCGAACATTTTCTCGCATGGATACCGATACGAAAACTGAGTTTAATCTTCATGAAGGTCTCGACAGCACCTTATTAATTCTCAAATACCGCCTCAAAGCGAACGAACAACGTCCCGACATTGAAATTATTAAAGATTACGACGATATTCCGGAAGTGAAATGCTATGCAGGGCAAATCAATCAAGCGTTTATGAATATATTGGCCAATGCGATCGATGCGTTAGAGGAAAGGAATACAGGCAAAACCTATGATGAAATACAAAATACTCCGAATCGAATTACAATTGCAACAAAATTAGAGCGAGATAAAAATAAAGTTATCATCTGCATTACTGATAATGGGCAAGGGATGAGCAAGGAGATAAAAGCGAAAATATTCGAGCAAGGATTCACCACCAAAGACGTAGGCAAAGGAACGGGTTTGGGGATGGCGATCGCCTATCAAATCGTTACCGAAAAACATGGCGGTACAATAACCTGTCTGTCAGAATTGGGTAAAGGTGCAGAATTTATTATTTCTCTTCCTATCAGATAATTCTCTTGACTTGACTTTCACAATTTGTCAATCTCTTTTTGAGCGATCGCTCAATAGGAAAAGGCATGAGGTTAGGAGTATAGGCCTTACGCCAATACGTTAGGACATGAAGAAAATGAACCACAGAGTCACAGAGAAACACAGAGAGAGAAGTACATCCCTTAGTGCTATAGCGATCGCCTATCAAATCGTTACCGAAAAACACTGGGTTACAATAACCTATATAGTAATTTCGATTTAGACTGAGACACCATGACCTTGAAATTTTGGGATTCTAGTCAAATATTCGTCTCGTCCTTATTTAGAATGACTATGATTCTCTCTTTTGCGAAATACAAAAGTACAATGAGCTGTGCTTTAGACTTAAGAGAGGAACAGTATTTACGATCGCGCTGCCGGTTTCTCCAGAATAGTTTTGGTGATTTTTACCAAGAGAATATAAAAATTTATTAAATTGCCAATAACCTTCACAAGTTTTTCACAATTACACTCTAAGCTCTGAAAATATCATCAATATTGATTGATTTATAACATCATCCCATGATAAAAACAGAAGCGGTGACATTTTCCAACTATGAAACGATATCCCTCATCTATAAAAGCGATCGCACTCTTGTCTATCGCGGAAGGCAATTGGAAGACTCACAACCGATTGTGATTAAATTGATGCGAAATCAATATCCTTCCTTGAATGAATTAGTTCAATTTCGTAACCAATACACCATTGCCAAAGATATTGCGATTGAAGGTATTATTAGACCTTATGCGCTAGAGCGATACGATAATCGTTATGCCTTAATCATGGAAGATGTTGACGGTATTTCTTTAGAAGAAGCGATCGCCCGTCAGCTTTTATCGCTCACAATTTCTCAATTTCTTGATATTGCCATTCAACTGGCTGAAATTCTTCATCAACTCCATCAAAATCGTATTATTCATAAAAATATTAAACCCGCAAATATACTGATTCAGCAGTCAACTCAACAAGTCAAGCTCATTGATTTCAGTATTTCCTCTTTGTTGCCCAAAGAAAATCAAACTATTCAAACTCCCCATTTATTAGAAGGAACTCTCGCCTATCTCTCCCCGGAACAAACCGGACGCATGAATCGCGGGATTGACTATCGTAGCGACTTTTATGGTCTCGGGGTTACTTTTTATCAACTCTTGAGTGGAAAACTGCCTTTTGCCAGTGACGATCCGCTTGAATTGGTTCACTGTCATATTGCAAAAATGCCACCTTCCGTGAACAGTTATCAGGCAGTGCTTAAGCCGGAACCTGCGTCCGGCTGCAAGAAGCTCTGCCCCGAAGGGTCATCAGTTATCGGCGATCCAATTCCAGAAATTCTTGCAGATATTGTGATGAAATTGATGGCGAAAAATGCGGAAGATCGCTATCAAAGTGCTTTGGGATTGAAATACGACCTCGAAAAATGTCAAAAACAGTGGCAAGAGAATGAGACAATCGAACCGTTTGTCTTGGGAGAACGAGATAGGAGCGATCGCTTTTTGATTCCTGAAAAACTCTACGGACGAGCAAAAGAAGTACAAATTCTTCTCGATGCTTTTAACCGCGTGAAGGGAGGAAAGTGCGAACTACTACTGGTCGCAGGCTATTCGGGAATAGGCAAAACTGCCGTTATCCATGAAGTTCACAAACCCATCGTTCATCAACGGGGTTATTTTATTAAAGGGAAATTCGACCAATTGCAGAGAAATATTCCCTTCTCTGCTTTCGTTCAAGCCTTTCGAGATTTGATGGCGCAGCTCTTAGGAGAAAGCGATCGACAATTGCAACGATGGAAACAGAAAATTCTGGCGGCCCTCGGAGGTAATGGGCAAGTGATGATCGAAGTGATTCCCGAACTCGAAGAGATTATCGGCTTGCAACCTCCGGCTCCTGCGTTGTCGGGGAATGCCGCGCAAAACCGCTTTAACTTGCTGTTCGAGAAATTCGTTGGGGTTTTTGCCCTGCGAGAACATCCTCTCGTACTCTTCATTGACGATTTGCAATGGGCAGATTTAGCCTCGTTAAACCTGCTGAAATTGTTAATGAAGGAATCCAAGTCTGGAAATCTGCTCGTATTGGGGGCTTATCGCGATAATGAAGTTTTTCCGGCCCATCCGTTGATGCTGACCCTAGATGAAATGCGAAACCAGAAGGCAAGGCTTTACACCCTGACCTTAGCACCTTTAGATGTGGCGGATATTATTCATTTGGTTGCCGATACTTTGGGATGTTCCGCAGAAATTGCTGCTCCTCTGAGTGCTTTAGTTTATCAGAAGACGAAAGGAAATCCGTTCTTTACCACTCAGTTTTTGCAAGGATTATATGAGGATGGCTGGATCGCGATCGCTCCCGAGGTGGGATATTGGCAGTGCGATCTAACCCAAGTGCAACAGTTGGCATTGACGGATAATGTGGTGGAATTCATGGTCAGGCGATTGCTGAAACTATCACCGGCCACCCAACAGGTTTTAAAACTGGCAGCTTGTATTGGGAATCAGTTTAATTTGGTGACGGCGGCCATGGTCTGCGGAGAACCTCAAACAAAGGTCGCAACAGATTTATGGGCAGCCTTGCAAGAAGGGTTCATTCTACCCGAGAGCGAGACCTACAAGTTTTTTCAACGAGACGAGCATGAGGAGGGGGAAAACGAACCTGTTTCAGTCAGTTATCGCTTTTTACACGATCGCGTGCAACAAGCCGCCTATGCTTTGATTCCAGAAGAGCGCAGACAGATGACGCATCTCAAAATTGGACGATTGTTGTGGCAGAATACCTCCGAACAGGATCGGGAAAACACCCTCTTTCAAATTGCGAACCAATTGAACATGGGGATTTCCTTGTTGGCAAACCAAACAGAACGAGAAAACCTCGCACACTTAAATTTAGCTGCCGCAAGGAAGGCAAAATCATCTGCTGCCTATGATGCTGCTGCGACCTACTTAAAAACAGCGATCGCGCTGATCTGGATCGATCCCACGAGTCTAAAGATATGGCAAACCCATGACTCATTCTTGTTGCAACTCCATAACTTACTCGCAGAAGTTAGTTATCTCAATGGTGAATTTGCCACCGCAGAGCAATCGATTCAAATCGTTCTGGCGAACACGACAGATATCCTCGATCGCATCAAAGTTTACGAAATTTCCATTCAACTGTGGGTCGCGCAAGGTCAGTGTCAAGCAGCGCTAGATATAGGTTTTGAGGTTTTAACGTCCCTCGATATTTCCCTCTACAATACACCGCCACCCGATATCGATATCGATCGCCTTTACCATTTGCCCACGATCGACGACGGGAAAGCGATCGCGGCTTTGAGCATTCTCAGTAAATTATGGGCACCGGCATTCATCGCAGATCCCGAACGATTGCCTCAAGTCATTTTAACCATGTTGAATCTGTCTGTAACCCACGGGAACTCAGCAACCGGTGCATTTGCCTATGCTCTCTATGGTATGTTGCTCTGTGCGGCGACGACGGACATTGAATTGGGCTATCGTTTCGGAAAACTAGCATTGCATACTCTAGAGCGATATGAAAATGCGGAATTAACTTGCAAAGTCAATCAACTCTTTCATGCCTTTATTCGGAACTGGAAAGAGCCGGCACGCGATCGCGTCGAATGTCTGGCGGATAATGTACTCACGGGCTTAGAAACAGGGGATATTGAATTTGCCTGTTATTCCGCGATTAACTATTGCGACAATCTCTGTTTCATCGGCGAACCTTTGCCAACAGTTCACCAAAAACAAACCTACTATCTTGAATTAATCCATAGCCTCCGGCAAGAATTTCAATATGATGCTGCTGCAATCTGGGGACAGTTTGTCAATAATCTCATGGGGATATCCCGAGACCCCAAACAATTAGTCGGGCAACGGTTTGACGAACGGACGCAAATCCTAAAACTGAGAGAGCAAAAGGCTTTTACTGCCTTATTCTTTGTCTATATCACGAAAGCGATTTTGCATTATTTGTTCGCTGACTATGAAGGAACTCTCATACATACCCAGTCGGCCAGCCAATACGAACAAACTGCGGGAGGATTGTTGCCGATTACTCAGGTTCCTTGGTATCGAGCATTGGCCTTATTGGCTCTGTATCCCAACGCTCGCCCTCAACAGCAAACGCAAATATTGCAGGAGGTTAAAATTCAGCAACAACGCTTAGAAATATGGGCAACCCATGCCCCTGAAAATTTTCAACATAAGCTCGATACGATCGCTGCTGAAACCGCACGGGTTCTCGATCGTAAAGCAGAAGCGATCGAACTTTACGATCGCGCCATCGCCGGAGCCAAGAAAAACGAATACATTCAAGATGAAGCCTTAGCCAATGAACTCGCTGGAAAATTCTGCCTAGACTGGAACAAAGAAAAGTTTGCCCGCCTCTACATCCAAGAAGCTTACTATTGTTATATTCGTTGGGGAGCCAAAGCCAAAACCGATGACCTAGAAAAACGTTATCCTCAATTCCTTGCCTCTATTCTTGGCTCACAAAAGCGTGACTTAACTGCCAATGCAACGATCGCAAGTACCAGTATTGGAGTCAGCGCAATCTTAGATTTAGCCTCGGTAATGAAAGCCGCTCGCACCTTGTCGCAAGAAATCGAACGCGATCGCGCCATCGCTAATTTAATGCAAGTGATTCGGGAAAATGCTGCTGCTGAAACCGTGGTATTAATGTTGTTTCACGAAGATACATTATGCTTAGAAGCGAAAGTTACGAATAGATGCAGCGAACCGATTGAGGCGATTCCCGTTGAAGCGAGCCATGCAGTCCCTTTAGCGATCGTCAATACGGTTAAACGGACGCAATGTCCCCTCATTCTGGCAGATGCAAGTCTGGAAACTGCTTATGCGAGGGATGCTTACATTCAACAATATCAACCTCATTCTGTTTTATGTTTGCCTTTGCAAGATCGCGATCGGCATATTGGCATCCTTTATCTCGAAAATAATCAATGTAGCAACGCTTTTAGTGAAGATCGAGTGGAAGTGCTTTCTTTACTTTGTGCCCAAGCTGCCATTACCCTTGAAAATGCGCGACTGTACCAACAAGCACAACAGGCACTCAAACTCGAGCAAGAACTTCGCGACTTGCAACAGACCCAACTGCAACTAATCCAAAGTGAAAAAATGTATAGTTTGGGGCAAATGGTCGCGGGAATTGCCCATGAAATCAACAATCCGATCGGTTTTATTCAAAGCAATATCGTTTATGCGAATGGGTATATGAGAGATGTTTTGCATTTACTCGAACTTTATCAAAGATACGATTCTCAGGCTCATCCAGAAGTTGCAAACGCGATCGCGGCGATCGATTTACCTTTTCTGCAAAAAGATTTCCACAATCTTTTACAATCTATGCAAAGTGGCAGCGATCGCATTAAGAATATCGTCACATCCTTGCGAAATTTTGCGCGTTTGGATGAATCGGAATTTAAAGCCGTGGATTTACACGAAGGGATTGAAAGTACGTTAACGATTCTCCAAAATCGCCTGCAAAAACAAGAAAAACGAGAAGAAATACAAGTGATTAAAAACTATGGCAATTTACCTTTAGTTTCCTGCTATGCCGGACAATTGAATCAGGTTTTTATGAATATTCTCAATAATGCCATTGATGCGTTAGACGAAAGCGATCGCCCAGAGTCTCCCACGATTTTTATTCGCACCCAAACCAACGGCACAAAGATCGCGATCGCGATCGGCGATAATGGGATGGGAATGAGTGAAGAAACGCGATCGCGACTCTTCGATCCCTTCTTTACCACCAAACCTATTGGGCAAGGAACGGGTTTAGGATTATCGATTAGCTATCAAATTATCACAGAACAACACCAAGGAACACTGTCTTGTACTTCCAAGAAAGGAGAAACAATCTTTCTGATTGAAATCCCTATCCCATCAAGGGAATGATATTATGAATAATATCATTATCGAAAGAGCAAGACAGGCAGATTGATACGGCGGAGAATTTGCGTGGTTGTGCTACCAATCACCAAATGACGAATGCGTTTATGTCCATAGGCACCCATCATCAGTAAATCGATATTGTTGTTTTCAGCATACTGAGCGATCGCAATTTCTGGATTCCCTTCTATCACTTGACAGATCGGTTCAAATCCGCCCGTTTTTGCCTGTTGTTTCGCGTCATTCATGCGTGCGATCGCAGTCTCATCTCGTCCATTTTTAGCAACGGTCAAAATATCGAGTGCCAACCCTTTGAATGTCGGCGAATCAATCAGGAATTGCAGCATCTTCTGACAACTGGGACTGCCATCATAAGCTAACAACAGACGTTCGAGAGATGTAAATTTTTCCGATGTTATCAAACAAGGTTTATAGCTGGCACGAATAATACGTTCCACGTTGCTGCCCAAATGTCCGGCAGCAAATTCAGCCGTTTCCCCTCGTTTTCCCAAAATAATTAAATCCGCTTCGGCTTCAAGGTGATATAAATAATCAACCAAAGAACCTGTTTCGTGAATTGTCTTAACTTCCTCAATGCCATTACGGGTTAATATTCGTTCGGCTTCTTGTAAAATTAGCTTAGCTTGTTCGTGGTCTAACTTGGCTTTTTCATGCTCTAAAGCAACCAATTGATTCAGCAGGGTTTGCGATGCCCCCGCACGCAGACTACCGCTAAAATTTCTCGCTTCCACCGCCGCTTTTTTACGTGCATCGGTGACATAAAGCACATCTACCGTTGCCCCCAAGCGAATCGCTACCCACGCGGCATATTCATAGCTGCTATGAGAAAACATTGAGCCATCAGTACATAATAAAATTCGTTTCACGATTCTTGCTCTCCGTTAATGACTTGCCATTTTTTCTAATGCTTTGGGATCGTTGTACATGGCTAATTTATCCATTAAAGCCGCACTGGCTTCATTCAATCCCACTAATTCGACATCCGCCCCAGTCCGACGAAATTTAATCACGATTTGGTCGATCGCCCCCACTGCGGATTGATCCCAAATATGGGCATGGGTAAAATCTAGGGTAATTTTTTCCCTTTCTTCGTGAAAGTCAAATTGTTCGAGAAGATCGTCGATCGCCACAAAGAAAATTTGTCCCCCAATACTATAAGTCCGATGTAATTCATCTTCGCTGAGAAGGCGATCGACAAAGACAACTTTAGCAATTTTGCGGGAAAAGAAAACCGTACTCAAAGCAATTCCAACCACAACACCGATCGCTAAATTATGACTAAAGATTGTTACCAATACTGTTGTTACCATTGCTGCCGTTTCGCTGCGGGGAATTTTACGAATTTGCGTCAGAGATGACCAGTTAAACGTGCCAATAGACACCATAATCATGACTGCAACTAATACCGCCATGGGAATTTGCCGCACCCAAGTCCCCAACGCCAACATAAAAAAGAGGAGAAAAACCCCCGCACTAAACGTAGAAAGTCGCCCTCGTCCGCCAGATTGAATGTTAATGACCGACTGTCCGATCATCGCACAGCCTGCCATACCGCCAAAGAAACTGCTGACAATATTGGCAATTCCTTGTCCGGTGGCTTCTTGGTTTTTATCGCTGGGAGTATTGGTTAATTCATCCAGTAGAGAAGCCGTGAGTAAAGATTCTAACAAGCCCACAATGGCGAAGGTTATCGCATACGGGAAAATAATATTCAGCGTTTCTAAATTTAGCGGCACTTGGGGCAAAGCAAAGGGGGGAAAGGTACTGGGAAGTTCTCCCATATCTCCCACTGTGGGTACGTCGATTTTTGCAAAGATAGAAATTGCTGTCATGGTCACGATCGCAACCAATGGTGACGGAATCAGGGTCGTGAATCGCGGGAGGAGATAAATAATGCCCAAAGATGCAGCCGTAATGAGATAAACGGCAATCGGAACATTAGTTAGCTGAGGGAGTTGAGCGAGAAAAATTAAAATCGCTAAAGCATTGACAAAACCCACCATCACAGCACGCGGGATATATTTCATCTGTCGCCCGAGTTTCAGCCAACCAAAGATGATTTGCAGAATTCCCGCTAATATCCCCGCAGCAAACAGATACTGTAGTCCATGATCTTTAATCAGATAGACCATCAAAAGCGCCATTGCCCCCGTTGCAGCCGAGATTAATCCCGATCGCCCCCCTACCACTGCTGTGACCATCGCAATGATAAAAGAGGCATATAGCCCCACTTTCGGGTCAACTCCAGCAATAATCGAAAAGGCGATCGCTTCGGGAATCAGAGCCAGTGCGACAACCATTCCAGCAAGAAGATCGGCTCGAATGTTTGAGAGCCAGTCCCGTTTAATTGTTCTAAAATTCAATGTGTCTCCCGTCGTTCAATTACAAGGCTTACCGCTAAATCTTTAAGAAAAAGTTACCCTCGATACAAATTTGATTATCCGTTGCCTCTGGATGTTTCGCAACCAAACTGCCCTGAGATTTTTGGCCGAAGCCAGAGAAAAAGAGAATGAACTATTCCTCGAACGGCGATCGCTATCCATATTTTGCATCAGTAATTGTATCCAAGAGCGAGAAATACGAATTCCTTCCTTTCAGAGAAAAAATATGCTCCTATCCTTTGCATTCGCACCCACACTAAAGACGAAAAAGTTACGATCGCGATCGTGGATCATGGAATCGGTATGAAGAAAGACACTCTCCCTCAAAATGTTCGCTCCTTTTTTTATGACTCAACCGATCGAACAAGGAACGGGATTGCGATTATCGATTAGCTATCAAATTATTACCAAATAATATTCAGTTATCTTTTCTTGTACATCCCACACGAGTGAAACAACCTCTTGAATTAAAATTCCTATTCGACAAAAATAAATCGAACCAATCTTGAGGACTTTTTGAGATAATCAACATCGGTCATTTTCACAAGTTTTTCACAATTATCGTGTAAACTCGAGAATCAAAGTTTAGAGAAAAAGTCTGCATACGGGACAGGAGATCTATTCTCTGAAGAAATCTTGAGAATTGAGCCGAAAGTCCCTGCTGAAAACATCGATGTCCAAGAAACTCAAAGATAATCGACAACGAATTGCCCAACTCGAGAGAGACAACCAACGCTTGCAACAGCAGTTGGCCGAAATTCAGCAGCGTTGCAACCAACAATCTCAAGAACTGCAACAGACTCGACATGATTTAGAAAGACAGCAACGGGGACTTTCTGACTCAGAACGTTTTTTGCGCTTGGCGATCGATCATCTTCCTCAAGCGGTGTTTTGGAAAGATCGTCAATCTGTTTACTTGGGATGCAATCAATATTTTGCGACGCTCGCGGGTTTGGATTCACCCACCGACATTATGGGCAAAACCGATCGCGATTTGCCTTGGAAAACCGAAGAAGCTGAATTTTTTCTGGAATGCGATCGCCGGGTCATGACATCCGATACGCCAGAATTGGGCATTATCGAACCCCAACAACAGGCCGATGGCTCTCAACATTGGCTCGAAACCAATAAAATTCCTTTGCACGACGATCGCGGCAAGGTTATCGGCATTTTGGGAACTTTTGCGGATGTCAGCGATCGCATTGCCACCGACAAACAACTCAAACAACAGGCGATCGCCATCGCTGATGCCAAGGATGGAATTGGGATCTCGACGCAAGAGGGATTTATTTATGTCAATCAAGCTCACGTCCAAATGTTCGGTTATGACACTCCCGAAGAACTGTTGGGCAAAAGCTGGGAAATCCTTTACGATACCGATGAAATCGAACGTTTCGGGAGAGAAGTTCTTCCTTTGTTGCAACAAAACCTCTCTTGGCAAGGAGAAGCGACCGCCAAGTGCAAAGATGGCAGTACCTTTACCCAAGAACTTTCTCTCAATGTCACCGAAGAAGGCGCATTTATTTGCATCTGCCGCGATATTACCCAACGCAAACAAGCAGAGTTAGCACAGCAGAAACTGAACGAAGAATTAGAGCGAAGAGTGGCCGAAAGAACGCAGGAACTTCGCCAAGAAATTAGCGATCGCCAGCAGGCCGAAGAAGAATTACGCTTATTTAAACGAGCCGTAGAAAGTTCCAGCGATGCGATCGCCCTTGCCGATCCCACCGGAAATCTCATCTATCAAAATCCCACTCACGCCCAACTCTACGGCTGCGAAACGGTAGAAAGGTTCAACCAAACCGGCGGCATTGTTGCTTGTTCTCCCACACCAGCAATTGTCCCCGATTTAATCGCGACGGTGGTGACGGGGGGATCTGCGATCGAAGAACTCGAGCAAATCTCTCGCCAAGGTCGTCGCTTTCCCGCAATTATTCGCATTGATAGTATTAAAGACGAAAGCGATCGCGTCATCGGCTGTTTGGGGATTATCACCGATATTAGCCAACAAAAACAAACCGAACTCAAACTCCAAGAACAAGAACAATTTCTCCGCAGCGTTTACGATGGCGTTGCCCATCCGATTTTTGTCGTCGATGTGACTGAAAATCGAGACTTTCGCTATCTGGGCTGTAATATGGCCTGCGAAACAGCAACGAAAATAAAACGAGAAGATATTATCGGCAAAACCCCCCAAGACTGGATGGGAGAAGAAGCAGGAAAAGAAATTTGCGCGCGTTTTGAGCAGTGTATTGCCAAAGGCAAACCGCTTGAAATTGAAGAATGTTTGCACTTAGGCGGTCAACAAACATGGTGGCAAACTACATTTATCCCCTTGCGCGATCGCGATGGACGTATCTATCGCATTGTCGGCACGACTTTTAATATTAGCGAGATTAGACAAGCAGAAATACACATTCTGGAGCAAGAGCAACTTCTTCGCAATATCTACGATGGCGTTCCTCACCCAATTTTCGTCATGGATGTCGATGAAGAAGGAGAATTTCGCTATTGCAGTTATAATCGCACTGCCGAAGCCATGACGGGACTCAAAACCGAAGCGATCGCCGGCAAAGCGATCGGGGAGGTTTTTGAGCCAGAACAAGCCGCCGCTATGAGTCGAGATTTGCAGCGCGTTGTTACGGAAGGCAAATCCTCTGCTTATGAAGAATGTCGCAATTTTCCCAACGGAACAATGTGGTTTTTTACCACGATTAATCCCCTCAAAGATGCAACAGGACGGATTTATCGCCTTGTAGGGACGGCTTTAGATATTAGCGATCGCAAAGCCGCCGAGCAAGCCTTACAAGAAAGCGAAGCCTTTAACCGCTATCTTTTTGATGAGTTTCCTATCGGCTTAGTACTCTGTCGCATGGACGGACAAATCCTGAAAGTTAATGCGGCCTATGCTGATATTATGGGTCGGACAATTCCAGAAACCTTAGAACTGACTTATTGGGAGATTACCCCCGATAAATATGCCGATCGCGAAGCCGAACAGCTACAGAGCCTAGAAACCACCGGACGCTACGGCCCCTATGAAAAAGAGTACATTCACAAAGATAACCATCTCGTTCCCGTGGTCTTATCCGGGTTGATCGTCGAGAAAGATGGAGAATCTCTTATTTGGTCGAGTGTCGCGGATGTTAGCGCTCGCAAAGCCGCCGAAGAACGCCTGCGCCACAGCGAAGAGCGCTTCCGGGGCTTAGTAGAAACCCTGAATGATTGGATCTGGGAATGCGATTCTCACGGGGTTTATACTTACGTAAGTCCTCAAGTGGAAACGATTACCGGCTACACCGCCACCGAAATTATTGGCAAAACTCTTTTTGATTTAATGCCCATCGAAGAAGCGCAAAGACTCACCCCGATTTTTAGAGAACAAATTGAGGCGGGGGTGGCGATCGAACAAATTGAAAATACGATCCGGCATAAAGACGGGCATCTCGTCATTTTAGAAACCAGTGGCGTTCCTATTTTTGATACTGAGGGCAATTTACAAGGCTATCGAGGCATCGATCGCGATATCACCGAGAGAATACGCTTAGAACGCGATCGGCAACATCAAAATCAAGCCTTGCGTTCCATTGTTGAAGGAACCGCCTCCCAAACTGGAGAAGCCTTTTTCCGCGCCTGTGTCAAATCTCTCTCTTTTGCTCTAGAAGTTCGCTATGCTTTCATTGTAGAAGTACAATCAACGGAAACTGGACAAATTGCCAAAACTCTTGCGTCTTGGGACGGTTCGAGAGTCGGGGAAAACTTCCAATATGAGCTAAAAGGAACGCCTTGTCTTAATATAGTCAACACTCGCAATTTGTGTTGTTATCCCCATTCTCTTCAGTCTCAATTTCCCGACGATGCGTATCTCGTTGAGATTGAAGCAGAAAGTTATGCTGGCGTTCCGATCTTAAATCCTCAAGGAGATTTATTGGGTTTTATTGCGGTTCTCGATACCGCCCCCATGGAACGAGATTTAGAAATACAGTCTTCTATATTAGAGATTTTTGCCGCTCGGACAGGCGCAGAAATCGAACGAATACAAGCCGAACAAACCGTGCGAGAGAAAGATGTTCTCCTGCAAACAGCCCTCGAAGCGGGAAAATTGGGCTGTTGGCGTTGGCACCGACAAACCCACGAGATCGGTTGGTCTGATGGAGTAGAAAGCATTTTAGGTTTACAACCCGGTGCGTTTAGCGGCACATTTGAAGATTATATTGCTTTAATTCACCCAGACGATCGAGATAAGGTTTTGCAAGCGATCGCGCAAACCCTCGAAACTGAAGGAGAATATAACATCGAACATCGGATCGTTCTTCCTAATGAAAGCATTCAATGGATTCGCGCAGAGGGAGAAATTTGGCGAAATGAGAAGGGAGAAACAATTGGTTTAATGGGATCGATCTTGAATGACACTCAGCGTAAAATGGCTGAAATTGCCCTGATTGAATCTGCCGAACAAATTCACCAACAAGCCTTACAAGAGCAACTACTCAATCAAATTGCCAATCAGATTCGCACATCTCTCGATCTCGATCGCATTCTCAACACCACAGTACGAGAGATTCAGCATTTTCTCAATGTCGATCGCTGTCACTTTGCTTGGTATATCCGCGATGCTCGCGAAGCCTATTGGAATGTGATTGCTGAAGTGCAAAATCCCGATCTACCGAGTTTAGTCGGCCAGCATCACGCCGTGAATTTCGGCGCACTTTCGGAACTATTGCTGCGCCAGCAAATTTTACGACTGGATGATACTTCAACGGTTCAAGATTCGGCTTTGCAAGACGTATTAACGGCTTTAGGACATCAATCAATACTGGTGTTACCCGTGCGAGCCGAAGGGGGAAATTTTGGCATTATTGCTTGCATTCATCACCAAAGCGTGCGACCTTGGCACGATGATGAAATCGAATTTCTCGAAGCCGTCGTTGCTCAAGTCGCGATCGCCGTCAACCAAGCAGATCTCCTCGCTCAAAGTCAAGCAAGAGCCGAAGAACTCGAAGACTTGCTCACAAAATTGCAACACACTCAAACCCAACTCATTCAAAGTGAAAAAATGTCCAGTTTGGGGCAAATGGTGGCGGGTGTCGCCCACGAAATTAACAACCCTGTTAACTTCATTCACGGCAATCTCGTTCATGCGGACGGATATATGGGCGATATCATGGGATTACTCGACCTTTATCAAGGCCATTACCCCCAACCTCATCCCGATATCTGCGATGAAATTGAAGCGATCGATCTCGAGTTTCTCAAAACAGACTTGCAAAAACTTTTTCAATCGATGCGCGTTGGCACCGATCGCATTCAAGAAATCGTCAAATCTCTGCGAACTTTCTCTCGTCTCGATGAAGCGGAGGTGAAAGATGTAGACCTTCATGAAGGAATCGACAGCACTTTAATGATTCTACAAACTCGTTTGCGAGCGCAAGATTGGCGACCGGAAATCCAAACGATCAAGGAATATGGCGAATTGCCTCGGGTGCAATGCCATGCCGGACAACTCAATCAGGTGTTTATGAATATTCTCGGCAATGCGATCGATGCCTTGGAGGAACGCGATCGCCCGCGAACCCGAGAACAAATGCAGGAAAATCCCAGCCAAATTCGCATCCAAACCCAACACAAAAGAGATAATATTATTATTCGTATCAGCGATAATGGATTGGGCATGAGCGAGGCAACCCGAGCCAAACTTTTCGATCCCTTTTTCACCACCAAAAAGGTCGGGAAAGGGACGGGTTTGGGTTTATCAATTAGCTATCAGATCGTAACCGAAAAACACAACGGTAAACTATCTTGTACCTCCCAAACCGGTAAAACTACATTTATCATTGAAATACCCTGTTACAGTGAACAGTTATCAGTTATCAGTTACCAGTGAACAGTTATCAGTTATCAGTTATCAGCGATCGAGAAAAGGTGTATGTTTACCTCCCAAACCTTCAACGATAGTGCGGGTATTAGCTACCAGCATTTTAACATAACTATCCCCCTCACTTTCTGCAATACCAATGGAGTCGGAATAGAGTTGGCGATCGCTTAATGTGACTCCTGCTTCCTGCGCGACGGTTGCAATTAAAGTCGGGTTAATGGTCGTTTCCGCAAAAATTGTGGGAATCTTGGCTATTTTAATCGCGTCGGAGAGACTTTTCACGGTTTGAGCGCTGGGTTGCTCCTCTGTACTCATACCAATTAATGTCCCTGTCACGTCCAATCCGTAGGCGCGGGCATAATATTCAAAGGCATCGTGAGTGGTGACGAGTTGGCGATTTTCCGGGGGAATCGTGGCGATCTGTTCGCCGATCCAAATATCCAATTGTTGCAGAGATGCTTGCAGTTTTGCCGCATTCTTCTCGAATATTTCGCGATCGCTTGGGGACAGTTCAATTAACGCATCTCGCACTGCTTCTAACATTAATATTCCATTTTTCGCATCTCCCCAAACGTGAGGATCGGGAACGTTATTGCCATAATTGGTATTTTGTAAAGCGATCGCTTTTTCTCCGACAGCAACTTTTATCGCTTTTCCCCCCGTTCCTTGTACGAGGCGAATGAGAGCGGGTTCGAGGTTATAACCGTTGTAGAGAATGAGATCGGCACGTTCTAGAGCAATGGTATCTTGGGGGACGGGTTCGTAAAGGTGAGGATCGTCACCTGCTTTGAGAATTCCTTTGAGTTCGATTTCCTCGCCTCCCACTTTCTCAGTTATATCTGCAATGATAGTACTGGTTGCCACGACTTGCGGGCGACTGCTTTCTGTTTCGGTTTTTGGGCTTTGGCAACCATTGAGCCAAATTCCCATCGCAATAATAGCGATCGCAGACCAACGAACCTTGTTTCCCCAAATGCGAGTCATCATTCTCGTGTCTCCGTTACAATCTTTATCATATTCCTTTCATAATCTTTATCATATTCTTTTCATTTTCTGCTAGAGTCGATCTGTAGAGGTTTAATATTTGCCCTCTCATTCACAGCAAACGGAAGAAAAAAAATGGACGGAACGAATGCGATCGCAGTCAAAAATTTAGGGGTGAGATACCGTACCTTAGAAGCCTTGCGAGAAATTAGCCTTGATTTGCAACCGGGACGGCTGACGGCAGCGATCGGTCCCAATGGGGCGGGAAAAAGTACATTACTCAAGGCCATGTTAGGATTAATTCCCGCCGGAGGACAGCCAGTTATGTACGGCGATCGCGCTTTGCAAAAGCAATTGGATCGGGTTGCTTACGTCCCCCAACGGACGCAAATTGATTGGAGTTATCCCGCGACAGTATGGGATGTCGTCATGATGGGACGAGTCAAAAAAACAGGCTGGTTTCATCGTTTTTCCATCGTGAGTCATCGTATTGCTAAAGAAGCCCTTTCGCGGGTGGGAATGCTAGAGTTTAAAAATCGTCCCATCGGACAATTATCGGGAGGACAGCAACAGCGCGTTTTTTTAGCACGTTCTTTAGCACAAGAAGCCGAAATTTTCTTTTTTGACGAACCTTTTGTCGGAGTCGATCGCAAAACCGAAGCCATTTTATTTAATATTTTCCGCGAGTTAGCAGATGCGGGAAATATTGTCTTAGTCGTCAATCACGATCTTGGCGAATCAATAACTAACTTTGACGATTTGATTTTATTGAATAAAGAATTAATTTCCGTCGGACAACGACAAACTGTTTTACAAGAAGAAAACTTATATCGCGCTTACGGTGGGAAAGTTGCTTTCTTTTCTGAAAACTCTACTCACTTTGCTGCTTAATTTTTAATTTAAAATCGATTGTAATGTTAAACGCTCTTATCGAACCTTTACAATATGGATTCATGCAGCGATCGCTAATCGTTGCTGTCATCGTCGGCATTATTTGTGCAGTTGTGGGATGTTACCTCATGGTACAGCGTCTCGCTTTGTTGGGTGATGCCATCAGCCATTCCGTCTTACCCGGACTGGCGATCGCTTTTATGGTTGGAGCCAATATTTTCATCGGTGCATTTATTGCTGGGATTCTCAGTACGGTTTTTATTAATATCATTCGCACGCGATCGCAAATCAAAGAAGATGCTGCAATGGGTATTGTTTTCTCTGCTTTCTTTGCCCTCGGTATTACCCTCATCACCGTTATCCAAAAAGACAATAAAATCGATCTCAATCACTTTCTCTTTGGCAATATTCTCGGAGTAACCCTAGGGGATGTTCGCGACACGCTCATTATTGCACTTATTGTTTTAGCGATTGTTTTTCTCCTCTATAAAGAACTTCTCTTTTATACCTTTGATAAACTTGGCGCACAAGCCGTCGGATTGCCGGTTGGCCTTCTTGATTTTAGCTTAATGATTCTCATTGGTATGACCATTGTTGCCAGTTTAAAAGCCGTTGGGGTTATTTTAGTTCTTTCTCTGCTCATTACCCCCGCAGCCACAGCTTATTTATTAGTCACTCGCTTGCACCATATGATGTTAGTGGGCGTGGGTTTTGGTATAATTTCCAGTATTAGCGGCATGTATCTCAGCTATTTTTATAATTTGCCTTCCGGTCCCGCGATCGTTTTAGTAGCAACAGGCTTATTTATTTTAGCCTTTTTATTCAGTCCAACTCAAGGAATTTTTTCAATGAACAATTAAATTATCAATATCTAAGTTGAAACAATAGCCCTTGGCTAAAACGAAAAACCACCACGAAATACATAAAAACGCAAATAAGCTGCAATATAAATCACATTAATCGAAACCAGAATTATCTTTGCGACTCGCGTATCGAGCATTTTAAAAACAAACGGCGTTGCGATTAAAACTAAAAGCAATTCTGCCAACGCCACCCAAGTTCCATGATGCCGAGGATCCCAATAAGAAATTGGACTGATGAAGCGATAATCGTGAAAAGGAAAGAAATGACGGTGTGCGTCATCATGGTGAAAAGGCAAATCAAATAAGGAATGAAGAATCATGCTTCCAAAAAGAATCGCCGCCATTTTCCACCGAAAATAAAGACAGATGAGAACGGCGATCGCAGCAACAGGAATAGAATGAGATAAAGCAATGATATTATGCCAAGATGGTTCGTAATATGCTTCACCCCAAATTTGTTGCTCTGGCAATCTATAAATGAATTTAGCAACCGCATAAAAGACAAAAATCGGCGCATCGGGTAACATTGAACCTACCGTAATGGCAATTTTTGCCTCCGGTGCAAGCGCCGTTCCCATGAGGGCAAGATTAAAAACATAATGACTCGGTGTATTCATTTTATTAGATAATGAGTAATGGGGTATTTGCGATTTACTGATTACTGATTACTGATTACTGATTACTGTTCATTGAAGTGACCCAAGTTGCACCTTTGAAGATAGTATCGGTGAGATCGGCGCGGGTTAAATTGGCATCTAAAAGGATGGCTCCACTGAGATCGGCAAGTTGTAAATTGGCATCACTGAGATTTGCTCGTTCTAGGTTAGCATCAATTAATTTTGCTTCTCGCAAATTCGTGTAGCTGAGATCTGCATTCATTAATTCTGCTTGACTTAAATCGGCTTTTTCTAATGTACTGCCAACAAAGATAGTATCAGTTAATTTGGCTGTTCTCAAGGTCGCATAAGATAAATCCGCACCACTAAGATCGCTGTTAACCAAATTTGTTCCGTGCAGATAAGCAGAAGGTAATCTTGCGCCAATTAAATTCGCGTCGGTTAAGTCCGCGATCGCTAGTTTTGCCCGCGTTAAATTGGCCGCTTCTAAATTGACTGCTTCTAAGTTAGCCCAATTAAAACTAGCATCTTGAAAAATACCGCGACTCAAATTGGCTTGCGTTAAATTGGCCTTAACAAAACCAGCCCCTTTAAAATTTGCTTCTTGTAATGTAGCCCGAATTAAATTTGCGCCCGCCCAATTTGTCGCCCTCGCTGTGACACCTTGTAAAACGGCACTTTGAAAGTTACTATTTCTCAGATCGCTTAAGGTTAAAATAGCGCGATCGAGATTGGCGCTAGTAAAAACCGTGCCTCTCGCATCGGTTCTTTTTAAACTGGCTTGCGCTAAATTCGCATTTGAAAAATTAGCACCACCCAAGAAACTATCATCGAGTTTTGCCTGCCTCAAATCCGAAGCAAATAATCGGGCAAAAGCTAAATTCACATTCTTTAAATTGGCCCGATTTAACAAAGCAAATTCTAATCGTGCCGAGGACAAATCCGCACCCTGTAAATTAGCACTATCTAAATTTGCAACCCTTCTTTCTTCATTTTTGCCAATAGGGTTAAACCATGCCAATCGTAAATTGGCACCCACTAAATCCGCAAAAACCAACCGCGCCCCATTTAACTTGGCACGGCGCAAATTAGCACTTTGTAAATTTGCGCCGCTTAAATCCGCACCTTCTAAATTGGCATCTTGTAAATCAGCACCAACTAACTCGGCTCGAGCAAGTTGCGCTTCTCTGAGATCGCACCGAGGACAAGAGTTAGTATTTAATAAGCGCTCGATATGGGCGGGATTGGCCGCGTAAGCAGGAGTAGCCCAAAGAATAGAGAAAAATAAGAACAATAAACCCGATCGCATGGTGTTTTCCCTACAATTAATTAAACGGTTCAAAAACTCGCTCGCGAGTGCTTTCTTCCTCATCTAATAAGGCTTGAATTTTTTGGATACCCGCGCGATCGCCTTGACGACGATATAGTGCGATCGCGCGATTCCAAGCTGCCATCGCTTCTTCTCGGCGATTTCTTGCTTTGAGAACCAAACCGAGTTTATAAAAGGCTTCGGGATTATTGGGCGCAAGTTGGACGGCGCGACGGTAAGCAATCGTCGCCGTCAAATAAGAATCTTGCTCGAGAAAAATATTCCCGATTTCCATTTGAACCGCAAAGGAATCGTAACCCGAGAGAGAGGCTTTATTAAACATCGCTCTTGCTCGCTCCTCTTGTCCTTGTTCTTGGAATATCCAGCCAATTTGCAACTGGGCGCGAGGATCGTTGGGATTCAAGCGAGCCGCTCTTTCGAGGGCCATTAATGCAGCCTCTTCATTTTCAGTCAGCCCTGCCAGAAAAATCCCCAATTGCAGCCACAATTGCGCGTTATTGGGATAGCGTTGTACGGCACGCTGCAAGCGATCGATCGCTTCTCGGGGGCGATCGAGTTCTAACAGTGCCGTGGACATCAACCCGTAAACGCTGCCATCTCCGGGATTTTCCGGTGCGATGCGCTCGTACACTTGTAAAGCGCGATCGTGGTAGCCTTCCCGCATGAGGACAACTCCCAAACCGATATAGCTTTTGAGATTGCGGCGATCGAGTTGGATCGCCCGTTGATAGGCGCGGATGGCGTTGCGATTGTCCCGCATCTGCGCCAAACAATAAGCGTAGGCATATTGAAAATCGGGATTGTTACTCTCGATCGCGAGGGCTTGTTGATAGGCGCGAGAGGCTTCTCGGTATTGCCCTTGTAGGGTGCGGAGATAACCGATGCCCGAGTAAATTTTGGCATTGCGGCGATCGTAATATGCCGCTTGTTCGTAGGTTGCGATCGCGCGATCGTAATCGCCGGCATCGGCAAAATCTCGCGCTTGACGCAAGAGATCGTTGAGTTGTTGATTTTGAGGTGAATATTGGGCGAGCATCGGGACTGGATTAATGAGAATAAATCCGGTAGTACACAACCCTGTTAAAAGCGCGAAAATAATTCGAGGAACGATTGCTTGGCCCATTGGTTTTAATCAAAAATAGTAAACAGTAAACGGCGGGCAATTACCCATTGCCCATTACCCATTACCTATTCCGCATTTTTTCGATACCATTCGATGGTGTTTTTCAAGCCTTCTTCAAAGCCGACTTCCGCAACAAAGCCAAATTTTTCTTTAGCGCGTTGGGTATCCAAACACCGTCGGGGTTGGCCGTTAGGCTTATCTGTTTCCCAAATAATTTCCCCCTCAAATGCCATGAGTTGGCAAATGAGTTCTACCAGATCTCGAATGGAAATCTCTCGATTTGTTCCCAAATTCACGGGTAAAGATTGATTATATTTTTGCGTCGCCATGACAATTCCTCGCGCCGCATCGGTGGAGTACAAAAATTCTCGCGTGGGAGAACCATCGCCCCAAACGGGTAACGTTTTATCTCCTCGTTTTTGTGCTTCGTAAACTTTACGAATCAAAGCGGGGATGACGTGAGAACTGCGAGGATCGAAATTATCTTCAGGCCCGTAGAGATTTACGGGCAGTAGATACACCCCATTAAACCCGTACTGCTGTCGATAGGATTCGAGTTGAACTAAAAGGGCTTTTTTGGCAATGCCATAGGGGGCGTTGGTTTCTTCTGGATAGCCATTCCAAAGGTCGTCTTCCTTAAACGGAACGGGGGTAAATTTGGGATAGGCACAAATCGTTCCCACGCAGACAAATTTCTCGACTCCTGCTTTGTGAGCTTCGTGAATGAGTTGCGTCCCCATCATTAAGTTGTCATAAAACAAATCGGCGGGTTTTTCTCGATTAAGACCAATCCCACCGACGTGAGCCGCCAAGTGAATCACAATATCTTGGTTTTGGACGACCTTTTGACAAGCTGCCAAGGTGCAGAGATCGAATTCTTGCGATCGCGGCACAAAAATTTTCTCTGGCTTGACTCCAGCTTGATGTAATTGGGCAATCACTTGTTTGCCCAAAAACCCCGCACCGCCAGTGACGACGATCCGCTTATCCCGTAAATCTAGCATTGCGTTTTCTTCCCTCTCGTCAATTTCGTCAGTTTAAATTTCTCGGTTTAATCGACAGTCTTGCCCCTATTTTGCCGGATGTAGGCATTATCTTCCACTAATTTTTGCGCGATCGCATCGGTTTTATTGGGGGAAGACTGTCCCAAGGCGGCTAAATCTGCTTCTACCATTAAATGCACCAATTCTTCAAAAGAAACCGAAGGTTGCCAACCCAGTTGCTCTTTCGCTTTCGTGCAATCGCCGATGAGCAAATCCACCTCGGCTGGACGCAAATAGCGGGGATCGAACTTTACGTAATCTTTCCAGTTCAAATTGACATAACTAAAGGCCAAATCGAGAAACTCGTGAATCGAGTGGGTTTCATTCATGGCAATCACGTAATCATCGGGCTTCTCTTGTTGCAACATCAGCCACATTGCCCGCACGTAATCTTTGGCATAGCCCCAATCTCGTTTGGAATCCAAATTCCCTAAATAGAGGTCTTTTTGTTGTCCGGCAACGATGCGAGCTACTGCACGAGTGATTTTGCGAGTCACAAAAGTTTCGCCACGACGAGGACTTTCATGGTTAAACAAAATTCCATTACAAGCAAAGAGATTGTAGGATTCGCGATAATTAATCGTTTGCCAGTGGGCGTAAACCTTCGCACAAGAGTAGGGACTGCGCGGATAAAAGGGAGTGGTTTCTTTTTGAGGAACGTCCTGCACCTTACCAAACATTTCTGAAGAACCTGCTTGATAGTAGCGGACTTCTTGACCGGTACGCTGTTGGTAATCCCGCACGGCTTCTAAGAGTCGCAGGGTTCCCATGGCCACAGAATCAACGGTGTATTCTGGAGAATCAAAACTAACTCGGACGTGAGATTGAGCGCCCAAATTATAGATTTCATTGGGTTGAATTTCTTCAACGATGCGCCCCAACGTCGTTCCATCCGTGAGATCGCCATAGTGAAGGAAAAATCTTGCTCCTTCACTATGAGGATCGACATAAATATGATCGATTCGATCCGTATTAAATGTAGAAGTTCGCCGGATAATTCCATGAACCTCATAACCTTCTTCAAGTAAGAGTTCGCTTAAATAAGAACCATCTTGACCGGTAATTCCCGTGATTAGGGCTTTCTTTGCTTGCGTCATGCGTTTTCAGCCAATCGTTAACACTTAACCGTTAATAATTCTAACCGATGCTCGATCCGGCGATCGCGAAGATTCGAGCAGAAAAAACTGTTAGGAGTCTGGGGTTTGTCTTCTACGCCCCAAATTTCATCTCAACTGCCCGAGGGAACGATCGCGCGATCTCGATCAGATTATCCGCATCGCGATCGCCAAAAACCCCATCAAGGCCGTCGCTATGGAAATCAGTAAAGGGGGGTTTGTAGAGTCGGGAAGGCTCGATAGTCCCTTGTTGGGTCAGCAAGTCGATAATTTGTTCGACAAAACGAATTTGATTGGCGTTAAAGTGTTGGCGGTCAAGGTATTGGGCAAAGGCTTTTTTCGCGGCAGTACGATCCAATCCCACCAGAGAACAGATAAAACGCGGTAAATTTTGGGCTTCCTCGGGACAGACTTCGGTGAATTTTTGCCGACTTTCTAAACCTTCTTCAGCGAATAGCATGGTTTCGAGAGAACGCAAGTCTGTTTCGGTGAGAGGGAGATTGTGCCGCAGTTTGGCAATTGCTACGTGGTCTTTATTATTTCTAATATATGTCTCTACTTTTTTGCGGTACTGTTGGGGACTGAAGCCGGTTTGTTGGATGGGAACTTCTGTTTCGTCGAGGTCTCCCAGTTCGTCTTGAAAGTCGGTGTAAATGATGGGTTCGGTTTGGCGATCGATAAACTGCATCAAGTCTCGCAGATTTTTTCGCAGGGATTCTACGATAGGCAGGGTGACATCTTGCCACCATTCTTCCTCTCTCACGGCTTCGATCGAGGGTAGTTGCACTTGAATCATGGGAATCGTTCGTTTTTGTTCGAGGTTATCGAGTAAATCCCTCACTTTATCTCGCAAGGCTATAAAGTTGGGATGGTTTGACAAGATGGCGAGTTGGATTTGGCCGCAAAGCAGATCGAAGTGCTTTATCAGGGGGTTTTCTCGGGGGAGTTGGTTGGGGAGATGGGAGAGGATATCCCCGAGGATTCGCAGGTCTTTGCGGTCGAGTTTTGCCCATCGATCGCGTTGGGAAAAGGTTTCCACTTCTTTTAAGTGACGGCGAACGATAAAGTTTTGCGGTTCCATGCTGGCGATATGGGTGTGGAGGCGATCGCCGATTTCTCTTCTCAATTCTACCAGTTCTGGCGAATCGTTCAATTGTTGATAGAGTTTGAGGTGAGTTTTAAAGATTTTTGCGGTCAGGCTGTCGGCGGGTTTTCCTTCTGCTTCTCTCACTTGTTGCTGAAAATACTCGAAGTTACCGCAGAGATCGAAAATGAAAAATTCTTGTTTGTGGCGATCGATGCCGAATAGATCGGGACAGAGACGGGTTCCTCGTCCGATCGTTTGGTTGAATTTGACGCGGGAGTAAACGGGTTTGAAAAAGACTAAATTGACTACTTCCGGCACGTCTACCCCAGTATCCAGCATATCGACGGAAATGGCGATCGCGGGGTCTTTATTCTTTTCGGAAAAGTCATCTAAAATCGTTTGAGCGTAGTTGTCGTGACTGTCAATAATTCTGGCGAATGCACCTTTATAGTGGGGATAATTTTGATTGAAATGTTCTTCGATTTTAACGGCGTGGTTGTGGTTGCGGGCGAAAATAATGGTTTTGCCGAGGCGATCGCCTCCATCGACCCGTAACCCCAATTCCATGAGGATTTCGAGGGCTTGGTCGATGGTATCGCCGTTAAAGAGCCAATCATTGACGGCTTTGGGTTCGATCGCTGCGGGAATTTCTCCGGTTTCTGGGTCGGTAAATTTCTCTTCGTATTCTTCTTGTTCTGCGGGGGAAAGTTCATTGTATTTTATACCGGTTCGCAGGAATTTAAAGGGGACGTTAATTCCTTTCGGGGGGACGAGATGACCGTCTGCGATCGCCTCGCCGAGTTCGTAGGCAAAGGTGGGATTACCGGGTTCGAGGTTGAAGATTTGATAAGTGTCGCGGTTGACTTCATCTCTGGGGGTGGCGGTGAGTCCCAGGAGGAGGGTATCGAAGTAATCAAAAAGATAGCGATATTTTTTGTAAACGCTGCGGTGTGCTTCGTCGAGAATCACCAGATCGAAGTAGCCGGGGCCGATTTTTCTGCCTTCTTTCTCCACTTTGTTAATTTCGTTCATGATGGTGGGATAGGTGGAAAAGATGGCGTTTGCTCCGGCGATGTCTTTTTCTTTCAGTAAGTTGACGGTATTGATATCGGGTAAGTGCTTATTAAATGCCCGTTGTGCTTGGGTCACGAGGGTTTTGCGATCGGCGAGGAATAATACTCGCTTCACCCAGTTGGCACTCATGAGGATATCGACGAGGGCGATCGCGGTGCGGGTTTTGCCGGTACCGGTAGCCATGACGAGTAAGGCTTTACGGTTGCGTTGGCTGAAGGTTTCCCGCATGCGATGAATGGCTTCGGTTTGATAGATGCGATCGCCTCCAGCAATATCGAGGTTAATGTCTACGCTATCTAAAGGTTTAGTGTTGTCGCGTTGCCAAATGCGATATTGCAATTCGTCTTTTTTCAGGAAACCGTGAATTTCTCGGGGGGGATAGTTGCGATCGTCCCAGATGTAGGTCTCATAACCGTTACTATAGAAAATAATCGGACGTTGACCGAATTTTCTTTCGAGGCAGTCGGCGTAAAGTTTGGCCTGTTGTTGTCCCTCTCGGACGTTTTTGCGGGTGCGTTTGGCTTCGACGACAGCCAAAGGTAAACCGTTATCATCCCAAAGGACGTAATCGATTCTTCCTTTTCCGGAAGGGTTAACAGATTTGGGCATTCCTGTTACGGGATACTCGATCGCATCGGGATGAGCGAGATCCCAACCCATTTCTTTGAGCATGACATCGATGAGGCGATCTCGGGTTTGCTTTTCGTTGTAGTCGTGGCGATCGCCTTGGGTTTTATTCGCAGTGAGGAGGGCATTCAGTTGGGCTTTAACGGCAGCGAGTTCGCTTTCGGTTTGTTTGCGTCTCTCTTCGGCGATGCGCTTCATCTCTTGGGTTTGAGAGAGTTCGCGATCGCGTTTTTGCAATTCTTGTCGGGTTAATTCTGCTTGTCCTTGAGTTTGCGGGATGAGTTTGGGATTAAAGTCGAGTTTACCGAGATTTCTACCGTTAGGGGAATAGTAGCGACAGAGCCAATAAAGGCAGTGAAAGAGTTCTTCGATCAGGTGGAGAGCGTCTTTTTTGCTGACGGTAACGGCACGATGGACGGCAACGTTACCCATTTTTTGGATGGTGCGGAGTTTGGGACGGAGTTCGCGGGAAAGATTATCTTGAAAGGTGCTCTCGTGAATGAGGGCGCTGAGGTTAGTATCGTAGGGAAGTTTTAAGTAAGGGTCGTTATCGTAGAGCCAGATGACGGCTTGCTCGAGGGTAAAACGACAATAGAAACAACTGGCGCGAGGGGCGCTATAGACCAATCCTTCGGCGTTGGCGGCGTGGTCGAAGAGTTGGGGAAAGTCGGGTTTGAGAAAGGTGAAGTTTGAGGGCATGATTGAGATACTTGTTCTCGTTTGCGATCCGTCAGATCCGTCAGGGAATAGAATTCCCTGCCTCATATGAGAAGTCCTCTGAAGAGGACTAAATCTTATATCGTGAATAAAATAGCGATCGCGCGTTCAATCCATTTTAAGGGATTTTTTGTATGAGACGGGGATTTTTAATCCTCGGCGGAGGGGGATATAGCTGTTATTTCTTGTTTACACTCTGTCGGTTTTATCGATAATCCGTCAGGGAATAGAATTCCCTGTCTCATAGGAAAAGTCCTCTCAAGAGGACTCGGGTTATATCGTGAATAAAATAGCGATCGCGCGGTCAATCCATTTTAAGGGATTTTTTGTATGAGACAGGGATTTTTAATCCCTGGCGGATTCGGATATCACCATGATTTATTCCTGTCACCTCATCCGATAAAATGCGATCGCAAATCAAGACAATTTCATAAAATGGCATATTGGCGTTTGTATTATCATTTGGTTTGGGCAACAAAAAACCGCTATCCTTATTTAACCCAAACTAAAGAAACAAAATTATATCCTTATCTTATCAATAAAGCCGATTCGCTGGGTTGCATCGTTCATGCAATTGGAGGTATTGAAGACCATATTCATTTAATTGTTTCAATTCCACCCAAATTGGCGATCGCGGAATTTGTGAAGAAGATTAAAGGCAGCAGCTCTCGTTTTTTAAATAACATAACCGATTATTCTTTACAATTTGCTTGGCAGGAAGGTTATGGCATTTTTTCTCTCGGTGGCAAACAACTCGATCGCGCGATCGCTTACGTTCAAAATCAAAAACAACATCATGCGAATAAAACGGCGATCGCAGCTTTGGAAATTATCCAAAATCGAGACGATCCGCCAAATATCTGACAAAAAATAGCGTGTCTTGCTTCATACAAGATCCGTCAGATCCGTCAGGGAATAGAATTCCCTGCCTCATATGAAAAGTCCTCTCAAGAGGACTCGGGTCATAATCGTGAATAAAATACGATCGCGCGTTCAATCCATTTTAATGGATTTTTTGTATGAGACGGGGATTTTTAATCCTCGGCGGATTCGGATATCACCATGATTTATTACTGTCACCTCATCCGATAAAATACGATCGCGCGTTCAATCCATTTTAATGGATTTTTTGTATGAGACGGGGATTTTTAATCCTCGGCGGATTCGGATATCACCATGATTTATTACTGTCACCTCATCCGATAAAATACGATCGCGCGTTCAATCCATTTTAATGGATTTTTTGTATGAGACGGGGATTTTTAATCCTCGGCGGATTCGGATATCACCATGATTTATTACTGTCACCTCATCCGATAAAATACGATCGCGCGTTCAATCCATTTTAATGGATTTTTCGGATGAGACGGGGATTTTTAATCCTCGGCGGATCCGGATATCACCATGATTTATTCCTGTCACCTCATCCGATAAAATACGATCGCGCGTTTAATCCATTTTAATGGATTTTTCCGTATGAGACGGGGATTTTTAATCCTCGGCGGAGGGGGATATAGCT
>NZ_JCAMRX010000001.1:239270-253140 GCF_059821285.1 Spirulina sp. LEGE 11439
GGAGGGGGATATAGCTGTTATTTCTTGTTTGCACTCTGTCGGCTTTATCAATAATTCGTCAGGGAATAGAATTCCCTGTCTCATATAAAAAGTCCTCTCAAGAGGACTCGGGTCATATCGTGAATAAAATAGCGATCGCGCGTTCAATCCATTTTAATGGATTTTTTGTATGAGACAGGGATTTTTAATCCCTGGCGGATCGAGATAAGAAGGACAATTTAATTACCGATTTATTTCCTTAACTTCCATTTTAACAACTTTTTCCCATGATATGAGAATTTTCAATCCCCGACGGATCGCAGTGAATCCTATTTTAAATAACAGCAAAATTGGTGATTTTTCGGCGTTCTAGGCTCATGGTTTTATTCTCGATCGGGTTTGAAGGTAACAACGGATAGCTTGCGATCGGGAATAATTGCATTTTCTGCTATTTTCATAGGTCTCCTCGGAAAGCTCTTTGCAGGAGGGAGTTAAAGAGATTTTCTGATTCTTTTGCAGACTTTTCTAAAGACTCTTGTTGTTGCCAATATTTTTCTATAATTCGATTATATTTTTTCTGTTTATCTAGAGGAGGTAACGAAACTTTTAATGTTCTTAATCTAGCTTTTGAAATATTTGGCATAGAACCCGCCGATCCACTGGCAAGGCGACTAATTTCTCGCCTCGCAGATAATTGACTTAATGCTTGCCAAAGATATACAGGATTAACTCGATCATTTATTTTTAATCTAAAAATCAGATCGGGTAATAGAAGTTTCGATCTCGTTTTATGAACAAAAGCAGAAGCACCAACTAATTCATAAGTATTTTTTCTTGAAAATAACAAATTGCCGACTTTGATTTCTAATTCTGGTTTTGGCTTTGTCTCTGGTAACAATGCTTTATTTGCTATTTCGTCGAAAACACCCCAAGTAATTGCACCCAATTTTAATATTCCCCATTCTTCCTTTTCAGCAATACGAGAATCACATTTAGGACTCCATCCTGATTCAATATCGTCTACAATTTGACTAATTTCTACAATATCCCAACCTTTCGGATTAGTAACGGGATCGCCGAACATATCGAGGAAAAGCGATCGCGCTAATTCTTCGGTTAATTGAATAGCTTCTTGTCGTTTCCGTCGAATGCGATCGGCTTTATCCAATATCGCCGCGATTCTTTTTTGTTCTTCTAGAGGTGGAAGAGGAATTTTTAAATCTTTTAACTTTGTAGAGTTTACACCTGTTTGAGCCGTTCCAGTTGAACTAAGTGTGATTTGATTCCAATAATTAGGAGTTTGAAAAAAACGAGATAAATATTCAGAATTAATTTTTGAAGAAGGTCGCACTCTAATTAAATATGATGCAAACACTACTCTGGATGGGCAGTCACGAATTAAAAAACTTTTTCCAGTTGTTGCTCCTGTTCGTGCAAATACAATATCACCTTGTTTCAGAGCATATTTTTTATAATCTTTTTCCGTGCATTCACAAGATGGAACATTATCCCAGTTAACCCAATTATTTTGAATATCTGTAATTCGTAAAAACTTTGGATTTCCTTCAATATCTTGTGCTGATGCTGTTAGACCATAATCAATTTTTTCGGAAACATTGACCAATTTTACAATAGAAAAATCACTCTTATTTTTTGCCATTTGTAATATACTCCACCTCCGCCAAAATTTTATCCTTAAGATAAGGACTCAAAGATTCCGGAGTCAAAACATCCACCTTACGCTCAAACAGATCCTCTAAAAAGAAACACAAATCCATAAAATTCATAAACGTTTTTAACTCCGGCTCAAACGTCACCAACAAATCGATATCGCTATCTTCCGTCGCCTCACCCCGACGAAACGACCCAAACAAACCGCACCGACACACCCCAAAATTCATCAACACTTCTTGATGTTCCTGTAACCGTTGAAAAATATCATATTTGTTCATCATTTTTGACCTCCTAAAAAATTCATTTTAATAACCGAATAAAACCCGCCTGCTCAAAATGCTTATCCGTCGTAAAAGCCTCCGTAATTCCCTCTCGCTGCATAACAACAAAACTAATACAATCCGTCAACCCCCAATCCTTATCCAACCTAGACTCATACAGACTTAATCCTGCCCTAAATAAATCATCATTTAAAGATAATACTTGCATAGATTTAACGCGATGTATATTTCTTAAAAAATTAGTCGTGTTTGCACGAACTACAGGAGAACATAGAGCATCAGCAACCTCCAATAAAACAAAATTGCTAGTTATAAAAATATAATTTCGAGCAGCCAATTGCAAGCGGAGTTGAACCGATCGCTCGTGCCAAGCATCATTAACATTAAGTAAAGCAATCCACGCAGCCGTATCGACAAAAACCTTATTCATTATAATTAATCTTTGGAGTTCCGTGAATGTAATGATGGTGTTGTTCCGCTAGATCGGGAATACCCGTTTCGATCTGGCATCTCTCTAACAATTCTCCTAACTCATCCCGATCGCCTTTTATCCTTTGACTGCGGCGTTTTGCCAACTCATAAAGTTCTTGCAAATCATCCTCAGACAAAAATTCTAACTCGGCTTTAAGCAATTCTTTAACACTCATTGTGATTCATCCTGTTTTAATTTATTTTCCTTACCCTATCCCGATCGCTCGAACAAATCCATAATCATCATCATCCAAGCTCGGATTTATGCAATCATTATAGCGTTGCAATAGTACAAAAAATTCAGTTTAAGATAACATCCCCTCCAACTCATCCAAATCTGCCCGAATTTCATCCTCGATCGCCTTCAATTTCCCCAAAATAACCCTCGGCGGATCGTATTCCACTTCCTCATATTCAATCTCCTTATAGCGATTAATCGAAAGATCGTAACCATTTTCCACGATCTCCTTTTTCGGCACAAAAAACGCCTTATCCTTGCGATTTATATCCTTCTCCACATCTCGCGATCGCCACCGTCGCAGAATATCGGGAATATCATTTTCCGCCACAACTTGCCGCTTATCATCCAACGATAACCCATCCGCCTGCATATCATAAAACCAAACGCGATCGGTTCCCCCCACCCCCGTCTTTGTAAACATTGCGATCGCCGTCGAAACCCCTGCATAAGGCTTAAACACCCCCGACGGCATCGAAATCACCCCATCTAACTTATGCTCCTCCACCCACACCTCTCGCAATGCCTTATGTGCCTTAGAAGAGCCAAATAAGACCCCATCCGGCACGATCGCGGCTCCCCGTCCCCCCTTCTTCAGCAACCGCAGAAATAGCGCCCCAAACAGTAACTCAGTCTTCTTCGTATTGACAACCTTCTTCAAATTCACCGCAATATTCTCCTTATCCACAGACCCCTTAAACGGCGGATTAGCCAAAACCAGCGTAAATTCCTCCATTACTCCCCCATGATCTTCCGACAGAGAATCCCGTGCCTCAATCTTCGGATCCTCAATTCCATGCTGCATCATATTCATACTGCCAATTCTCAACATTGTCGGGTCAAAATCAAACCCGTGAAACATCTCCGAATTAAAATGCTCTCGATTCCCCGGGGCATTGAGTACCAAATTCCCCTCACTATCCTGCTTATTCCGCAAATATTCCGACACCGCCACCAAAAATCCCCCCGTCCCGCAGGCCGGATCGCAGACAATTTCCCGCGCATTCGGCTCCATCAACTCCACCATCATTTTAATAATGTGACGCGGGGTTCTAAACTGGCCGTTTTGTCCCGCCGTCGTCAACTTCGAAAGCATATATTCATAGAGATCCCCCTTAGTATCCCGATCTTCCATAGGAATCCCATCGATCTGTTCCACCACATTCGACAAAAGTGAAGCATTGGCGATTAAAAATGTCGCATCTTTCATGTGAATCGCATAAGCTCCCCCTTCCTTCCCCATATTTTTAATAAAAGGAAACGCCTCATCCCGCACGATTTTCAGCATATCTGCCGCATTTTGATTGCGAAACTTCGACCAGCGACAATGCTGCTGTCCCTCAGAAAAAATCGGGTTTGCGATCGCCTCTCCCAAGCGTTTCGCCTTCTTCTCCTTCGCCAATTCCAAATCGTCCAACCGCTTGATAAACAGCAAATAAGAAATCTGTTCGATTACCGAAAGCGGGTTGCTAATCCCATTACTCCAGAATGTCGTCCAGAGTTTATCGACCTTCGATTTTAATTCCCCTGTAATCATGCGGTAAAAATCCCTACAAAATATTGCCGAAAAGACGAGTATCGGTCATTATCCGGCCAATTGCCATCTTTTCGACATCCCTTTCAATAAGCTCCGTTATTGCGGGGAAACAAGACAATACCAACGGTTTTGAGAATAATAAACACATCTAAAATCAAGGTGCGATAGCTGGCATAGTAAACATCGAGGTGAATGCGACGTTGATAGGGGAGGTCATTGCGTCCGGAAACTTGCCACAATCCCGTAATACCGGGCTTGACCGTCAACACCTTGGCCATGTAGCGCCCGTAATATTTTAATTCATCGGGGACGAGGGGACGCGGACCGACGACGCTCATATCACCTTTCAACACATTCCAAAACTGAGGCAGTTCATCTAAACTGGTCAAGCGTAAAAATTTGCCAATTTTCGTGATGCGAGGGTCTTGTTTAAGTTTGTAGGTCTCCTCGAATTCTTGTTGTAATTCGGGAGATTTAGCAAATAATTCGTCGAGAATTTCCTCGGCATTACACACCATCGTTCTAAATTTGAGGCAGCGAAAAGGTTGATAGTTTTTGCCGACTCGGTGCTGTACGTAAAAAATCGGTCCCGGAGAAGTGACCGCAATTAAGAACGTCAAAATCAGATAAACTGGAGCGCCAAGCATTAAAACGCTGAGGGAAAAGCCAATATCGAACAAGCGTTTAAATTTTTTCCCATTAAATAGAAAAAGCAAAAAACTCGTGTTTTGCTTTCGGTTAGAAAGCGATCGCGTTTTCCGCGTTGCGCTTCCTTTGCTAGACCTCACCGGACTTTCAGCAGTCATCGTACTCCTCAAATTCACCACAAACCCCGTTAACCGTTAATGCGATCGCTGCCGGTTTTCCAATTATGCCAGCAGCGATCGGCAAAAGCGAGATACTGCTGGCGAAAAACCTCGGGGGTAAATTTTTCGGCATTTTGGCGGCAGATTTCCGGCTCGATTTTTCCGGGTAATTCGCTAAAAATCTTAACGGTTTCTACCAATGCCTCAACGGTTTGGGGGGCAAAATGCAATCCCGTCCCCGTTTGGGGAAATTGTCGCACATCGCGGACGGTTTCCAATGCTCCCCCTTGACCATAAGCTATGACGGGAGTGCCGCAAGATTGTGCCTCGACGGGGGCAATGCCAAAGTCTTCGCAGGCAGCATAAACGAAGGCTTTTGCTTTTTGCATATACTGCACTACAATTTCATTTGGCTGCGATCCTAACACGCGAATATTTTTACCGGCTATGGCTTTAATGCGGGTTAATTCTGCGCCATCGCCAATGACGACGAGAGGAAGTTCCAATTGATTGAAGGCTTCGACAATTAAACTTATTTTTTTATAACCGACCAAACGGGAAACAACGAGGTAAAAGTCTTCTTTTTGGGGAGAAAACGCAAAGCGATCGCAGTTAACGGGAGGATAAATCACTTCGGCTTTGCGTCGGTAACACCGCCAGATGCGACGGGCGGTATATTGAGAGTTGGCGATAAAATAATCGACGCGGTTGGCGGAAATGACATCCCATTCTCGCAGGCGATGAAGGATATAGCGAGAAAAGAAACCGGGAATTCCTCGTCCCATACGGCTGTTGCGGAGGTACTCAAAGGTTAAATCCCATGCGTAGCGCATGGGGGTGTGACAGTAACAGATATGGAGTTGGTGGGGACGGGTGAGAACTCCTTTGGCGACGGCGTGGGAGGAGGAAAGAATGCGATCGTATTCTCCTAAGTCCAGTTGTTCGATCGCGAGGGGAAGAAAAGGTAAATATTTCTGTACGCCGTTGCGGGCGAGGGGAAAATGTTGTAGGAATGTATGACCGATTTTGCGATCGTACAAATAACTTTCAGGATTAACCGATTCAAAATCAATCAGAGCATAAAGATCGGCTTCGATGTACTGGAGAATTTCCGCTACGACTAATTCCGATCCCCCGGTTGCTTTGGGGGTTAACCATTCATGAACTAAGGCTGTTTTCATCTATTGTTCTGGGTCGCGATCGCTTTTTTGTTCCTCGGTTTTTTCATTAATCTCGGCCAGCCAAGTTGTCAAATCTGCCACACTTTTAAAATCAAATATTTCTAAACTTAATACATCTAACTGCGTTAGAGTTAATTGAGAAATTTGCTCTTCTATTTTTAACTCAAGCGTTCCAAAACGCTTGGTAAGCTGACGCAAAAGCGATCGCATCCAACCTTGTCGCCGTCCTTGTTCGAGACCTTGTTCGAGACCTTGTTTGCGGCCGATCTCGATGCCTTCCTGCATCCAACTGGTGACAATTTGCATAACTTCCTCCTTGTCTTCTGGTTTAATTTTAGCGATTTGTTCGACAAATGCGCGATGTTCTAACTCATTTAATTTTAAATAACTATCCACAAATCCAGAAATCAATTGCATTCGAGCCGGATCGAGGTGTAATGTCGCCAACAATCGCAAACATTCTACCTTCACTTTTGGTCTATCCTCTGGGGCGATATTCATTTTCGCCATTAATGCTGAGGCAATAGGATTTTTCTGTTTTAAAAAATCTTTCCAATTGAGACGATTTAGCTGAACGACTCGATAGTTAAATTGCAAAACCTCAAAATCGGGGAATTTAACTTGGTGGTAATTAATTGCTGCTTTCTTGGGTTTGTCATAAGAAAAAATAACAATCGGATAAATGGGTAAATTGAACTTTTCATACAGACGAGCAAAATAGCGAAACATGCGGCGATCGAATGCTGTTTCTATAGAGGACTGGTTTTCAACATGAATCAAAAAATAGGAGTCTTGTTCGGCAAAACTTGCACGGACGATAAGATCGGTTTCATAACGTTCCCCCAAGGTAACATCGGTAAAAACTTCCTTATCCAAAAAAGTAATGGAATCTGGATCGAGATACTTTCGTACTTTGGGAAAAAATAATTCGACGAATTCCACAAAAAAGACCGTCAGGAGTTCTTTAAATAAGCGATCGTGGTCGATATTAGGCGAGTTTTTCATGGGCAATTGATATTGACAGTAGAATTCAAAGCCCGATCGCTTTGCAATTCGTCATGTAATACAAATATATCTCTATGCGTCCGAGTTGCCAACAAATTCCTCAGAATTGAGAAGTTTCATTACATCGGCTGAAGTTAGGGGACATCAAGCTGATAAGATTGCGATCGCCAAATATTGGGAGTATCGAGAAAAACGTGGTTCAAGCAATCCCAGCCATTGCTCCAAACAAAACGAGCAATTCAACCCCAGCCTTAACGGGTGTACCTTTAAAAACTTTTTTAGCCAATTTGAGCGATCGCATTATCGCCGGAGAATCCTTAACGCGATCGCAAGCCTTAGAATTAACTCAAATCAAGGGTGAAGCGGATATATTAGCCCTTTGTGAAGCTGCCGATCGCGTCCGGGCGGCCTGTTGTGGAAATGTTGTCGATCTGTGCAGTATCGTTAATATTAAATCGGGGAATTGCTCGGAAAATTGCAGTTTTTGCTCCCAGTCGTCCCATCATCCCGGGGAAAATTCCCCGGTTTACGGGTTAAAAACGAAAGAAGATATCCTCGCCCAAGCAAAAGCCGCCGCCGATGCGGGTGCTAAGCGTTTCTGTTTGGTTTCTCAGGGTCGGGGAATCAAATATAATAGCCCCAAATCTCAAGAATTTGCGGAAATTCTCGCCACGGTACAAGAAATTATTGCCACCACTGCGATTAAACCCTGTTGCGCCCTCGGGGAAGTGACGGCCGAACAGGCAGAAGCCTTACGGGAAGCTGGAGTGACACGCTACAACCATAACTTGGAAACCTCGGAAAATTACTTCCCCGAGATTGTCGGGACTCATCAATGGCGCGATCGCGTGGAAACCATTAAAAATCTCAAAGCGGCAGGTATTCAAGCCTGTTCTGGGGGCATTATGGGTATGGGAGAAAGTTGGGAGGATCGCATCGATCTCGCCCTCGCCCTGAGAGAATTAGAAGTCGAATCAGTCCCTCTCAATTTGTTAAATCCCCGTCAGGGTACGCCTTTGGGAGAACAAAACCGCCTCGATCCCTACGAAGCCCTCAAAGCGATCGCGCTTTTCCGCCTCTTGCTTCCTCAGCAAATTCTCCGTTATGCTGGCGGTCGGGAAGCGGTTATGGGAGAATTGCAGCATTTGGGCTTGCAAGCGGGAATTAATGCCATGTTGGTCGGTCATTATCTGACCACCCTCGGACAGCCCCCCGAACGCGATCGCGCCCTGTTAGAATCATTAGGACTCGAAGGTGGAGAAGCCCCCATACCCGGTGAGTACGAAACCTCCTCGCAAACGCACTAGGCGCAGTCGTTCCCTTCGCCGCAAACCTGTTAACTCCCCCACCCTTTCTTTTCCCTACAAACTTCTTTGGGCGGTGGTGGGGTTATTTCTGACGATTGGCGGTACTTTTTTATTCCCTTCCGCTACGACTCCCCCTTGGGATTGGGGTTTTCCGTGGAATTGGGGAGAAGGAAATGGCATTCAAACCTATTCTTTAGGGGTCACCTTTCAAATCGGAGCCGTTTTGTTAGCGGGATGTTTAGGAGGAAAACAAGCGGGTGCGCTTTCACAGATCGCTTATGTCTTGTTGGGACTATTTTTGACCCGATTTCGCATTTTTACCCACGGTGGCGGTCTCGATTATCTCACCGCCCCGACTTTTGGCTATATCTTGGGCTTTATTCCGGGGGCGTGGATCTGCGGTTCTTTGGCATTTCGCACGAAACCTCAACTAGAATCTCTCACTTTTAGTTGTTTTTGTGGCTTATTGACCATTCATACTTTAGGAATTACCTATTTGATCGGCCTGCATCTTTTCGGTTTTATTGATGGAGGAATCCTTGTTTTGCTACAAGAAATTTTTTACTATTCTCTTCGTCCTTTACTGGGACAAAGTGCCGTAGTTTGTGCGGTTTCGGTGTTGTCTTTTGCTTTGCGGCGAATTATGTTTTATTGAAAATTGATTGCCATAGCTATTTTTTGAAAAGTCGCAAGACTATAGGAGTCAAAACTGCACAAATTAAACCCAAAGAAACACTAATTACTAAAGGAAGAAAAGTTAAAACAATTTCCAAGTAAGGCTGGTTGGGAACGCTAAATAATTGTTCGACCATCTCGCGAGTTTCTTCTTGTCCGATGGTGGAAGCGACTAAAGAAGCGACACTAATTCCCACTCCTGCGATCGCAATGGTATTATTAAGCGTCCGTTCGTTTTGAGTGCGTTCGATTTCGATAATTCCTTCTACGGTTTGAATAAAGCTATCGAGGGGTTTGAGTCCGGCGCTTAAGGCTTTACTATCCATGACGATTTGTTGGACTTTATCGTTAGCAGATTCGCCGAATTTTTCCAAGAATTCTAAGTGACCAGCAGGGTCGCGATCGCGCATCTTTTGCAAGCGTTCGCAATAATTATGGGTATTCGTTTCAATATTGACTTGTTGTTTCTGAAATTCGCCGAGATTTGTTTCATAGTAATGGGAAATTGTCAAGGCATTACTCATATCTTTTTGCATGAGTTTGAGATCGAGTTGCTGGCGATCGAGATGTCCGGATAAAGAATCGATAATCCCTTGCATTTTACCCGATGCTTTTTTGAGGTTCTCTTTGAGTTCTCGACTTTTTTCGTAAACCCAAAGAATTTTACTGCGATAGTGAAAAAGTGGAATGAGATCGCGATACAATTGACCGATAATATGACTAATTTCTTTTTCGGTTTTATCGTGAGGAAATAGACAGATAATGAGATGATGACTGAGGTTTTGCCCGTCGAGAATCGTATCGGGTTGTTCGAGTTCGTAAAGAGAGGCGCTGCGATATTGACTTTGACCTTTTAAATCGCGTTTCCAGTTGGCGCGATCGCATATCTCTAGGGTTTCGTAACAGATTTTGGCAATATCATCGGAGTTTTGTTCGGCGGTGGCGAGTTTGCCCCAAAATAGCCAGCTTTGACCGAGTTTCGGGGGAGTTTTGATCGTGTGACCGCGAACAATTTTAACAATTTTTTGCAGTTCTTGCAGCTTTTCTGGAAAGGGAAGTTGTTCCCATTCTGGGTCATTATTGCGTCCGGCGCAGTCAATTTGTAAAGCAAGAACGTCTCCCAGTTTTACGGGGTAATAATAGCCGTCGAGAGGTGCGTCAAAAGGTTGAATTCTCGCGTCGAGGAGTTCGATATAGTGAGAAAAATTTTGCTCGTTCTTTTTCAGTTGTTCGAGATTTTGTTCGATATAGTTTTCGTCGTAGATGCGATTCCAGAAGCGGCGGCGATCGCGATCGATCGCCTCTTCATTCTTTCCGAGACCGCTATAGAGGTCATAGAGAAATAAATCAACGGTGGGATAGTCTAGAGATTTCATTTAATTCAGTTATCAGTTATCAGTTATCAGTTATCAGTATTATCGATTCAGCTTGTTTTTAATAAATTGTTGTAAATTTTGGATCGGGTTGGTTCGGGAGAGGGTTTTCGCTGCGTCTTCATAATCGCGATCGATAATTTCAAGAATTTTTTCCATTTCTGCGATCGCTTTTGCTGGATCGTCCGTAACATTGACACTTTCTCCCATTCCATCGTCGTGAGGATCGTCAACGGGTAAGAATTTTAATCCTCCTTTGCGTTCTGCGATCGTCAGGTCAAACCAAAGTTCGGCATTTTCATAGGGAATTTTAAGAGAAGGAATCGCTAAAGCCAGATCGAGAAGTTCTTGACAACGAGTTTTTAAGGCGATAAAAATATTCCCGATTTGGGTTTCAATTTCTTCAGGAAGAGGTGCTTTTTGTTGAGACAAGCTATAAAGAAAGGCTTTAACCATGACAATGTTAGTACCGCTTACTTGCTGTAATTGATAAGCAATGACTCGTTGAATGGCTGTTGCTTCAACTTCAGCGAACAAGCCTTCTTCTTCTAGAAATTCATCAAAGCTGCTGCCAACATGGAGATTATTCATTGTTATTGTCCTCCTTGTAGTTTTTTGAGTCTTTGTCGGGCAAGTTCTAAATCTTGTTGCGGAGTCTTCTGAGATTTTTTGATAAATCCATGCAGTAAAATCATAGTTCCATTTTGTAGAGTGAATAAAATTCGAGCAATTTTATTGTTTAAATTTGCACGAATTTCCCAGAGATCCGATTCTAGTTTTTTAATGAAGGGCATGCCTACCGGCCAGCTAAACTGTACTGTTTTGATATCTTCTCCAATTGTCTTTTTTTCTTCTCGAGATAAAGATTGCAACCAATCCCGAACGGGTTCATTGTCATTCTCAGTTTTGTAAAAACGAACCTGTAAAATTAAATTTGGATCGTCGTGTCCGTTATTTTCTGCTTTCATCATAAAACCAAGCAACGATCGCGAATCAGTTGTGCAAAATCAATCATTGTCCGGATAGGGTAAAAGCCGACCAATAATAGGGGTGGGCATAGGGGCGATCGCTTTCCATTATATCGATATTCCGTTGTCTGACTTTGAGGAGTCTTTGGCGCGATCGGTCTTGGTGGAGGAGTGCGATCGCATCGTCTAACCATATTTGCAAGTCGGATTTTGTCGCAGTTTTGAGCCATGTTTGGGCGTTTTTCAGGGCTGTGGCGGGCGGTTGTCCGGAATGAAGATTTTGATAAAAAGTGACGGTAAGGAGGGTTGTCGCGAAAGATTCCACCGTCCAGAGAGTGCTAAGAACATAGGTTGCACCTGCCCGCAAAAAGCCACTGACTAAGCCGACATATTCATCGGTGATGGTTTGGTTTCCGGTGACGGCGGTTTCGCAAGCAGAGAGGACGATGAGGCGGTATGCTTGCAGGTCGAGGTTCAGGATATCTTTAAGCGTGAGGGTGTCTTCTCCGTTGAGGTAGAGACAGGAGAGGGCAGGGTTTTGAGCATTATACGCGCCATGTCCGCAGAAGTGGAAGATGTGATGGGATTGTTCCAAGGCTTCCGTAATGCGATCTTTGGTGGCGTTGGTGTTGGGGAGGCATTGAATGCGCCCCCTAAATTCTCCGACTTTGGGGGACTTTGACTCTTGTTCCCCCGGCGATTTCTCCTCCTCAATCCATTTCAATGGATTTTTTGTATGAGACAGGGATTTGAATCCCTGGCGGATCGGGTTATAGTCGTCATTCTCAGTATGGCCAACCATTAAAGGGACGAAAAGTTGTTGGATGAGGGCAGATTCGACTTCGGCGAAGGGGAGTTCGTCTAATTTTTTGATTGTATTACCGATTTTGGGGGTGCTGCGGGGATTTTCGACAATGAGGAGATTTTGCCCTTTCTCCCAGTTTGAGGAGAGGGGAGAACGACCCAGATAGGCACTAGGGAGAGTAGTACAGGTTTGATTCTTGAAAAAGGTGGGGAGGGGGAAGCGATGCAGATCGCGATGGGGGATGAGGATAAGATGGTTAATTGCGTGGGTTTGCAGGTGTTGTTCTATTTCGGCAATGTTGAGGAGGGTTTTCAGGCGATCGAGTTGCGTTTCTAGGTCTGCGTACCATTTCGCCTCGGTTTGGATGGTGTCATCTTCTTTTTTCGTGCCGTAGTTGGAGTAGTCTTCGTTCCACTTTTTCACCCACGCTTCAAGGGCGAGAATTTGCAATAATGCGGGGTCTCTGTCGTCGTCGGGTTGGAGAGGAGGAGAGATGAGGATGGGATCGGGGAGGTTGGGAAGAAGTAAGAATGTGCTGAGGGATATGGGGCTGAGATGCCAGTAAATGAGGGCAGTTGCGGGGGTTGCGAGGAGTTCGCGGATTTGGTGGTAGGTGAGTTCCGGGATGTCGCCATAGTTCCAAATCCAGCGCAAACAGGTGTTTTTACCGGTTTCGGCGAGGGTGAGTGCATCGCGGATGTTGCCGGATTGGAGGGCAAGGCTGACGGTAAGCTGGTTAAAGGCGGTGAATTTGCGGGCGAGTTGCTGTTTGGCGTAGTCTCCTCGGTTGGGGTCTTGTAGCATTCGGTTGAGGAGGTCTGTGCCGTCTTGCAGGAGAACTCGCGCCTCTTCGGGTTCTTTGCGGGCAAGGAGGACGTTACAGAGGTCTTGGAGGACTTCGAGGTGCAGTTCGGGGTAATCGCTTGCAGTGAGGGTTTCTAGGGCTTTGTTGTAGCTGTCTTTGGCTTTTTTCCAGTAGGAACGAGGATAAACCACTGTTCGCCCTTGAAAATAATGGGCTTTGCCAATCCAATGATGAAGAAATCCCCATCCTTTCGGGTGTGTCTCTTGGCAAATAATGTTTTGATTGAGAGGGAATTGCAGGCTGTTAAGTTGTCCCTCATAGCCTCGTTTGTTCAATTCTGGATATGTAACACAGAAATGTTTTTCGGCGGTTTGTTGAATGTATTGGGCGGTTTCAGCAGAGAGGGCATTTTGTCTGGGTTGGGGTTGGTTTTGTAGGGACGTTGCATGCAACGTCCCTACATTGATTGCTTGGAAATAAAATAAAAAATTGCGTTGAAATTTGGGATCGTATTGACGGGAACTTGCGGCAGCACTCCCTCGGTTGACCCATGCCTCATGGAGGTCGGGTTTAATTTGCAAGGCATGGTCATAGGCGGCGATCGCTTCTTCTAACCTGCCTAAATTCAATAGCGCACTCCCTCGGTTGTTCCATGCCTCATGGTAGTCGGGTTTAAATTGCAAGGCACGGTCATAGGCGGCGATCGCTTCTTCTAACCTGCCTAAATTCAATAGCGCATTCCCTCGGTTGTTCCATGCCTCATGG
>NZ_JCAMRX010000001.1:253240-321176 GCF_059821285.1 Spirulina sp. LEGE 11439
TTCTAACCTGCCTAAATTCAATAGCGCATTCCCTCGGTTGTTCCATGCCTCATGGTAGTCGGGTTTAAATTGCAAGGCACGGTCATAGGCGGCGATCGCTTCTTCTAACCTGCCTAAATTCAATAGCGCATTCCCTCGGTTGTTCCATGCCTCATGGAGGTCGGGTTTAAATTGCAAGGCACGGTCATAGGCGGCGATCGCTTCTTCTAACCTTCCTAAATTAAATAGCGCATTCCCTCGGTTGTACCATGCCTGATGGTAGTCGGGTTTAAATTGCAAGGCACGGTCATAGGCGGCGATCGCTTCTTCTAACCTTCCTAAATTAAATAGCGCATTCCCTCGGTTGTACCATGCCTGATGGTAGTCGGGTTTAAATTGCAAGGCACGGTCATAGGCGGCGATCGCTTCTTCTAACCTTCCTAAATTAAATAACTCATTCCCACGCATAAACCATTCGCGATCGGCGTTAGACTCCTCTTTCTCTTCCTCACTCTGCTCAGAATCTCTCCCTGTGTCAGTTCCTTGTAAATATGCGGCAAATTCTCGCACCATCCGTCCCAACTCCTCTCGCGCCACCTCACTCAAACCCTGCAACGCCGCCAGCACTTCCCCCTCGTTCGATTTTCCTTTCACCTCTCCCACATATCCCGCCAACCACTGCACCCACTCCGACTCATTCACCCCGCGACTCTGCATCCATGCTTCTATCTCCTCCCCCGTCGCGCCGCCTTTCATCTTCTCTGTCAGTTCCTCAAACAGGGCGCGATAGTTCGGTTTTTCCGGTTCTGGGGGTTGCGGGGGGTGTTTTTTGAAAGGATTCCACATTGTCCGAGGGGAAGCGAGAAAGGATTTTTTGTTCTATTTTAGTGGAGTTTTGGGAGATTGAGGAAATGCGATCGCGCTACATTTTCAGGAGAAGCGATCGCGTTAATGAGATTGTTCTTCTCATTGTCGATCCGCCAGGGATTGAAAATCCCTGTCTCATATAAAAAATCCATTGAAATGGATTGGGGAGTTTTGCGATCGCTTTTTGTAAGCAGTTTAGGAAATGCGATCGCTTGCTCGCGAAGAAAATAGATTATAAAATACTGGTAATTTGAATAATTTCAATCCAGTTTTGAGGATACTCGTTATGGCGACTGAAACATGGATTATTTATAAAACCGAAGATATGAGTGCAGTTGGTTGGGAGGAAAGAAGATTAATGCCTCGCGATAGTTTAACCAATATTCTCGAAGAAAATTGGAGTGCAGAAGAAAATCCGAATATTCCCCAACCCGGCGATCGCACTCGTGCTTACAAATCCGAACATGGAGATGATTCAATTACTCATGCCAGAGAAGGAGATTGGGTCGTGAATCGCGTCGAACGTTTTGCCAGTTTTGATACAGATATGCGGATTGTCGTCTGTTATTGCAAATACGATCCGATCTCTCCCCAATGGCAAGAAGTTCAACGAGGGATTCCTGCAAATGAACTTTTAGATAAGGCACAAGTGGAATCCTTTTAAATTTTAGGAAATGCGATCGCTTTTTTTAAGAAGTTTAGAAAATGCGATCGCAGTTTTATAGCTCCTCGGGTTCGTTTCCTTCTAGAATTGTCTCAATATCTCGCGAACCATGTATAACGCGAATGATTTCTACGCTTGTTGTCTTGATTTTATAGAAAACGAGATATTTTCTAAATCCTTTTATTGCAATTTGACGAATATTTTGTAAGCGAGGGTGGGAAAATTGACATTGTTTGCCAAGTTGCGGCATATATCCCAGTTGCTTAAATGTTTCTTCCGCGACAAAAAGAAAGCGATCGCTATTGTCAAGATTATTCTCAGCAATATAGGTCGCAATATCGAGAAGATCGCGGATAACCTGCGGATGTTTGCAAATTTCCCTCATATTATTGGCGATCGAGTTTGTTTCGAACTGCTTGTCGAATTTCTGTCCAGTCGCGATCGCTCATTGGGGTTGCATCTCCAGAGTCCAACCCTTCTAATAAAAGAGTTTCAATCTGTTCTTTTGCTTTCTGTTTTTGGTCTTGACGAATCAGATCGCGGACATATTCGCTAATACTTCCATAACCTCCTGCTTTAACTTGCTGTTCGATGTAGTCCCGCATGGTGTCGGGAAGAGAGACATTCATCGTTTTCATGGCACGATTAAATTTGATGATTTTGCTCTATTATGACAATTTATGCCATTTTTTGCCATTAAGAAAAGAGCGATCGCTTTTTGTAAGCAGTTTGGGAAATGCGATCGCATCTGTCCGATCGCACCAAAATCGATCTAAAATAGCAACAGTTTCATGGAAGGATCGAAATGATTCAAAGCCAAACGCAATTGCTTTCTTTTGAGGAATTTTTGGCAGGGTATTCAGAAGATGGCAAGCGGTATGAATTAATTGAAGGAGTAATTGTTGAAATGTCACCAACGGGATCTCACGAAGATTTAAGTGGTTTTCTCGTTGCTGAATTAAACTTTGAGATTCGACGGCACAATTTGCCTTATTCTATTCCCAGAACTTGTATTGTCAAGCCAGATGCGTTGCGATCGGGATATCAACCGGATGTGACAATTTTAAATCGAGAATTGATAGTAGAAGAACCCCTTTGGCAAGGATCGTCCGTGGTGCAGCACGGTCGAACTATTCCTCTTGCGATCGAAGTTGTGAGTACCAATTGGCGAGACGATTACGGTCATAAATTAATTGAATATGAAGCGATGGGAATTGCCGAATATTGGTTAGTAGATTATCGTGCTTTGGGTGCAGTTCGCTATATTGGCAAACCGAAACAGCCGACAATTACAGTTTGTCAACTGATTGAAGGAGAGTATCAAATGCAGCGTTTTATTACAGGTCAAAGGGTGCGATCTCAGATTTTCTCTCAGCTTGAATTAACAACCGATGCTATTTTTCAATCTGCTGAACTGCAAAATTAAGCGATCGCTTTTTGTAAACAGTTTGGGAAATGCGATCGCACTTCCAGAATCTATTCTTCCTCATCAATGCGATCGCTATTCTCCTCCTCGGAATTTTCTGCAACTTTTGGCAACCAAGTTGTTAAATCTGCCACACTCTCAAAATCTAACATCTCCAAACCCAAGGCATCTAACTGCGCGAGAGTGAGTTTAGAGATGCGTGCTTCTACGTCTGATTCGAGTTTGCCAAAACGTCGGGTAAGCTGTGGTAAAAGTAATTCTAGCTTACCTTCTTCGCGACCGCGATCGAGACCCTCTTTGCGGCCGCGATCGAGACCGATCTCGATCCCTTCTTCCATCCAACTTGTGACAATTTGCATGACTTCCTCCTTTTCCTCTGGCCTAATTTTAGCGATTTGTTCGACAAATTGGCGAGTTTCCACTTCATTTAATTTTAAATAACTATCCACAAACCCCGAAATTAATTGCATTCGTGCCGGATCGAGATGTAACGTTGCTAACAACCGCAGACATTCTACTTTAACTCTCGGCCTGTCTTCTGGTGCAATCTTCATTTTTGCCATTAATGCCGATGCAATAGGATTTTTCTGTTCGAGAAAATCGCGCCAGTTGAGGCGATTGAGTTGAATGACGCGATACTGAAATTTCAAAACTTCCAGATCGGGAAAGGCAACTTGATAATAACTTCCAGCCGCTTTTTTAGGGCGATCGTAAGAAAAGATAACAATAGGATAAATAGGCAAATTAAACTTTTCGTGCAATCGTGAAAAATAGCGAAACATCCGTTGATTAAATGTCGTATCGGGAGAGGCTTGATTTTCAGTATGGATCAAAAAATAAGAATCTCGTTCGGCAAAACGAGCCTGCACGAGAATATCAGTTTCATAGCGTTCTCCCATTGTTACATCTGTAAAAACTTCTTTATCTAAAAAGGTGATAGAATCGGGATTGAGATATTCTCGCAGTTTGGGAAAAAATAACTCCACAAAATCTACAAAGAAAATAGTCAATAGTTCTTTAAATAAGCGATCGTGGTCGATATTTTTCTGTTTTTCCATTGTCAAACTCGCGGTGCGGTAAAATTAGGAAGGCGATCGCTATTGTCAAGATTGTTCTCAGCTTTTGCCATTGAGAAAAGAGCGATCGCATTTTTTAAGAGAAGTGGGCTATGCGATCGCTAAAATAATGCTTTATGTTTCTTCCTGCAAAATAGTCTTAGAAACAATGCGAGTTTTCTTGCGATCGCTTTCCGATAATTCTCCTCCTGCTTGTAATTGCGTCGCACTCTTTTGCAGCACGGTAGCCGCACTGCGATCGCCCATTTGCAGCGCCGTTTTAGCAGCAGTTTGTAACATCGTGGCGGCTCCCGTTTTATCCCCTTGTTGGAGTTTGGTTTCAGCGATTTGAGTTTGACGATATTTAGCTAATGAAAGGATAGATTGTTGGACGGTATTATTAGGAGCAGGTTGATAAAGTTGCTGTGCTTGTACCGATACAGGAATATTTTCCGATAAGAGTCCTTCTTTTCCCAATCCCGGATCGTCATAGCGCACCTGTACGCTAACAATTTGATGCTCTCCGGGGGCAAGTTGATTAATATAGAGGTTAGCTAAGACGACCCGCTCTTCCTTCATTAAATCTCCCAAACGCACGCGATAGCGATCGCCTTCTTGTTCGACGGGAAGTTCGATAGTATCAGGAGCAACTTGAGCGATGGGTTTAAGTTCTGCCAGTCTCGTAAGAGAATTAAGATCTAATAATAAGTAAGCATTCGTTAAACCCACCGATTGAATGCGGGTAAAAAGTTTGCCAAACTCATCTAAGGCTTGCTCGGGTTGTTCGATATAAGATAAAGTTCCCCCTGCAGTATCGGCAATTTTTTCGAGAATATCTTGATTCCAATGTGCGCCAAATCCCAAAGTATTAAGGGTAATGCTATATTCTGAAGCTAGTTTGGCCAGTTTCAAACAGCGATCGTTATCTCCGTGTTCGTTTTCGCCGTCAGTGAGGAGAAAAATCTGCGAGGCTCTATCCTCTTTGCCTTTCGAGGCTTCTTCCATCCCCAACTTCATGCCTTCATCGATCGCGGTACCGCCGTCGGGTCTCAGTTTTTCGATGCGTCGTTTGACTTGTGCAATGTTCTCGACGGTTTGATTGGGAATGAGAACTTTAGCGCGATGATCGAAGGTGACGACAGAAAGGCGATCGCTTGGCTTCAGTTTATCCACTAAACTCATCGCTGCTTCTTTCACGGTTTTGAGAGGTTTTCCGTTCATGGAACCGCTATGATCCAACACGAGGCATAAATTAAGCGGTAACGTACTATCTTGTTCTCCCGCTAAAGCCGAGAGGGAAATCGAGAGTTGACGTTGAGAGCTTGCTTGGTTGGCATCGATGTGGGAATCGTTGAGAATGGGGTGCAAACCGACTTTCATGGCACTTAGGACTCTTAGAACTTCACTTTCTTAGGATAGCTTGCTTGCTGTCTGGTTTGGGGGTGGAGGAGGGAATACAGGCGCAAAACTGGCGATCGCATTTTCAGCAATAGAGATTGCGATCGCCACCAATCCAATCCTGAATTAATCTTGAATGTATTCTTCTCCATTAATTAAAGCAATTTCCGCACGCACGAATTCTCGTCCCAAATATAAAGCATGATCTAAATAAGAAAGGGGACAAGGTTTGATTTCTTCGGTAATTTTCATACCAATTTCCTTAGCCGTTCTCCCAGTAAAAATTGCTGTTGGCGTTCTGACAACTTTTCCGCGCACGGGGATGGGTTGGCCAGTTTCAGGATCGACGGCTAACCCTTTTTTATTAATTTCATTGGTGTAATGTTTGGCACAAATAAGCTGATTTTCTCGATCTAAATAAATAATGAAATAACCATCCGGATCGAGTTTGATAAATCGTTTGGAGAGCTTATTATCAATCGCAGCAATTTCTTGTTTTGTTGGGTGATTCATAGCAAAATAGAGCAGAAAATAAAATTGGTCTCAGTGTCAATAACCAATTATTGATTATTTGTTGACGTTTCGTCATAGAAACTGGCGATTGTTGCCACTCCCAACCACCACAGAACAGTCACTTGGGGACGATACCAGACTGTATCGAATAAACCATGAACCAAAAGTCCAACGGTGGAAGCGATCGCAGCCATTAACCAAAAGGCTTGTAAATTACGATTTTCTCGCGATCGTGCCAGTTGTTGCCATCCTTGACTAAAAGTTCCCAAAATTAACCAGAGAAAACTAATAAATCCTACATAGCCAATTTCAGCAATATGTTCTAAAAAGATAGAATAAGACCCGAGAGCATTTTCATATCCAGACTTTGCATAAAGTGGATAAACTTGGGTAAATGCCTTATTTCCAGGGCCAATTCCCACAACAGGATACTCTTTAATCATCTTAAAGACAGCTTCCCAAACATTAATACGATAATTGTTGCTACTGTCTCCCCGTCCAGCAAAAATACTGGTTACTCGCAGGCGCAAAGGTTCGACAAAAACAACAGCAGTGATAATTAAAGCCGCGCCAATTCCTATCATTAAGGGAACGAACCAAATACGCCAAAATGCAGGTAAATATTTTGCCCACCAATACCGTAGTAAAAGTGCAAAAACAATAAAAAGTGCCATCATGGCAATCCAGCCACCGCGACTATCTGTATAAAATAGACAGGCTGTATTCATTAAAAACATGATTGCTGCCAAGATTTTCGGCAACCAACGCTTCCAGAGGAAAAAAGCAGCTAAACTCAAAGCGACTGCGGGAATGAGATAGCTGGCTAAAAGATTGGGATTTCCCAAATAACTATAAACGCGAGTATCTTGGGCGAGTTGTGAAGTCGGGTCATTCCATGTGGCGAGTTGTTCGACTCCTTTAAATTCTTGGCGAATGCCGTAGCCGCTTACTATTAAAGAAACATGGAGAAACACGGTCATTACCCAATTGCGGAGACGCGGCGATCGCAATACTCGTGCGGCTAAAAAGAATAACAATAATAACAGGCTAAATTTAACAAATCCTGAAAATGCCGCTTTTTTGACCGGCGAAAATGCCGTGGAAATCGCAGAAATCCCCCAATAAATGCAGACCCAGAGGTGAATGGGGGTCATGCCGACTTTGAAGTTATCCGCAAGGGTTAATAATGCCCAAAATGCACCGCAAGCAAAGAGTAATAAACCGATCAGTGAAGTTGAAACAAATGGTGCGACGGCAAGGATAATACAGATGAGAATTGCTGCGATCGCTTCTCCCCATTGTAAGAGAAAACTACTATCTTGCCATCGTCCCAAAAGTCCGACCCATCGATATAAATAACTACTACTGCGCCAATGAGAAAGAGGAATATCAAAAATCATGTTATGGGTTATGGGTTATGGGCTAATTACTACTGATTACTCGTTATTCTTTATTTTGTTGCATAATTTGATGGGTGACTGCTTGAAGGATTACCATTGGATCTTCGGAATCAACACCCATTTGTTGTGCGATCGCTTGTCGAAAATTGGCATCTTCTTTTAATTTCGCATGTAGTTCTTCCAAGGTAAAAACAACCGATTCCGGCTGAGAAGTGGTTGTATTGGCAGCCAGATCGGGACCGTCGTATTCCCAAACTTCCTCTTGCGGAGTTTGCCGCAATAATTGTTGGGAAATTGCCAGTGAAGCCGCGCCAATTTCCATAATTCCGGGTAAATGTTGTGTCTGTCTGGCCAGTAAATCAAGCCGTCTTGCCAATTCGCGATCGCTTGGGGAAGAATTGACCGCTTTCTGTCCAAATTTTATTAACCAATTCACCCATTGAGTTAGGGTAATGCGATCTTGAGTTTGCTCGAAAAATTGTTTGACGCGAGAGGCTTGCCAACCATGAGCAACGCCTTCTAAAACTTGATTAAAAAGAAATTCATAGTCGTTCTCATTCAAGACTGGAGAAGGATCATTTTGAGGCGGATTATTAGTAGGAGAATCTTCTTGAGGAGAAGCGATCGCTTCTAATTTTGGCAATTCGGGACGAGGAGAAAATATCCCCACTAAATTTTTTAACCATTGCCATAATTTTTTAAACATATTTAGACGATTGCTATTAACTGGTGACTGGTGACTGGTGACTGGTGACTGGTGACTGATGACTGATTAATACGATTCTTCTTCCGTATATTCCATCAGAGATGAGAGGGAATGACGCTTACGGAGATCGAGTTGTTCGAGGAGATTGCCATCGCGTTCGGGAAAATCTAAGGGAGTGGTTGCTTCTGGGGGCAATACTGTCACTCTGGGTTGCGTTTCGGCGATAATGGGAGTTTGATAGGGAGTTGCCCCGAACTGAGTCTGAAATCGCGCCATACTGGTAGAGGTTAACTCTTGTGAGGTTGAGGTGGGTTGCAAGCGCTCGATCGCATTTTGAGAAGAGCTAAAAGATTTTAAAACTAAGGTCACAAAAAATGAACCGACCGAACAACTGAGAGCGATCGCGCCAATTAACCAAAGAGGCAAAAACATTTTCGGTTTTGGCGCAGGGAGGTTGTTTTCCTGAAACGATCGCGCTTCTGGATATCCTTGGGGATCGCGCCATTCTTCAAATTCTCGATCGTCTCTACCTGTGCGGGAATCTTGTCTCAATGAATCTTGTTTCAATGAGGGGGAAATATTGAGAGAATCTTGGGGAGCAAACAGCCGACCGTGGAGAAGTCCAACGGTAACACCGACTGTAACAGAAAGGGCAATCGTCCAAAGTCCGCCCCAAAGAAGAATGGGATAGCGGGTAATCCAAGAGATAGGGGAATGAGTTGAGGAGCGATCGCTTCCTCGATCCGATTCGTACATGAGCCGAGTTGCTGATACTTTTGAGTCATGGCAGCATTACTATCATACCAATGAAGGCGTGGACAATTGAAGATAGCGAAAAGCTCTATCAAATTCAGGGCTGGGGACATCCGTATTTTTCGATCGATGTTGCGGGGCGTATTTTGGTTTCCCCTCATGGCGATCGCGGGGGATCGCTAGATCTTTACGCATTAGTGAGATCCCTGCGCCAGCGTCAGATCGAGTTACCGTTACTGATTCGTTTTCCCGATATTCTGGCCGATCGCATCGCTCGTTTAAATACTTGTTTCGCTCGAGCGATCGCTCGCTATCACTATCCAAATGTTTATCGCGGCGTTTATCCCATTAAATGCAATCAACATCGCCATTTAGTTGAGGCGGTTGTTGAGTTTGGCAAACCCTATCAATTTGGTTTAGAAGTGGGGTCTAAACCCGAATTAGCGATCGCTTTAGCGACCTTAGAAACCTCGCAAAATTCTCAAAATGACGATCGAGTCCCTTTGCTAATTTGTAACGGTTATAAAGACCGAGAATATATGGAAATGGCGTTATTGGCGACGCGGTTGGGGCATCGTTCTATTCTTGTTATCGAACAGATGGAAGAGTTGGCGATCGCGATCGAGATGAGTCAATCTTTGGGCATTCAGCCGATCTTGGGCATTCGAGCCAAGTTGGGGACGAAAGGCTCGGGACATTGGGGAAATTCTACGGGCGATCGGGCAAAATTTGGTTTGAGCGTGCCGCAAATTTTGGCAGCGATCGCTCAATTAACCGCAGCAAAAATGTTACCTTGCTTGCAATTATTACACTTTCATATCGGCTCGCAAATTTCCGCGATCGGCACGATTAAAGATGCCATTCGCGAAGCCAGTCAAATTTATGGGGAGTTGGTCAAATTGGGCGCAAATATGCAATATCTCGATGTAGGTGGAGGGTTAGCCGTCGATTACAATGGCTCGAAAACTAACTGCTCTGCTTCTAAAAACTACAATATGCAGAACTATGCTAATGATATCGTGGCAGAAGTGAAAGAAGCCTGTGAAGAACGCAATATTCCTGCTCCAATTCTTGTTAGTGAAAGTGGCAGAGCGATCGCGGCTCATCAAGGGGTTTTAATCTTTGATGTTCTCGGTACCAGTCAAGCCATTAACCGAGATGGTTCTGAAGTAAAAATATTACAGCCGATCGCAGAGAAAGAAAATCTCATCCTTCGCAATCTTTGGGAAACTTACACTGCAATTTCTCCCGATAATTATCAGGAATCCTATCACGATGCTATTCAATTTAAAAACGAAGCGATTAGTTTATTTAATTTTGGCTATTTGAGTTTAGAAGAACGCGCAAAAGCTGAAGAAATGTATTGGCAATGCTGTTGCAAAATCCTTGCAATTACTCGCGATCGCGATTATGTTCCCGATGACTTAGCCGATTTAGAGAAAAATATGGCATCAATTTATTATGCCAATCTCTCAATTTTTCAGTCCGCTCCCGATGCGTGGGCGATCGAACAGTTATTTCCGATTATGCCTATTCATCGGTTAACAGAAGAACCAACAGAACGAGGAATTTTTGCCGATTTAACTTGCGATAGCGATGGTAAGCTCAGTCGTTTTATCGATCGGCACGAAGGTAAGGAGATTTTAGAATTACATCCCCTCAAAACCATTAAAGAGCAAAATAAAATTGAACCTTATTATCTGGGGATGTTTTTAGTAGGGGCATATCAAGAAATTATGGGAAATTTACATAATTTATTTGGCGATACTCATGTCGTTCATATCAAAATGACTCCTAAAGGCTATCAAATCGAACATATTGTCAAAGGCGATACGCTAGTCGATGTTCTCAATTATGCTCAATATAATGCCGAAAATCTTGTAGAAAAAATTCGCCGTCGTACCGAACAAGCAATCCAAGATAATCAAATTACTTTAGAAGAATCTCAACGTCTATTAAGAAATTATCAATCTAGTTTAAATAGCTATACTTACTTAAACACGGAAATAGATTATTTCAGCGAACAGTGAAAAGTTGGCGCGATCGCATTGGCTCGATCTGAGCATGAACTTTATTGGCAGATTTCTTTCTCAATTTGCCAAAATTAGAGGATTTTAAAGTGAAAAAAATAGAGGAAGATATTACAATATCTTCCTCTCTCACAATAATCTGGCAATGCTGAATTAGGAAACAGCAGAAAAATAAACTTTCGACTTTTGCGGATCGGGAACCATCGTTTTGTCCCCTTCTTGCCATCCCGCCGGACAAACCTCATCAGGGTGAGATTGCACGTATTGAATGGCTTTTAAGGTTCGCAGGGTTTCATCAACGCTGCGCCCAAAGGAAAGATTATTAACAGTTGCATGTTGGATAACACCGTCTTTATCGATGATAAAGAGTCCGCGCAAAGCAACCCCAGCATCGGGATCGAGGACATTATACGCCGTGCTGATTTCTTTTTTGATATCAGAGACGAGAGGATAAGTAATATCGCCGATTCCACCTTCCTTGCGATCGGTTTGAATCCAAGCAAGGTGAGAAAATTCGCTATCGACGGAAACTCCGAGAACTTCTGTATCGATCTTGCTAAATTCCTCGTAGCGATCGCTAAATGCCGTGATTTCTGTGGGGCAAACAAAAGTGAAGTCTAAGGGATAAAAGAAGAGAACAACGTATTTACCGCGATAGTCAGAGAGTTTCAGGGTTTTGAATTCTTGATCGAAAACGGCTGTAGCTGTAAACTCTGGAGCGGGTTGACCGACTCTGAGACATCCTTCCATGATGAACACTCCTTAACCTAAAAGATGACAATTTTTCAGTAACGCAAATCAATTTGCATGGGAATTGTCCCACACTGCTCAATTTAAGCAAACTTTAAGAACCGTTACAAGGTAATTCGGACTCGTAATGATTTTGAGTAGAGAGGCAAGATTCTTGAGAGGTGCGATCGCTTTAGGACATAATGATAAGGACATAAGGAAGTGCGATCGCTTTAGAATAGAAGTTCATTGCTCTTCAATCTTAGAGGACTAAACCCAGAGAGATTCAGCGAAATGTCGAGATTATCGATTTTTATTGGAGGATAAACCAATGACGCAAACAATTAGCAAAGAAACAATTATTTTAGTTAGAAAACAGAGACAAATATGGCAATCGTTATCGCAATAAATCCGAATCCGAATTGGTAAAATTGCAAGTAGCACCTTTTGAATTCAAGAAAAACAATGCAGATTACTTTAAATCCAGAACAAACTCGAGTGCTGGAACTCTTATCTCGGAATGGCGGCTATGCTTCGATGGAGGAGGCGATCGATACTGCTTTAGTGCTTTTAGCTGATGCAGTTTCTGAGCAAGATGCTGAAGAAAGTCCGAAATATTTAGCATGGCTAGAACAAACTCGATTGAAGATTGAGGAAGGATTAGCACAGTCAAAACGCGGTGAGGTTTTAGATGGAAAAGAAGTTATTGCGCGATTGCGGAATAGGGTGCGATCGCAACGAGATTCGCAAACAGGGGCGCAAGTATGAGCCGTTTTATTATTACGGTTATTGATGAATGTTAAGAAAATAAATCGGTAATTAAATTGTCCTTCTTATTTCGATCCGCCAAGGATTGAAAATCCCTTCTTACTTGGTTGTATAAGCTGAGGAAACCTCAGCATCCCCCAAGCGCTGTCTCATACACAAAATCCATTGAAATGGATTGGGGAATTTCATCTTGTAATTTTGTATGAATCGCTGAAAGAAAGCATACGATAAAGCCAGAGTCCTCTTTGAGAGGACTTTTTGTATGAGACAGGGAATTCTATTCCCTGTTGGATCGCGATACATACCGTTGAATTAAAATTGAAAGCGATCGAACAAAGCTGTTAATTAATGCTCAAAACCCGATAAGTGTAAAAAAACTGGTGACTGAATAAAGATGTTTGCGTGAAAATTGACCTCAAAATTAAACTTGACAAATACCTGAAGTCGTTATATCTTACAGGTTACAAGTCTCTGTGCGAGAGAAGAGATCCACAAACTCCAAGTCCCCACCCCGCCCACATCCAACACCCCACCCGGCAGGTGGGCATGAGAAGCATTTTTTAAGTCAAAAGTCAAGTCATAATAGCTCAACCATTTCCCCTTTTTTCTCCAACCAACGCGATCGCCGAATTTTCTCCAGACTTCTGGATTATACTGCCTCGTTCCGCCCAATTCTTGATAAACTTTTTTCTGGACGCTAAAGCCAAATTTACCCTTGCTGTAATGCACCCAAAGACGATTGATCGTGCGTAAATCTTCGCAAGGAAAGCGATCGATATCCTCTGTTCTCAACCATCCTTCTTTTGTCCGATCTGCTGCTTGAAGCATCACTTGCCACGTTTCTTGGTCAGCCTCTTTCCACTGTCCTGCTGCGAGAAGGTCTCGAAGTTTTGTATAGTCAACCCTTTTCTCGCTTTTGAGTTCGATTTCTGGTTTTGATGCCTTTGTTTTTAAAATTTGAATTGGCGCACCCTTTTTCTTTGGAGATAGTATAGGTCTTGGTTTAGGTTGATGTGGCAGTTTAGGCATTGAAATAGAAGAAGAACCGTGCAATTTACCCAGAGCATCAACGATCTCAAAATCGCCTCCTTTTGCTACTAAATTAGCATGAATCAATAACTCTTTAGCTTCCTCCTTTTTACCTTTAAAACATTTTCTGTAAGCCAGATTCTTCAGAGACTCCACATCATTTTTGCCCGCTTCCCCAAAGAGAACGAAATCTCTTTTATAAGTCGGTTCTACCCTCGCGAGAGGATGCTGATTCGGACTGAGCTTGGGAACTTCTCCCATTAGACAATTTTCTAATTCTGCCACCGTCAAACAGTGATTTTGTTTCTTTGTTATCTCCAAAGATTGCAAGAGAACGTGAGTAAAAGCCCCTCGTTCGATCGCTTTAATCTCCAAAGATTTCTCCTTAGCACGACAGGAATAAAAGGCGATAATTCCCTGATAATCTTCCGTTGCAATTTCTCCTCCCTTGCTTCCATCTTCCACATTGCGGCAGGCATCGATAAACATCACCACATTTCCCGCACCCCAATTCCGCAACCGTTCCGTAATGTAACTCACAGAAAGCGCCGTTTTTTCCAATCGTCGCGGGTTGCTATCCGACAGCATCAAATAATCCCCTGCTGCCCCTCGATTTCCGTGTCCCGAAAAGAAAAACCAGAGATTATCCGCACTCGTCAAAAGCGGCCTCTCAAACTGTACATCAAAAAAAGTATCTAAATGACCGAAAGTAGGACTCGTGGGAATAGGTGGATCGGTGGCAATGGGTGGCGAGTCGTCGGTAAACAAAAACAGCCCTTCCCGGTCAAAATCCCCCTCCTTCAACAGCCATCGAGACATTGCCTCCGCGTCTGTCTTAGCAAAGTTGAGAGGTTCTAAATAACTGTATTTGTTAATGCCGATCGCGATCGCCCAATTCTTGCCCATGTTCTAACTCTCTTTACGCTTAAAAGTGAGCTTGATTTCCGTCGCACCCCCGACTTTACCCCCTGCCAAACCCCAAAAACCGACCTCTCCTTCCCCATTCACCGCCACAGAAAACTCAATTTGGTCGAGTTGTATACTCGGTTTTACCTCCTTTTCATCCTCTGTTGAGACAATTTGAGCCTGTTGTTCCGCTTGTGCGAACAAATCCCCAACCACCCCGAAAAATTGATTGAGATTCTCTTGCAGTTTGCGAATTGTCACCGGAACTTTACCGATCGCTTTAGTTTCCTTCTCTTGCTTGCCACCTCCCAAAACACCCCCTTGAAAACCGCCCCCGGATTTCTCCCCTTCAGATGGTGTAGTGGTTGGCGTTGCAGTCATCATCCAGAGGGAGGGTTCGGAATTGGGTGATAAATCTGACATAGGTTTCTCTTGTGACTTAAATTTTTGACTGGGCGGCTAACTCGAATTTTCTTGCTGCCCTTTTTCATGTTACCAAGGGCATTGCTGATTCTATTTTTGTTGTAATCCTCTTAATATAATGCGATCGCACTCCCACAACTGCCAGAATTCCAGAGACCTTCAGACAATCTAACAGGATTTTCACCGCTTCTGAATTCACGTTAAATTGAGAACTGTAATCAAAAGCACTAAATCGTCATGTTGCCCAAACTCTTAACAAAACTCAAACCCCTTTTAAAAACCTTATTCGCCAGCGTTTTAATTTTGATATTAACCTTTGCCCATAGCGATGCAGCCTTTGCTCGTCGCAGTGGCGGACGTATTGGCGGCGGCTCTTTCCGCACTCCTTCTCGTTCCTATTCTGCCCCCAGTCGCAGCTATTCTTCACCCCGAGGTCGCGGCTATTCTCGCTCCCCGGGTTTCGGTTTCGGCTTTCCGTTTCTCATTCCCTTCTTTGGATTTGGCGGCGGTGGCAGTTTATTTACCCTCCTCATTATCATTGCTTTGGGGAGTTTTATGGTCAGGACTCTGAGCAATAGTGGCATCAGTTTGGCAGGTAATAGCGATGGTGCATCTCGCAATGCCAAAGTTTCCGTCGGGAAAGTACAGGTCGGTTTGCTCGCCGAAGCCCGTAACCTGAAAGCAGACCTCGATCGCCTCGGACGCAGTGCCGATACCGGAACCAATGCCGGACGCGCTAAAGTCTTACAAGAAGTGAGTTTGGCCTTATTGCGCCATCCTGAATATTGGGTTTACGGCTCCACAGTTTCCCAAACCGCAGCACGAGAAACCGCCGAGGCAAAATTCAATCAATTGGCTCTCTCAGAACGGAGTAAATTCAGCGCCGAAACCCTCTCTAACGTCGATCGCCAAGTGCAAAACAAGGATACGATCTCGGCAGCCGTTGCAGATCTCGCCCAACAAATTCGCGCAGAAGCCGGAGAATATATTATCGTGACGCTTTTGGTGGGTGTAGAAGGAAAACTGGAACTCCCCAAAATTAATGGGACCGAAGACTTAACTCAATCCTTGCGTACCATTGGTGGCGTTGGTAGCGATCGCCTCCTCGCCCTCGAAATTCTCTGGACTCCCCAAGCCGAAGGCGACACCCTCAGCACCGACGACATTCTCGCCGAATACCCCGATCTCAAACTGGTTTAAGCAGCGATCGCCGTTAACAGTTATGAAAGTTAAATCTTAAATTCGGTAATAACATCATGAGGTTGATGGCGGAAAACAGGCAAGATGCCTGTTCCACAAATTACCGATTTATTTCCTTAACTTCCATAACTGGTGACTGGTGTACGGACGTTGCATGCAACGTCCCTACTGATAACTGATAACTGATAACTGAATTACGCTTCATTACTCAAGACTTTGGTAAAAATCCGCTTGAGTTGTGCCGTACAGTAGGCAGGAGGACGGAATATCCCTTTAATTTGGTTCAATCCGTCCTCAAAAAAACGGAAAGCCGATCGCTCTTCCGTTTTATCTTGATAGACCAAAGGTTGATTGCTCTTTTCTAGCACCTGCATCCAGAGGTTGAGGGTTGTGGGTAATTTACGACTGAACCGCATGGCAATATCTGGCGTTGAAAGGGATTGAACGTAGGCTGCGGAAAGAAAAGGACGATGAATAATGGCGCGATCGCTCAATTGATTGACCCAAGCCAAACTCAAACCTCGAACGAGTTTCCGCACAGGTTCTGCTTCTATCCCCATTAATTCCTGTACGACGCTACTTTGCGCGACAGCACTATCCAAATTTCCCGGATCGGTAATACTCATGTGAGTTGCCCCGATCGCGGTGACAAAATATTTTTCTCCAGACAGCCGATTAAAGGGATGCAGTTGATGATCCAACGGCGGTGTCACGGCATCTTTACTACTGCTCCCGATTAATACAGGAGTTTGCACCTTGGCCAGTCCCGTATCGCCGAAGAGCTTGCCTACTAAGGGATTAAAAGCCATTATGCCCACAACGCGATCGTCTCGCAATTGAAGCTTGCTGTAGGGCAATTCTGCCGCCGAACATTGCAACCAATCTGCGGGGGAGCGTCCTAACGGGGTGCGATGTTGGCAAAAAGAGCGCAATTCTCGTAAGTCTAACTCTGCTCCCGCCAAGGCGAGGGCGGTATATCCGCCTAGAGAGTGACCGATAACCATTACCTGTTGCGTATCGAACTTATTGCCCAAATAGCCCCTATTTTGCTCCAAGCGTGCCAATTCATTGAGGACAAAACTCACATCCTTGGGGCGATCGAGAAATTCTTCGGCGGGTAAAACATCTGTCGGGTTAAAGTCAAGGGTTAAACCGGATAAGGCTTCAATGTTGCTTCCGGGATGTTCGAGGGCAATGGTGCTAAAGCCGTGGGATGCTAAATGATGCGCGACATAGGCTAAAAAGCGGCGATCGGCAGCAAAACCGTGGGAGAGAATCACCAGAGGACCGCGCGTTTCTCGGGCGTAATACAAATCTACGGGGATGCGGCGATCGCGATCGCGATCGTTGAGAATGAGCGATCGCCGGCGAACTCGTTCCGAACCGGGTTGAGTCGGGTCGAAACTGGGAACGAAGGCGGCAACCTCCTCGGGGGCAATGGCGAGTTCTCGCTTTAAAACGGGACTTAAAGCCTGACTTTGTAAGTTAGACGCGTTGAGTTGCAAGGCAATCTTCACCGCCGCACTGGCATCAATAACGAGAGTTTCTTGAGGATAGGCGCGTAAAAAGCCCGTGACGCTGACCCCATCAACTTGTTGCAGGGTTAAATATAATGCGGCTCTCAATTCGACAACGCTACTGTTGGGAATTGCTTTCTGGAGTTCTTCCATCAACCATTTGCCATCGGGGGTATTGAGGAGTTCGTCGAGAAAGGAATCGACAATTTCTGGGTCGATATTCAAGCGACTGGCTAAAATATTTTGCAACTGAGGGGTGAGAAGGACTGATAAAAATTGCAAAGATTCGGGAATTTGTCCCGTATCGACAAAATTTTCAATCTCTTCGACTTCAATGGTTTTTTCGAGGGGTCCAAAGCGCAACAGCAGGCGATCGGCGGCTATTCCGGGGATCGCCGCGATTCCCCAGATCGCGATCGCCCAACCGAGGGAATGAATAATGTTGAATTTTCCGCGTAACCCAAATGAGAAATCTTGAATGCCAGTGCAGGAAGTTTGAGCCTTGTGAGGCTGGAAGCAAGGAACGATTTTGGTCATCATTCTGTATATCTGTCGCGATCGCTACGGGGTACTTTGAGGGCATCTCATTACTGATATGAGTATGACCGATAAAGTTTCCCAATAGTCAATTGTAGCCTCGGAATTTCTCGAATGTGGTATTTATCAATGCAATTGTTGAATACAGTCTGGGTTCGGGCCAACTTTTCCACACTTCGAAGACTGGCGATCGCACATTTTAGATATTCAAACGCTGAAATACCCGATCTAAGTTTTGCAAATGGTGTTGGGGATCGAAACAAGCGGCAATTTCGACTGAGGACAAATGTTGGGAAATTGTGGCATTTTCGTCTACGAGTTGGCGGAAATTTCCCTCGGGAACGTTCCAAGCAGTATGGGCGCAAGACTGAACCACGGCATACGCTTCTTCTCGTGCCATCCCTTTATCAACGAGGGCTAAAAGTACGCGCTGGCTGAAAATAACCCCCCCGTAAACATTCATATTTCGCTGCATATTGTCGGGGTAAACCAAAAGATTTTTGACTAAATTGGTAATATCCCTGAGCATAAAATGGACTAAAATACAACTGTCTGGCAGGATGACTCGTTCCACGGAACTGTGAGAAATATCTCGTTCGTGCCACAAGGCGACATTTTCTAAGGCCGCGATCGCATTTCCTCGTAAAATTCGCGCCATTCCCGTCAGTCGTTCCGATTTAATTGGGTTGCGTTTGTGAGGCATGGCTGACGAGCCTTTCTGTCCCTTAGAAAAATACTCTTCCACTTCCAGCACATCAGTACGCTGCAAATTGCGGATTTCCACCGCAAAGCGTTCGATGGAAGCGGCAAGGAGGGCAAGTTGTTGTAGGAATTCTGCATGGCGATCGCGGGAAATCACTTGGGTAGAAGCACAATCAGGGGTCAGTTGCAATTTTTGACAGGCGATCGCTTCAATACGCGGATCCACATTGGCATAGGTTCCCACGGCACCGGAAACTTTTCCGACGGCGATATCCTCTCGCAAGCGCACGAGGCGATCGCGGTTTCTCAGCATCTCTGCTAACCATCCTGCTAATTTAAACCCAAACGTAATCGGTTCTGCATGGATGCCGTGAGAACGCCCCACCATGATCGTCTGGCGGTGCTGTTGTGCCTGATAGCGCAAGGCTTGGATGAATTCTTCAACTTTCTCGAGAATAAGCCCCAAACTGGATACCATTTGCAGGGCTAAGCCTGTATCTAATACATCGGAACTGGTTAAACCAACATGAATGTAACGTCCGGCATCTCCCACATATTCGTTAACATTCGTGAGAAAAGCAATGACATCGTGACGCACTTCCGCTTCAATTTCTAAGACGCGATCGCAATCAAAATTGGCTTTAGTTTTAATTTCTTCGACGGCTTCTACGGGAATATAGCCCAATTCTGCTTGGGCTTCGCAAACGGCAATTTCCACTTGCAGCCACATTTGCATTTTGTAGGTATCCGTCCAAAATTTGCCCATTTCAGGCAGAGTATAGCGTTCTATCATTATCTAATCCCAAGCAGGCGATCGCGCAGATGGCGGTTCGCCCTAAAATTACAATACAGCCTCGCTAGTATACCATCATTGAGAAGCGAGAATTGCTTTTTCTCGTTCTAAAATTTGGCGAAATTCAGCATCGATAAACGGTAAATATAAACTGCATTCAATCAACCCATATAAATAAGGACAATAACCGGGAGAAGGAACATTTTCTAATAGTTCTTGAAAGAGCGGAATAATATCCTTTGTTGCTTCTTCAACTTCTAAAGCAAGCTGCATTAAAGCAATAATTGCCGCTTCTGCTGTCCAATCCATCGGACCCCGTGCAAGGTCGAATAAAACTTTCTTTCTGAGAGAATTTTGCCACCCTTCATCGAGATAGGCGATCGTCAAAGCTGCTGCAACTTGAAGGCGATGCAGCCATATCCAGAAGGGAATATCTGGGGGATTTTGAGGAGGATGAACCATGATACCCAAGAAAGAGTCGAGGTGTTCTTTGCCTAAAGAAATTGCAATTTGGCGGGCATTTTGACACCAATGACTTAAATGATAAGGTTGCACGGCTAAAGCAGCGATCGCATTGGCAACATCTTCTTGTGGAGGATTAACATTAGGATAAGGATCGCTCCCTTCATAGCGCCACAAAAGATAGTCAACAGGAATACGAGGCTGGCGCGGATCGGGATTTTGTAGCGCTATAATCTTGACAGTTATCTTTTCTAATGCAAATTTTTCTCGCGCGTACCATTGCAATGCCAAGCGCGAACTCGGCGCTTCTAGGGAAGTTAATGTTAAGGCTTCTAGAGCGCCTTTTTCGGGATTGTCTGCACAAGCAAGGAGAATATTTATGGTTGCATCATTTGGCTCGGGCAAATAACCGAGATAAGGAGAAGTTAAGAATTCAAGGTGATTATATAAATTTGCTGCATTAACATTATCGGGGCATTCGCTGACATAAATTTGTAAGTGCTCTTTCCAAATGAGATCCTGTTGTTGAAAAAATTGATAATAAAGAAAATAAGGTTTTGCCCAAGGGTGTTCTGGTTCGCGATCGAGAACTTTTTGATAATAAGTAACGCCCTTGGCAAATTGGCCCGTATCGCAAAACAGATCTGCTAAATCGAGGAGAGCGCTGAGATCGTTCGCATCGTACTCGATCGCCTTTTGATAGGCGACGATCGCGCGATCGCTCTCCTCTCGGCTGCGATAAACTAACGCCAAACTCACCGCCGTTTTCCAACAAGGAAGCATCTTATAATTATCTCGAGCCAGTTCTAAGGCTTCTTCTAAATAACCCAATTTCCGCAATAAGGCAATATGGGAAAAAGCCAGCATTTCATCGTCCGGGATAACCTGACGCAACTGAGAGAGAGTAACAAGAATGCGATCGAGAGGTTCGCGAAAATTTTCGTTTTCAATGCGATCGCCCGGAAACTTTGCCAGCAAAGTTTGCAAAAAAAGTGTGCGAGTTTCTGATGTTAGAGAAGTCGCCACTTCGGGAAGGGAAAGCCAATCGGCAACCCAAGGTAAATAAATCGGTTCTGGGAGAACTTGCAACACCTGAGAGAGCCAATAAATCGCTTCGTTATAATGACTGCGATAGGCTAAAATATAAGCTCGCACCGCCAACAATGCAAAATAAATATCTTGTTTAATGGGAACGAGTTGAAAAGGGTCTTCTGCTCTTGCGATAATTTGCTGCAGGAGAGCGAGCCAATCAGAATTTTGCGGCTCGGTACTCAAAGCAGAACTGAGATGAAAAATCGCTCTTTTCAGTTGCCCTTTTTTCAGAGCCACTCGAGTGCTTTTAACATTCTCTTCTGGGGTTAACTCAGTTTGAGATAAGGGTTGCTGCTCCACATTCATTGGACGAAATTCATTGGACGAATGATAAATCCCGAAAGAAAAAACGTCTATACTTTAGCAAATACTCGAAAAAGGAAACTCTTATTGTTGAACAATTTGTTTTGCGTTTAGCGTGATGTATCCTGAAGCATTTCGGGAATTTGCAAAACTTGTTCCCATAAGTCTCTCGGACCGATCCCGAAAATGAGTTGTAAGATAAGAACGATCGCAGCAATTGAAAGCGCTGTTTTAATGCTGACTTTGACAATTTTAATCAACCACGTGAATATTAACCATGTTACAATAACAGCAGCAATGAGAATAATAAAATCGAGAGGCATGATTGACTTTTAACTTTCTTTCAGTATAGCATCACACGCATCCATTCAGACATTTGCTTCAGATTAAAAGCAAAAAGCAGAGAAAGATCGAAGGGCTTCTTGTAATATTCTTGAAGCACAGAAAGGATGGATTGGAATCAAGTCAAATCTGAAGATATTCTGTAGTGAATGCCCCCGCTCATTATCTTTCGGATAGATAATTAGCTCTCACTCTCCTATAACATAGAGAGACCCGATAAAAATAAGGGTTTAGGGGGCGATCGCCGCGATAGGATTCGGTCAGAATAAACGAGCAAGTTTTAACATGCTAGAGCGATCGCGATCGATAGAGAATATGAACGGTCGCAACTTTAGCATAGTTTTTCATTAACATGAACTCGAATATAATGCCAAGATTAAATCAAGAGAAGGGAAACCCGACCTTGAAGGCTGTAGTCCGATATTAAGGGTGCAACGTTTTCTGAGACTGCACGACCTTCTGTTCCTTACATCCCGGTAACCGACCATGAAAGTTATGAACATCAACGTCAAGACAGTTGGCGATATCACCGTCGTCGAACTGATCGGGGAAGTCGATGCCAATACCGCGCCCGAGGTACAGCAGCAAGTCTTACCTCTAGCACTTCCCCAAAGTAAAATTCTGCTCAACATGAGCGAAGTTCCCTATATGTCCAGTGCGGGACTGCGAATGTTACTGTCTCTCTACCGACAAGCCAGCGCCAAAGACGGCCAATTGGTTCTCGTCGGGTTAGCGCAAGAAATCTACCGCACGATGTCCGTTACTGGGTTTTTAAACTTTTTTACCACCTGCGAAACCCAAGAGATCGGGTTGGAACTTTTACGCTAGAAGGAGAAAATAGGATCGCCCCCCCGATCGCGATGCCAGCATGACAGAGGACGAAAGACAATCCGAACTTCACCGAGAACTGCGACGACTGCGGCAGCAAGTGGCCGAAATGGCTATGGAAAAAGCCGCTTTTGAGGCACAACGCAAATTACTCGAAGGATTTATCGCGATCGCTCGTTCCCCTTCTCAAACCGAATTACTCCCTCAATTCCTCCGGCAAACCCTAGACATTTCCGCAGAAATGACTGGAGCAGAAAAAGGCAGTCTCTTCCTCATCGACTCCTCGGGTCAAATCCAAGATGCCATTCTCACTCGCGAGGATGCCGATCCCGACGGACGATTTCGCATTTATCAAAATATTCTCGATAAAGGTTTGGCCGGGTGGGTTTGCCAACACCGTAAAATTGGCTTGATCGCAGATACGCGGGAGGACGAGCGTTGGCTACAATTTCCCCAACAGCCTTATGTGGCGCGATCGGCGCTGGGCATCCCCATTCTCAGGCGAGACGGACTGTTTGGCCTGTTAACCCTCTTGCACTCCCAACCCAATCATTTTGGCTTTGATGAGGTCAGCCTCATGCAAGCGATGGGGGATCAACTGGGGATGGTTTTAGAAAATGCCCAACTGTACGGCCAATTGCAGCATTACACTGATACCTTAAACGCAGAACTCGAAAAAGGACGCAATATTCAAATTAACTTTCTGCCCGAGCGCATTCCGCAATGGCCGGGATGGGAAATTTCTGCCTTTTTTCAACCCGCGCGTCAAATGTCTGGAGATTTTTACGATATTTTTGCCTTACCGGGAGAACAGGCCGGTTTAATTATTGCCGATGTTTGCGATAAAGGGGTCGGGGCTGCCTTATTTATGGGCTTATTCCGCAGTTTAATTCGCATTTTCTCCGGACAAACCAGTTTAGAAGGATTGAGCTTTCGCAGCGACTTAACAGCCAGTTTATTTGTAGAACCGACAGAGTTCGACGATGATGGCCTGCCCCTATCGGGCAATTTTGGCGAATCCGCAAGCCCCGCCCATCTTAACGCCCTCAGAGCCATTCGCCTCACCAATGACTATATTGCTATCAATCATGGAGATTTGGGAATGTTTGCCACTCTCTTTTTTGGTGTTCTAGACCCCGATCTGGGAACGCTAACCTATATTAATTGCGGTCACGAACCCCCCTTAATTCTCGATCGCGAGGGCAATGTCTGTGAAGAACTCAAAGCAACGGGGCCGGCTTTGGGCATCCTACCGGGGATGACGTATCGCGTGCGCCAAACCTATTTAGATTTCGGTGAGGTCTTGTTGGGATATACCGATGGCATTACCGAAGCGCGGGCCGCCGACGATCGCTTTTTTTCTTACAAAAGATTGCAAGCGGTTTTCCAAGCGGGCATATCCTCCGCACAGGGTTTACTCCAAGACATTGCCAATCGCGTTATGGAACACGCGATCGGTGCCGAACAGTTTGACGACATGACCGCAATTGCAGTGCGTCGCAAGGAGAGAGAATGAAAACATTAACCGTTACGGGAACCTTGGATGCCCTCGAAGCGATCGCCTGCTATGTTAAAGCGGCGGCGGACAGTGCGGGACTCGATCGCCAAGCAGCCTATAATTTACGGCTGGCGGTGGATGAAGTGACGACGAATATTATCGTTCACGGTTATGGAGAAGCGGGACTCGAGGGACAATTACATCTTGTCGCTTGTATTGAGGAAGGATGTCTGACCATTTGCGTCGAGGATACGGGCATGACGTACAATCCCCAACACATCCAAGCCCTCGCCCTGCAATCCGTAGAGCAACCCCCCGAACTGCGGCCGATCGGCGGTTTGGGGATCTTTTTGGCCATGGAAAGCGTCGATCGCTTTGCTTACGAACGAGTAAATGGGTTCAACCGCACAATTTTGAGCATGGATCTGGCCTCAAAAGCTACCAAGGAGAGCCAATTAAGGTAAACCCCGACCAGTAATGACGATTGATACGGGAGACAAGCCAGAAATGGTTCGATGCACCTTTTTTCTCCTCAGAACGCTTATTGAACGAAAGAGTCGGCGGTAACGCGATTGAGGGGTTGCGAACTGACAAATTCAACATGAGCAAATTGGCCGAGATCGACAGATTCTAAGAATTCTTGCCAATCTCGAGCGATCGCGCTATTGTCTGGGTTGGCACGACGTTGGCGAGCCAAATAAGCTAAGGCTTCTTGCCAAATTCCGGCGGTGGCGTAATCGTGGTGATCTTGACTTTGTGCAACCTGTCTGGCACGGTCGCTATTGTCAGCGAGGCGTTCGATCCAGCCATCGGCATAAGGGTAGCCCGTTGCGGCTAACGGATCGGCACTGCGATCGCAGATCAGAGAAACAACCCAATAGTAACGACTGCCTTCTTGAAGGGCGTACCCTTCCTCTTGGGGCAAGCTGACGCTCATAATCCCCTCGGTTTCCGGGACAGCCAAACGAGTTTGGTAAATGGGATTGCCGTTCTCATCGCTCAAAGCGAATTCAATTTCTTGTGCCGTTGTTTCCGGAACGTACCAGAAAAACTCGGGATGGGGCTGTACCGTTAAGGACATGACCACTTGATTGCTTGCCAACTTGAGGTTTTCTGGCGTTAATACCGTCAATTTGCCAGCACTGGCAGATTTGGTCTGGTTATTGACAGCCGGACAACCCCGGGTACCGCCCCCTGCCGTAGATTCGGGAGCTCCGTGATCGGGCAGATTGTTGGGGTTAAAGGGCGCGGCGATCGTGCTTCTGACTCCGCCAACTACGGTTACGGTTGCAGTTGCCAAAACAGTCAAGACAGCCAGTGTTTTTGCGAGATAAGTCTTCATGGATGGACTCCATCTAGATAGATATACCTTAAATTTAGCAGAAATGAGAAAAAAACCTGCCAGACAAATCTACTAAGTTTGCTAATTTTTTCCGGAAGAATTTAAGATGAAAAACAAATCTTGATTTTTCATTCCCTAATGCTTTGGATCGCGTCATACTTATACCATAACAATCATTAACTGCCCTCATGAAAAAATGCTTGCGAAGAAACTTTCCTGCGTTCGAGATTCTTTGTGCTTTGTATTACCGAGAATCCCTATTTTTCTTTACTTTATTCTCTTCTAGGATGAAATTGAATACCATTGACAATAAAGGCACGATAATTAGAGGGTGATACCCCAACAAAGAGAACATCGCTTTCCATTTTGATAAGACGAACAGCAAACAGGGAGACAAGGATCAATGCCAGCGAAAATCTTGGTGGTAGATGACGAACCAACCATGCAACTTCTGATCCGCAAGGCATTCAGGAAGCGCATTCGCCAAGGGGAACTCGAGTTTGCGTTTGCCAATAATGGCATAGAAGCCCTCGAAACATTGGCAGCCGAACCGGACATTGATGCGATCCTCAGCGATATTAATATGCCGAAAATGGATGGGCTGACGTTATTGGAACGAGTCGCCCAACTCAAGCGCCCAACTCTCAAAACCGTGATTATTTCGGCTTACGGCGATCTGACGAATATTAGAACGGCGATGAATCGAGGAGCTTTTGATTTTTTAACCAAGCCGATTAATTTTGAAGACCTTGAAATTACCATTAACAAAACGTTAGATCATGTCAGCCAACTGAAGGAAGGAATTCAAGAAAAGCAACGGGCAGAAGAAGCTCGAGAAGAATTATCCAGACAAAAGGCTTTGCGCGAAAGCGAACGTCGTTTGATTCAGGTTCTCGAGGCGGTTCCCGTGGGAGTTTTTGTCGTCGATGCCAAGGGAGAAGCCTACTATACCAATAATGCGGCCAAACAGATTTTAGGGACGGCAACTGCCCTCGGCGACGGGGAAACCGAGAAGGAGATGGAGGTGCGTCATCTACAAAGTCTCAAGGAAATTTATGCCACCCAAACTCAAGAAAGTTATCCCGAGGAGCGCCATCCTTTAATGCGGGCTTTAGAGGGAGAAAGCATGACCGTAGATGATGCTGAGTTGCGTCGGGGTCAACAAACGATTCCTCTGGAAATTTCGGCTACTCCCATTTATGATGAAGCTGGCGAGCTGGTCTACGCGATCGCGGCATTTCAAGATATTACCGAACGCAAGCGCATTGAGAAGTTATGGGCGGACTACAACCGACTTTTGGAAACTCGGGTGGTACGGACGACGAAGGAACTGGATAAAAGTGAAGCCACCAACCGCGCCATCTTGAAGGCAATTCCCGATTTACTCTTGCAGATGAACCAAGAGGGAGTGTGCTTAAATGCGATCGCTCCGGATAATGCCAATATTCTGAAAATGGGATCCAATGCAATCGGTTCTCCTGTGGATAAGTTCTTGCCCTCGGAACTGGCGGGCAATTATTTGAATTATTTACATCGCGCTTTAGAAACGGGGGATTTACAAGTTTTTGAATTTCCCCTGCTTCAAGATGGCGAAGAGGGCTATGTGGAAGCAAGAATTGTGGTGAGTGGAGATAATGAGGTGCTGGCGATCGTGCGGGATATTAGCGATCGCAAAAAAGCAGAAACGGCGTTGAAAACTGCCAAGGATGCTGCCGAAGCTGCCAACCGCGCGAAAAGTACCTTCCTCGCCAGTATGAGTCACGAATTGCGAACCCCTCTCAATGCCATTTTGGGATTCTCGCAATTACTCGCCGGCAATGATGCTCTCACGGCAGAACAGCGCGAAAGCCTTGCTATTATCAACCGTAGCGGCGAACATTTGCTAACGCTGATTAACGATATTCTCTCGGTTTCCAAGATTGAAGCGGGGCGCATTACCCTTAATGAGGGAGCCTGCAATTTACATCGCCTGCTGGATTCTCTTAACGAGATGCTGCAATTAAAGGCGAGAGGGAAAAAATTAACGCTTTCCTTTGAACGTTCCCCGGATCTCCCGGAGTATGTGGAAATCGATGAGGGAAAATTGCGACAGGTTCTGACGAATTTGGTGGGCAATGCGATTAAGTTTACCGAATCCGGAGGGGCGATCGTGCGGGCATCTCTGAGCCATAATGGAGCAACCGCAGGTAATACAGAGGACAAGAGCGAACATATCCTCGTATTTTCGGTAGAAGATACGGGACCTGGCATTGATGAAGCCGAATTGGTAACCCTGTTTGAACCCTTCATGCAAACTCGAATCGGTCGCCAGTCTATGGAAGGAACGGGTTTGGGGCTTTCTATCAGTCGGGAGTTTGTGCGTTTGATGGGGGGCGATATTGCGATTGATACGGAATTAGGGCGAGGGTCTACGTTTACATTCGATATTAAAGTGCGAGTCGGGACAGCAACAGAGAGCGCCGCTATTGACGATCGCCGTCACATTGTCGGTTTGGTTTTACCGGACGATCGACCCGTGTATCGGATTTTGGTAGTGGAAGATGTGGTGGTAAATCGCCAGCTTTTAACGGGTATTCTCGAACCTTTGGGTTTTGAGGTTTGCGAGGCGGCCAATGGCCAAGAAGCGATCGCCCAGTGGGAAAACTGCCAGCCGGATTTAATTTTAATGGATATTCAGATGCCCGTGATGAGCGGTTATGAAGCGATCGAACAAATTCGCCGCAAAGAAAGAGAGGAAATCAATCAAGATTCTATCTCAATTCCCATTATTGCCCTCACTGCCAGTGCTTTGATTGAAGATCGGCAAAAACTACTCGATGCAGGAGGCAATGATTTTGTCACTAAGCCATTTCGCAAAGACAAGTTGTTAGAAAAATTATCCGAACATTTAGGGGTTTGCTACCAATACGAAGAAGACGAGACGACGGTAGAAACCGATGGTGAATCAGAAATGCAGGCATTGGAATCAAAAGATTTGCAAGCCATGTCCTTAGAATGGCTAGAAAGTTTATACGATGCGGCCCTTTCTGTGGATAATGAACTTTTGTTGGAGTTAATCGAACAAATCCCCGCAAACCAAGGAACGTTAAAAGCAAATTTGACGAACTTGGTCAATAACTTCCGCGTTGATATTATTTTCGATCTCGCGCGAGAGCAACTCGACGCGCAAGGGGTGTCCTTGGTCAATGAACAATGAGTAATGAGCAATTATCAATGAATGACGATCGACTGCCTATCTCGAATCAACTCACTGAAGATGAAGCGACAGCTTTATTTTTACGGCTGCGGCGCAAAGAAGGGACTTGGGTAAATTGGGGGAAAATTTGTCAGCAGTTACAAAAAGCCGGTTATTCTCCCGCCACCATTTTTGAGAAAACAGGGATTGAGGGGAAATACCAAAATTTAACGATTGTTGCGGCGCAAGTTTTCGAGAGCATTCGCAGCGAAGGGGCTTCCGAAGCCGTGCAAAATTACTTTCACGGTCCTCGCAGCGATGTTCTCTATGAATTTCGCATTCTCAACCAAAAACAGCGCTTTGCCGCCGCAGAGTTAGCGATGGAAAAGCGTCTCGATGTGGATGATGCCCATGAAGTGGCAAGGGCGATGAAAAATTTCTCTCGCTATTCTACACCGCCAGAAGGCTTTACCCTAGCGGCGGGAGATGCTGTCGCCTATCAATGTTGGAAAACAGCAAGGGGAAAAAAAGATTTGCAAGAGCGATCGCGTCTCATTGCCCGGGGATTAAAGTTTGCTCATTCTGGGACGGCACGAGAACAAATTGAAAGACTTTTGAGCGATTTCACGATCGTGCCGACAAAACGCGCTCCTTTATTGCCGATTTATCGGTTGGAACTGGAGGAACATTTATCTCGCATTATCCCGATTGCCGGTACACTCCCGCTCAAATTAGCAGATTTAGAAGCCGTTGCCCCCATTGAGGAAATCGAACCCTTTCGCATGGTGAGATCTGTGAGTCCGATCGCTTTTATTCCCGTACCGGGATGGCAGGCAATTTTAAAAGCCAAAGATCCCGTTGCTATTTTAGGTAAAAGCGATGAATTGCCCAATTCTCCCTCGGGCAAGTCTGAAGCTGTTGCGATCGTCGTCGATCGCGGATCGCGTCAATGGAACTCAAATTCCTACTTTCTCGTGAATAACCATGACGAATTGGAAATTCAGTGGTTTCCTGAAGCCCCCGATCGCGAAATTTTAGGGCAAATTGCGGTGATTTTACGCCCCAAAAGAATCCTAGATGAAAATAATATTATCGAGCCGTGGCAAATGGATGATTGAGGAACTTTAGAGGGAATGCCTCTCAAACATGTACGATAATAGGAGAAAATAAGAATTGCATCCTTCACTCTTCGTATTGTGTCAAAGCGAGAGGCATTCGCGATCGTCAAAGTTTGAACATTTTTAATTTGAGTTGTTATGAGTCACTTCAGCTTCTTGTTGTAGTGAGGAAAGTCTTTTGGGAATTGCCATAATAAATTTTGTTCCTGCTCCCGGTTCTGAATGACAAGTCAAAGTTCCTTTGTGCTTATCGACAATAATTTGATAAGCGATCGAAAGTCCTAAACCGGTTCCACTACCGATAGGTTTTGTTGTAAAAAAAGGATCGAAAATATTCTTTTTGATTTTTGGATCGATACCTTGCCCATTGTCCGTAATTGCAATCTCAATCTGATTATTGTTCAGTGGTTTTGTGTGAATTGAAATGATTGGATGTTGAAATTCTTGATTATCTCGTGCGATTTCAATGAGAGCATCAATACTATTACTTAAAATATTAAAAAAAACTTGATTTAATTGTCCGGCATAACATTCAATCTGGGGCAAATCATGATAGGATTTAACGATTTTAATTTCTGGAATATTTTTATTCGCTTGCAAGCGATGTTGCAAAATCAAAATTGTGCTATCAAGATTTTGATGAATATCGACGATTTTATTTTGAGATTCATCTAAACGAGAAAATGTTCGCAATCCGACAACAATTTCTTTAACGCGACTGGCCCCCTTTCGGATTGAACTGAGAAGTTTAGGCAAATCAGCAAGAAGAAATTCAAAGTCTATTTCTTCTAATTTATCTTCAATTTCTGGAATAGGATTGGAACAAAATTTTTGATATTCATGAACAAGTTCTAACAAATCTTGCGTGTATCGATCGACATGAGGAATATTACCATAAATAAAATTGATGGGATTATTAATTTCGTGAGCAACTCCGGCTACCATTTGTCCTAAACCTGACATTTTTTCGGCTTGGATCAATTGCGATTGCGTTTGTTTGAGTTCTCTGAGGGTTTGTTCTAAGGCATCGTGATTTTTCTGGATTTCCTCAGCCATTAGGTTAAAAGCAACTGCAATACGAGACAATTCGTCTGAGCCTTGTAAATTGGCTCGAACTGCCAAATTGTCTCGGGCTAATAATTTACTGGTTTCCACCAAATGCGAGGCTCGCCTGGTTACGGTTCTATCGAAGAAAAACCAGAGTAATGTTCCCAAAATAGCGATCGCAGCGCCATAAGCCAGCGATCGCATTGCAGCATCTTGATAAGCTGTTCCTCGGGCGATGCTTAAATCGTATTCAATCGCTAAAATCCCGACGCGATCGGGAAAACTTCTACCCACTTTAAACTCTAACCCAATAGGATGAAACACCCACAGCGTGTCTAGAGCTTCCAAAGATTGGGCTTGCGCTCCGACTTGCTGGCGAACCGCGTTCAAGTTTTCTTGAAAAGAAGAAATCGGGGTTTTTTCGAGAGGGAGATCGTTTAATTTCCTCTGAGTTGACCATAAAACGCGATCTTTTTCGTCGAGAATTAAAGCAATATTAATATTGGGTGCACCTCCCAATTGATCGATGAGTAAATCTACCCCTCGCTCATTTTGATTGTGATGAAGATATTCCAATAAACCCACGGTTTGATTGCCTGCAAAAATAGCGCGTCGTGTCATATCGGCTTCCACTCGTTTCCGAGCGAGGAAGGTTTCCCTCTGAAAAAACACGGTACTAAATACCAGAGCAAAAAGGAACAGAATGACAGGAATCGAAAACCGCAGAGGAAAAGGGAAGCGATTCATAAACAACAGAAAGCTAGATATTCTTTCATGATACGAAAAATTTATTGAGATCTTAAGATGGGTCAATTGCCTCAATAAAGCGATTGTCAAATAATTTTTCCAAATCGACTTCTTGCTTAAGTGATTTTTGCTCGATAAGGAAAGTGCTTAATCGTTTAGCTCCCTCATACAATTCCGGATTTTTACCAGAGAGTAAGGCTTTATTTTTCTCTAAATCGAAAAAGCTCAACCCTTGCAAAGATTGAGAAAATTCTTCTTTGCTAATACCTTGACGCTCTGCCATCCGTTGTATCGCATCATCGGGGTTTTCTTGAATATATTGTAAAGCTTTAAACCAACCGGCTGCTAAAGTTTGTAATTCTTGAGAGAATTTATCTTGTGTGTCTTGATAGCTGATGAGCAGATCGATGACTTCTCCAGGCATTTGACGAGTATCGAAAAGTAAGTTCCCTCCTTGTTTGAGGAACTGGGAAAGGGCTGGATCGTAAGTCACGGTAGCATCTATTTCTTTGTTAGTAAAAGCTGTTTCTTGTTCGATACCATCCAGCGAAACTTGTTTAACGGCATCAAGGGGTAAATTTACACTTTGCAATGCGCGCGTAAAAACAAGTAGAGAGAGAGCCTCGGGGGTTAAGCCAACAGTACGACCTTCCAAATCTTGAATATTTTTAATATCAGGTTGTCCCACTAGCGCATCCCCACCATTAGAAGTATCTAATAGCAGCCATGTTCGAATATCGCTATTTCGTTCTGCACGCAGTAGAGTAGTATCCAACGTTGAAGCGAGGACTTGTATGCCACCATTATCAAATGCTCGTCGCATCTCGGCAACACCAGAATATTCAATAATCTGAATCGGAGCGTCATTAAAATAGCCTAAATCGCGAGCTAAATAAAGAGGCTCGTATCCCGTCCAAACACCCATACCGACTTTTAAAGGTTGTTTGGGCGCAGAATTACAAGCCACAAAGAAACAAGTTAGGAGAGCGATCGCGAACAATACCAGTCTGCGAGGAATGCAAGAATACTTCATGAGTTTATTGCGGTTGTTTTTTTATGATACTCTTACTCTTTTTTATACCTGCTCAAAGTTGTATTTGTCGAACCAATTACTTTATCTCAGTATTTTTTCGTACTCTTCTCCATTCTTGATTTTCACCTATGCCTCAAGAATTTTTAAATGTACATCCTCAAGCTAAAATACAGCCTTGTCGAGAAGGAATATTAATGACTGAAGTATTCTTGTCTGCTAGATTTATTGCTGCTGCACCATAAATAACATTATAGTTTGTTTTTTCAAGTTTTAAGTTAACTAAAGTGGGTTCTATGTCAGCATTCACAAAAATCAAGATTTCGGAATTCTCCAAGGTTCGTTTAAAGCCATAAACCATTTTTTCGGCAAAAATCATTTCATAAGTTCCTGTCCGCAAAGCCGGATATTGATGACGTAAAGCAATTAAAGTTTTGTGCAGTTTTAATAAGTCTTGCTGCCAATCTTTTTCATCGGGAAAACCCCAGCGATTATCGGGATCGATACCTCCCGATAAACCAATTTCATCGCCATAAAAAATACAAGGTGCGCCTGGAAAGGTAAATAAAAGTAATGTTGCTAGTTTTAAGCTGTCAATATCTTGTCCAGCAATACTCAATAATCGTGCTGTATCGTGGCTGTCGAGGAGATTGAGTTGGGCGAGATGAATTTCCCAATCGTAAAGGGTAAATAATTCTTTGATTTTATGAGCATATTCGGCAGCATCGATCGCGGGGGCGGGATAATATTCGGGATTGTTTAATAGTTCCTCATTAACGCGATCGCCAGCCGTAAACGCAATCGTGGGGACGGCAAATAAGTAATTCATGACGGCATCAAATTGCGTCCCATCCAGCCATTGCTTGGCATCTACCCAAATTTCACCGACGATATAAGCCTCGGGATTAATGGCTTTGACGCGATCGCGAAATTCTTGCCAAAATCCGGGAGTTTCTACTTCATTCGGTACATCCAAACGCCAGCCATCAATACCTTGCTCTAGCCAATATTCCCCAATTTGCATGATATATTCTCGCACGTCGGGATTGTCGTGATTGAATTGAGGTAAGGCGCGATTATCGACCCAGCTTTTGTAATTTGCTGGCATACTGCCATCGTAGGCAGAAAGCGGCCAGTCTTCAATTTTAAACCAATCCAACCACGGGGAATGGGGACCGTGTTCGAGGATATCGCTAAAGAAGAAAAAGCCGCGACTGGCATGATTGAAAACGCCATCAAGGACGATTTTTATATTGCGATCGCGAGTCGCTTTTCTTAAGGCAGCAAAGGCTTCATTTCCACCTAACATGGGGTCGATTTTATAGTAGTCGTGGGGATGATAGCGATGATTGCTGGCGGATTGAAAAATGGGGGTAAAATAGAGGGCGTTAATGCCTAAATCTTGCAAATAGTCGAGGCGTTCGATAACTCCCCATAGATCTCCTCCTTTATAGCCTTGTAATGTAGGTTTTGTATCCCAAGGCTCGAGTCTAGGATTAAATTTTTGTTGAGAGGCGCTATTTTTCCCTTTGGCAAAGCGATCGGGAAAAATTTGATAGAAAACTGCATTTTTGACCCAATCTGGTGTTTTAATTATCATCGTTTAAATAATTTATGTTTGCTGTGAGTTGTCAAGTGGATCTGAATGCGGAGTAGCTGATTGTAGATTCCGTGGTTCAAAAGAATACTCAGGCCGAGAAGAAAAAAGAACTGATGTCAATATTACTTTGCACATACTCGATGATGCTTATCCAGAAAAATGCGATCGCATTATTTGAGTGTCTGGAGATTCCGATCTCGTTTCTGCACTACAATTTGTGAAAAATAGATTTCCTACAATGGAAATTGTTGTTTATATTCCCGCACGAGACGAGAAAAGAGGTGCGGCAGTTAAGTGGCGAAAGATTGTCGATCGCCACAAAAATTTACCTTTGAATTTATTATCAAAAGCTCAATATCCTCATTCTTTTTCCAATAAAAGAGGTGGAATAATTAAGAAGCCTGATAATTGGTAACATACTGAGTTTGTGACAATTAGAGAAGCAATGAACTATTGTTTACATATTTATACTCAAGCAGGAAAAATTTCTGTAGATTCTTCAATTAATTCATCTAGTTCTTCTAAGGCTTGATTGACATCGAGGCGCAAGGTCCCTAAGTCTGGTTGTTCGAGTAAATTGAGCAAAAATTCACGCTTGCCTTTAACAGTTTCAATACGTTCTTTGAGGGTTTGTTTGTCCATTACTTCAGTCATTGCGATCGCTCCTTGAAATTAAATCAATACAATCAGTTTCCTATCTTACCCGATTCCCAAAATATAATCAAAGTTTCCCCGACCGACATTTGCCTCTAAACTTTTGATAATTTGTCTGGTGTTATCGTAGGGTCCATTAATATAGAGGGGTTTACCTTGGCAGCCAAACTGAAGCGGGACGATCGTATCCCAGTTTCCTAAATGGTTCCGCGTTGTCTCAAAATTTGGATGTGGTTCAAATCCCAAACGGGCAGCATAATAGACGGAACCGAGAACGATCGCTTGGGCTTCTTCTAAACTAATTTCTCGATAACCTTCTGAAAACGGCTGGAAGGAACTTCGCAAAAAATAACCGTAGCGGTTTTTATCGACCATCCTGACCCCCATTGTATCTTTTAAGCCCAAACAGAGATAATCGATGAGATAGGTACAAACAAGCAAGCGATGGTAATCTTGAAAGCGAGCAACGATAACCAATCCCAAAGCACTCAATATTTCTTTATCTCGCCCCAAATCGTCTAAAAGGCGTTCTCCGCAATGAAGATTCACCCAACAATGGGCGACAGGAAAAGGCTCGCGATCGCCTTTTAAGTCGGAAGTCTCTGTTTCTCTTCGAGTGGCGATCGCGTTTTTAACATCTGCAACTCGCATCCCCAAGTACCGAGCAATTTGCCGGGGTGTAAAATTACAAGCGTGGAGTTCAAAAATTTCTCGTTCTAATTCGGAGGAAAGCATTTCAATGAACAATGAACAATGAACAATGAATAATCAATCTCAATAATTATCAAATTGCTCGAATAAGGCGGTTAAAATGGTATTGGAAAAGAGGAAACCTTCAGGATCGGTTAATTTTAGTTTTCCTCGATGGGAGGACTCAAAATAGTTGGGGAAAGAAACAGGTTGATTTTGAGCATTGGCACAAACAATCCAATTTTTGTGATAGTAGGGTTCGATCGCGATCGCAATTCTGCGAGCTACTTCTGGCGTAAATTGCTCTAATTGTACGCCATCAGCCAAGCGCAATCCTAACATGAGGGTTTCGAGAAGGCGATCGCGTGGCGATGTTTTCGGACTATCAATTTTAGCGCCATTTTGCACCCAAGTATAATAATCTCGGCGGGTGCGCGGACGAGTAAAACGTTGACTTTGCGTATAGCTGGCGGCACCCATGCCAAGGCCATAATAAGGGCGATTTTGCCAATAAATCCGGTTGTGGCGACACTGATACACCGATCGCCCATAATTAGAAATTTCGTAATGATTCCACCCGTTTTGTGTTAAAGTTTTCTGTGCCATGCGATACATTTTGGCGGCATTTTCATCGCTGGGAAGCGGACTTTTACCGGGTTGAAATTGTTTGCCAAAGGCGGTGACGGGTTCGAGAACTAAATCATAACAGGAAAGGTGTTCTGGGGAGAGATCGCAAGCAGAATTGAGGGAAAATTGCCATTGTTCGATGGTTTGCTCGGGTAAGCCAGAAATTAGGTCTAAACTGAGGTTACTTGCTCCAACTTGACGGAGGAGATCGATCGCGGTAAAAATATCCTCGACGGAGTGCGATCGCCCGCATCGTTGCAAGAGTTCGTCTTGAAATGCCTGTACTCCCAAACTAAAACGAGTGATTCCCAAATCCCGATAGCCTTGAATTTGTTCTCGGGTAAATGTCCCGGGATCCACTTCCATCGAGATTTCTGCATCGATCGCAATGCCAAAATATCTCTCCAGAGTGGCGAGAATTTGCGCGAGTTGTGGGACAGACAGTAATGAGGGTGTACCGCCTCCGAAAAAGATAGTTTTGAGATTATGATTACTTTTCGGCGTTATTTCAATCTCGCGACACAAGATGTTGACATATTCTGCGATCGCGTTAAAATTTGTTCCATTACGGCGATCGCCGACTACAGAAACCGGAAAGTCACAATAATAGCAGCGACGGCGACAAAAAGGAATGTGAATATAAGCACCTTGCGGAATCTCGCGATCTCTTTCCCCAATATTTTCTTTCATCAAAATCCTAGTTTTTACCCCAAAAAGAGTTTTCCTGTTTCCCCTTTAAAAGGGATAGTCTGATAATACCTCAGGCTTTAAACTGGAGATCCTGATAACTGTTCACTGATAACTGTTCACTGATAACTGTTCACTGAAATGACTCGTCTCAACAATCGCGCTTTTAAAATTCTCGCTGAAGAAGCCAAACACTGTGCAACGCGATCGCAGGGTGACACCCAGTATCGCATTGTTCTCAAACGGTTGGAAAAACTCAGATTACAATCGGGTTCTCTGGTGAGCCAAGAAGAGTTGTGGGCAACAGTTCAAGATATGTTTCCCAACTTTAGCGAAAAAGTCATAAAAACTACCGATCGCGCCAATCGTTCTGCTAATATTTCCGGTTTCATTAAATCTGGTGCGATCGGTTTATTGGTCTGCACGGGATTTCTCTGGGTGGTTAATTTACAGAAAGTTCAACCCGGAACGAGTGGCTATAAAAAAGCAGAAGAACTTCTAGAGTTGGCAAATGCTAAATTAAAGGAATTATAAAATATCTCGTATTTGTAAAAATAGCCCTAATTATACTCTGCCTAGCGTGACAAAAGAGGGTTACAATGAAAAGGAAGCAAGTTGGCAGGGTTGGGGAGATGAAACGCATCGTTTTAATTGCCGGGCTTGAAACCTTTAACGCGGACTTGTACCGAAAAGCTGCTGATTTGGCACGATCGCAGTGTCCTCAATTGGAAATCTTTACTTTTAGCGATCGCGATCTGGTCGCTCAACCAGATAATGTTACAGCATCCCTCAAAAATGCCGATGTTTTCTTCGCCAGTCTCCTGTTTGATTACGAACAAGTGATGTGGTTGCGAGAAAGGGTGCAAGAGATTCCCATTCGCCTCATTTTTGAGTCTGCTTTGGAGTTAATGAGTTTGACAAAATTGGGGAAATTTGCGATCGCAGATAAACCCAAAGGAATGCCGAAACCCATTAAATTTATCCTCAGTAAATTCTCAAGCGGACGAGAAGAAGATAAACTCGCAGGCTATATTAGTTTTCTCAAAATCGGTCCGAAACTCCTCAAATTCATTCCTGCCAAAAAAGTTCAAGATTTGCGAAACTGGCTGATTATTTACGGCTATTGGAATGCCGGAGGATTACAAAATGTTGCCGCTCTATTTTGGACGCTAGGAGAGAAATATCTCAATTTAAAAATTGGCGAAATTCCCGCCCCGATTGAAACGCCAAATATGGGACTTTTGCACCCCGATTATAACGATTATTTTACCTCACCACGAGAGTATTTAGACTGGTATCTTAACCATCACCAGTTATTCGTCACCTGCGATACGAACTCACGCCAGCGCAAGGCGCAAGAAAACACACATCAAGACAGTCACCAGTTACCAGTTATTGGGATTTTATTATATAGAAAGCACGTTATTAGCCAACAGTCTTATATTCCGCAATTAATTCGTAAATTTGAACAAGCTGGACTCATTCCCCTGCCTATTTTTATTAATGGGATTGAAGGTCACGTTGCTGTAAGAGACTGGATGACGACAGCAGATGAACGACGAAATAAGCCGAATAATCCCACTCTTTCTCAAGATGCAGTAGAAGTTGATACGATTGTGTCTACGATTGGTTTTCCTCTCGTAGGTGGCCCCGCCGGATCGATGGAAGCGGGACGGCAAATTGAAGTTGCACGGCGTATTCTCACTTCTAAAAATGTTCCCTATATTGTTGCCGCACCTTTGCTTATTCAAGATATTTACTCCTGGACGCGACAGGGGATCGGCGGACTGCAAAGTGTTGTTCTCTATGCCTTACCGGAATTAGACGGTGCGATCGATACCGTTCCTTTGGGAGGATTGGTCGGTGAAGATATTTATCTCATCCCCGAACGAGTTAATCGTTTAATTGGCAGATTAAAAAATTGGATTAAATTAAAACAAACTCCACCAGAAAACCGAAAAATTGCTATTCTACTTTACAACTTTCCACCGGGATATGGTGCAACGGGAACGGCGGCTCTATTAAATGTTCCTAAAAGTCTTTTAAATCTACTCCAATCTTTACAAGAACAAGGTTATAATGTGGGAGAGTTGCCAGAAGAAGGAGAAGAAATAATCGCTCGTATAAAAGAAGAAGATGAAAATACGCAAACTCCTCATAAAGTCGACATCAAAACCCTAGAACAATGGTTGGGCTATCTCTTCACTACTCGAATTGAGAAACAATGGAATAATCTCAAAGATACAGGAATTAAAACCTTTGGGGATGACTTTCTCATGGGGGGCATACAATTGGGGAATATTTGGCTCAGCGTACAACCTCCTTTAGGTATTTCTGGCGATCCTATGCGTTTAATGTTTGAAAAAGATTTAACCCCTCATCCTCAATATGCTGCCTTTTATAAATGGTTGCAAAATGAATTTCAAGCCTCTGCTGTGATTCACTTTGGGATGCACGGGACGGTAGAATGGTTGCCCGGATCGCCATTAGGAAATACAGGTTATTCTTGGTCGGATATTTTGTTGGGAAACTTGCCAAATTTATATATTTATGCTTGTAATAATCCCTCTGAGTCGATATTAGCAAAGCGTCGAGGATATGGCGTTCTCATTTCTCATAATGTACCGCCTTACGGTCGAGCAGGATTGTATAAAGAGTTAATGACATTACGAGAATTAATTACTGAATATCGAGAAGATCCTGATAAAAATCAGCTTCTTAAAGAGGCAATTTGTCAAAAAATTATTGATTCGGGAATTGATGCCGACTGTCCTTTTGAAGAAGGAGAAAAACTAGGCATTGCCTTTACAATGGAAAATGCAAAATTGTTCAGCACAAAAGCATTGAACGTGTATTTTGTCAAGGTGTATGAGTATTTACAAATTGTCGAACAGCGTCTCTTCTCTTCTGGTTTGCATACCTTGGGAGAAAATCCTTCTTTGGAAACGCTGCGATCGTATTTAGAGGCATATTTTGGCGAAGATTATTTTCCCGATGAGACAATGCAAGCGATTTATAAGGGGGAGGAGTGCGATCGCATTCTCAAAGCCGCCGAATATTGGCATCTCAAACAAGAAATGAACTTCCCAGAGGCATTCCCTCAAAAACTAGAAGAAGCCTTACAAATTCGCCATTTACTCATGCAAACAGAAGATGAATTAAACAACTTATTACGTGGGTTAAATGGGGAATATATTCCAGCCGCACCGGGAGGAGATTTATTACGAGATGGTGTTGGTGTACTGCCTACTGGACGGAATATTCACGCTTTAGATCCCTATCGAATGCCCTCTCCTGCTGCCGATGCCCGAGGACGAGAAATCGCTCGCAAAATTATCGAGCAAAATTTAGCAGAAAAGGGAACTTATCCTGAAACTGTCGCCGTGATGTTATGGGGATTAGATGTGATTAAAACCAAGGGAGAATCTTTAGGAATTTTACTGGAATTAGTCGGGGCTGAACCCGTTAAGGAAGGGACGGGAAGGATCGTGCGCTATGAGTTAAAACCCCTCGCAGAAATCGGACATCCTCGCATTGATATCTTGGGCAATCTTTCCGGCATTTTTCGCGATAGTTTTGTTAATATTATCGAATTGTTAGACGACCTGTTTCAACGGGCAGCAAATGCAGAGGAATCTGAGGAACAAAATTACATTCGCAAACACGCTTTAGAACTGCAAAAACAAGGAGTAGAAAATGCTTCTGCCCGTTTATTTTCCAATCCTGCGGGAGATTTTGGCTCTTTAGTAAACGATCGCGTTGTGGATGGAAATTGGGACTCGGGGGACGAGTTAGCGCAGACATGGGAAGGACGCAATGCTTTCAGTTACGGACGCAAAGATAAGGGACAAGCAAGGCCGGAAGTTTTGCAGCAATTGTTGGGAAAATGCGATCGCATCGTCCAAGAAATCGACTCAGTAGAATACGGTTTAACGGATATTCAGGAATATTACGCCAACACGGGGGCTTTGAAAAAAGCCGCAGAGAAACGCAGTGGGAAGAAGGTAAACGCGAGTTTTATCGAAAGTTTCTCTAAAGATACCACCCCGCGCAAATTAGAAGACCTGTTACGTTTAGAATACCGCACCAAGCTATTAAACCCGAAATGGGCAGAAGCGATGGTAGATCAGGGAAGCGGCGGTGCTTACGAGATTTCTCAACGCATGACGGCGTTATTGGGTTGGGGCGGAACTACCGATTTTACCGATGAATGGGTGTACGACCAAGCAGCAGATACCTATGCGTTAGATGCAGAGATGGCCAAACGGCTGCAAGAAGCGAACCCGGAAGCCTTTCGCAATGTTGTCGGACGTATGTTAGAGGCAAATGGTCGAGGTTTTTGGCAGCCAAACGAAGAGACATTACAAAAGTTACGAGATTTATACGATCGTATTGATGAAGATATCGAAGGGGTTAAAGGTTGAATGGGAAAAGTGATATTTGTTAAAATAGCGATCGCATCAATCATTTGGAGAATGCCTACAAGCTATTTTAGAGACAAAAATAGTTCAGAATAAATCGCGATGAGTCAACTATCACAAAACAAGAAAAGAATATCATTCCCTTACGATCGCGTTTCCGTCATGAGGTAAACTATCAAAGGAGTCAATCGAGCAAAAAGGGTTGTCCCTCCTCTCGCGATAGCGAGTGCTAACTCTATCAGAATACTTACTTTTTAGGAGGAAGAAATTTGATGTCTATCTTAGGTCAAAAACCAGAACAAGATGTATTAACTTGTGATGATAAACTGCTTTGGGATACATGGCTATCAATGTTCCATTTTCCTTCACTAACTGTTGCAGACGAACTCGGGATTTTTCCTCTATTAGATGAAGCACCTGCAACCGCACGAGAGGTACAAGAAAACTTATCTTTAGGCTCTCGTGCTACCGAAGGACTTCTGGGAATCCTGACATCACTCGGTTATCTCGTGCAGCTTAATGGCAAATTCCATCTGACTCCAGTATCGCAAACTTTTTTACTCCCTCATAGCCCCTACTATTGGGGAGGCATACTTCATTTTATCCGAGATAACCCTCTCTCTCATGCTTCTCTTTTAGAGGCTTTTCGGAACGATCGCGCCAGCATTTACGATCGACAGGATGTGTGGGAAACTCATGATATTGATAAAGAACAAGCTAAAGCCTTTACTGGACACATGCACAGTCAAACCATTTCTCCGGCGATCGGTGCTGTTGGGAAAGTTGACTTTTCTGATGTCCAACGTCTTCTTGATGTTGGAGGAGGATCCGGTGCGTTTTGTTTGGCTTTAGCTCGACGTTATTCTCAAATTCACTGCACTATTTTAGAATTACCAACAGTATGCAAAATAGCCCAAGAGTATATTACAGAAGCTGGACTTTCTGACCGAATTGATACATATATAGGAGATTTTTTCCAAGAACCTTTTCCTTTGGGTTATGATGCAGTTTTATTGAGTAATATTTTTCATGACTGGGGATGGGAAAAATGCTTACACTTAGCTAAGCAAAGTTTTGCAGCTTTACCCAGTGGAGGTCGAATTTATCTACATGAAATACTCTTAGCGGATACGAAAGACAATCCTCTCATTGCAACTTCATTTTCAATATGTCTCTTTTGGGTTACTGAAGGTAAGCAATATAGTGCAGCAGAACTCAAGCAAATTTTACAAGAGGCTGGGTTTGTCGATATATTCATCGTTCAAACTTACGGTTATTATTCACTGGTTAGTGCTAGAAAACCCTAAAAATAATTTGCACGCTCATACTAAACAATTTGTTTGAGATCGATCGCCGTTTGATTCAATTTCTCGGTTTCCTGTCGAGTTTGAGTGGCTCCTGTTGCAGTTTCTCGGACCCCGCGATCGATCGCATCAACCGCATCGATCGCGATTTGAATGGCTTCGACTTGTTGTTGCACATTCATGGCAATTTGTTGATTGTTTAACACGACATCATTAACGGCATTTTTTACTTCACTAAAAGCCATATCCGTCGATCGCGCAATTTTTACTCCTTCTTCTACCGTGCGATCGCCTTCTTTCACTGCTCGAACTGCTAAATTGATTTCCTTGTTAATATTAATCACAATCGTATTAATGCGATCGGCAGATTCTTTACTTTGGTCGGCTAATTTGCGGATTTCCACTGCAACGACAGAAAAACCTTTGCCATACTCTCCTGCATGAACTGCTTCTACAGAAGCATTTAATGCTAAAAGATTGGTTTGATTAGCAATCTCAGATACTAATTGCGAAATTTTGCCAATTTCATTGGTTTGTTGATTTAAAGTTGTAATTTGTTGGGCGATCGCATTGACTTTGTCTCGTAATTCAGACATGGTAACAATATTTTCTTCAACGGAATGATTGCCACTTTCTGTCATATCTAACGCTCTTTGCGCTGAAAAAACAGAGGATTTTGCTTGTTCTTCTGACTGACGTGAAAATATCCCCAAATCGTCCATAATTGTTTTGGTTTGATTTGTAGAAGTTGATTGATCCGTTACGATTCTTTCTTGTTTAACCATTGTGTTCACAATTTCTTGGCAGGCAATGACAACGCGATCGCTCAACTGTTTGACAAAATCACTTAATTCCTGAATTTTACGAACCCCAATTAATAAAGCGATCGCCAGAGAGATTAGAATCACAAAACTCGCAAACCATCGATAATGAGTAATGGATTGAAAAACAATGGCTTTAGGAATGAGATAAATAATTTTTAACGCGGCTCCCGTTTCTTCATTGAGGATCACCGTATCAAAACTAATTAATTTTTTCGTTCCGCGATCGAGATAACCGCGATCGCGATTTAAAATTTGGCTGGAAATTGCTTCAGGATAATCTTGAGTAATGTTATCATCATTATCTACATCAAAACCCCATTCTTTATTAGAATTAGGATGATAGATATAGTAGCCATCTTGATTGAGGATGAGGACTTCTGTATTCTCTTCGCGAATTTCATTCTTAATAAAATCGATTAAACGTTTTGCCGAGATATTAGCAATAATTAATCCTTGACGATTTCCCACTGAATCGAAAATTGGGGTCGCATAGCGAATCACTAATTTGTAAGGATATTCAATAACGCCGCGTTCTTGATTGAGATTAACAGGACTGGCATAAATATCTCGTTCGGATAATTTTATGGTATCCCGAAAATAGGGACGATCTGCTTTATTTTGTAATTGCGATTGCGGAATTATCTTAATTTTGTTATCCTCTGAATCAACCCGAACTAGCTCATTTCCATTCTCATTAATATACCGAAAACTCAAATAGTAGGGTTTTGATTCTAGTTTGGAAGAAAAAATATTATTGAGGCGATCTTCCCATTGTTCTAATGTTGAAGTATTTTCGGTATCAATTCCTGCATTATTTTCAGCACGAATGATGCCCTGAACGGGAGGAACTTTACTTAAAAATAAAACATCACCGCGAATTCCTTCTAAAAAAGTTTCCAGTTTTTCTCGGCGTTCAGCAACTCGATTTTGTTCTTCTGTTGTAATTACTTTTGACAAAGCAGTTGTTGAAGAGTATAGCCCATAAAGTCCTACAATTAAGACAGGAATCGATGTGCTGCCTATCAATAAAACTAATAATTGTTGTTTCAACGTCACGACAATTTTATTCAGCATTGGGACTCTATTAAAAATGGGTAAATTTCTCTAGAACGAGAAAATTTTATTGGCTCAACCATGCGATCGCACTCCGAATCCATTCCTCGGGAGCAGGATTTTTCAACAATTGCGCGTCTGCACTCAAAACAGATAACGCTTGTTGAATTTCCTCATTTTCATATCCTAATGCAAGGAGAGTCATTTCGACATCTTCTTGAATTTCTGCGGAAGGACCGACAGAGGATGGCGAAAGAGAAATTCCTGCCGCTTGTCGCCATTGTGCTAATTTTGTTTTTAATTCTAAAGCAATGCGTTCGGCCGTTTTTTTGCCAACACCTGGCGTTTTCGCCAAAGTCCGAACATTTTCTGTCACAATTGCCTGCACCAGATCCGTTAATCCAAGGGTATCGATTAATGCGATCGCCAATTGTGCGCCAATCCCACTGACTCCAATTAATTGACGAAATAAATCTCGTTCGGCGGCAGAAGTAAACCCATATAAAATGAGATTATCTTCCCGAACTTGTTGATGGGTAAAAACTTGCATCATCTCTTCCGTCCCAATGGGAAGTTGTCGCGACAAACGGGAAGGAATTTGGATTTCATAGCCAATTCCGTTAGTTTCGACAATTAAAATAACGCGATTGTTGAGAGTTTTGCTGACTGCGATCGCTTGTCCTTTGAGATAACTAATCATTAAATTTTGTTATTGGTTATTTGTTGTTAGTTATTTTTTCATGACTTACCATAATTATTTTTTAGGTCTTCAATGGAGAAAAGAGCGCTAAATTTTAATCCTGCTGACTTGTATAATTCCCCTCCTCCTTGTTCGCGATCGACTAAGGCGATAACCCATTCCACAATATAGCCTGCATCTCGCAAGCGTTGCACCGCTAACATCGCTGATTTTCCTGTGGTGACAACATCCTCTAAAACCACAATTTTTGCACCCGTTGTCAAATTCGGACCTTCAATGTAGGCCTTGGTACCGTGTCCTTTGGCTTCTTTGCGGATAATGAGAGCGGGAATGGGTTCATTTTCTAATGCAGAGATGACACTAACGGCAGTTACGAGGGGATCTGCACCCAAGGTTAATCCTGCCACGGCTTGCGTGTCTTCTGGAAGTTGGGACAGGATAAGTCTTCCGATCGCTAAGGCTCCTTCTGCTCTTAAGCTCACTTGTTTGCAATTAATGTAATAACTACTGCGCTGTCCGGAAGAGAGAACAAAATCCCCCTCTTTATAAGCATATTTTACCAGTAATTCAAGTAAGGTTTTGTGCAGGACTTCAAGATTGGCGTTCATTTGTTTAATTGAATAATGGGTCATTAGTTATTGAGCAAGAGGAGCGTAATGGGCTATACTTCATTAAAGAAAAATTACGAAATGTTAAGGACAAACCGGAATGACTGCTCAAATTCAATTTTCCCGAGGCATTGTTGAAGAAGATGTACCCGATGTGCGCGTAACGCGAGGCAAGAGTGGAGATAGTGGGACGGCAACATTTTTTTTTGAGAATCCCAAAATTCTTGCTCCAGACTATAACGAAGATATTACAGGATGTTATCTTGTCGATGAAGAAGGGGAGATCGTCACGCGAGAAGTTAAAGCTAAATTTATTAATGGGAAAGCCTCTGGAGTGGAAGCGGTGTTAATCATGGAATCATCTGCAGAATGGGATCGTTTTATGCGGTTCATGGAACGCTATGCTAAGGAAAATGGACTGGGATTTACAAGTAGCCAGAAGTAGGGAGAGAGGGAAGATAGAGGAGAATTTCATATCTTTTATCCTCACTCTTTCCTTCTTTGACCATTATTCCTTTATTGCCCCTCATTCAGAAAATGTCTCCCCATCCCGATCGCCAATTGCGTTCTGTTGGCTGTGCGGTTATTACTGTAAGCGATACCCGCACTCACCAAAGCGATCGCAGCGGCCAGTTTATCCAAGAATTACTACACGCACAAGGCCATCACGTCGAAGCCTATGCGATTGTGAAGGACGAACCCGAACAAATTCTCGAACAAGTCCGGGAGTTCTGCGATCGCGCCGAAATCGAAGCGCTGATTGTTAATGGGGGAACGGGAATTGCTCCCAGAGATACCACTTACGACGCGCTAGCGGGTATCCTTGAGAAAACTTTACCCGGTTTTGGAGAAATATTCCGTTATTTAAGCTATCAAGAAATCGGCTCGAGAGCGATCGCCTCTCGTGCCGTTGCAGGCATTTATCACCAACGGTTAATTTTTTCTTTGCCGGGATCCAGTAATGCTGTCAAGTTAGCCATGAACGCGCTCATTTTACCCGAACTGATTCACCTCGTTACGCAGATTCAGGGCTAGGCCGTTGTATTAAAGAAAGCGATCGCATTCCTTTTCGTTGTTCATTGCAATCACCAGCCATCAACCGAGCCATTACTCTCGAGCCATTCCTTCATATCTTTATCAGCTTTGACTGTATCAAAAAGATGCAAGCCAAATTTACGCGAGAGTTCCTTGCAGACTTCAATACCGCGAATGCTATTTCCCGTTGGATCGAGAAGAGGAGAAAAAACACCAATTCCCAATTTACTCGGAACCGCCGCCAAAATTCCCCCCCCGACCCCACTTTTAGCCGGAATACCAACCTCATAAGCCCATTCCCCCGAATAATCATCTAACCCGCAAGCAATCATCATGCTCATTACATCCCGGACATAACGCTCGTCGATCGCGCGTTCTTTCGTAATGGGATTAATTCCCCCATTCGCCAAAGTCGCCCCAATAACCGCTAAATCTTTAGCATTAACCAGAATCGAAGTGTGCTGAAAATAGAGATCTAAAGTTTCCTCAATGCGATCGCCGATCGCGCCGACATCGAGTAAAAGGTGAGCGAGGGCGCGATGGCGATGTCCGGCTGCTTTTTCCGAGAGAAAGATGGGAAAACTAATATTCACATCCCGCCCAGTATAAAGATTAAACTTCTTTAAAATGCGATTGAGGCGATCCGTCGTGCTATTACCCTTAATCAGATCCGTCACGGCGATCGCGCCTGCATTGACCATCGGATTGTAGGGCAGTTTGCTATGTTCGTCTAACGCCACCGCATTTTCCGACTCTCCTGCGGATTTAATATTCACCTTACTGCGAACGGTTTCGCGATCGCAATCTTCCAAAGCCATCCCATAAACCAAAGCCTTAGAAATAGATTGTAGGGTGAAGAGGCGATCGCTATTTCCCACCTCAAAGATTCTTCCTCCCGTCGTCACCACCGCGATCCCGAACCATTCTTTTTTTGCGGCGGCCAATTCCGGAATGCGATCGGGGATCGTCCCTTCATCCAGATCGATATATTTCTTGTGGAGACTGCTGAGATAGGATTGAAAAGGAGAGGTTGGTGGGGCGGTAACAACAGGTTTAATCGGATCGAGAGATGGTAGATTGGCATCGAGCATCATAGTTTCAAATCCTCAACTCGGGGATGCGGGGTTATCGATATACTTTTTTCAAACCCGGCGTAGAGCGTCCGGAAGAACATCAAAATCCTCATGCCTTTAGAGTTCAATGAAAAAAATTATCGCATCCATACCCAGTGGATGAGCCATGCGTTAGAACTGGCCAAAGAAGCCGGAGACGCGGGGGATGTTCCTGTAGGGGCCGTGGTGGTCAATGGCCAAGGAAAGGCGATCGCCGCCGTCGCCAACCGTAAGGAACGCGATCGCGATCCCACGGCCCATGCCGAAATTTTAGCCCTGCGTCAAGCGGCTGGAGTCCTACAAAACTGGCACCTTGAAGACTGTACGCTTTATGTTACCCTCGAACCTTGTCCTATGTGTACCGGAGCGATTATGCAAGCAAGATTAGGTCTTTTGGTTTATGGAGCAGACGATCCCAAAACCGGCACGATCCGCACAGTATTCAATCTTCCTGATAGTCCCTGTTCCAATCATGCCTTACCCGTCATTGCCGGAGTCCTAGAAACCCCTTGTCGAGAAATATTACAACATTGGTTCAGCCGTCGGAGATAAGAGAGAAAATTTATCCTCGATCTTCAATTTTGCCAACAGACACTCAATTGACTGTCCCGTTTAGACAAATTTATGCAGGTTTTCCCTTTACAGTAAAACTAGAAAGTTAATTTTGTTCTTATCCTACAATGACTTTAGTTTGTTCCCATCGCCCTAAATCGAGACTCTCGCAAAATTCTCGTTCCATGACCTCGATCGCTCCCTCAAAAATCTCGCCTTGGCTCGCGCGTTGTGCCTATTTCTTCGGACGTTACGGCCTGCTGCCTTTTTACTTTAATCGTGTTGAAGTCAACGGACGCGACAACATTCCCCTTGATGGCCCCGTAATTCTCGCACCCACTCATCGATCGCGTTGGGATGCGCTGATTGTAGCCTATGCTGCGGGCAGACTGGCGACGGGAAGAGATGTGCGCTTTATGGTGTCGAGCAATGAAATGAATCGTAAGGTGCAAGGATGGTTCATTCGCCGCTTGGGAGGATTTGCCGTCAACCCTCAACGCCCGAGTTCGGATAGTTTGTATCACAGTATCGATCTCTTGTGCCAAGGGGAAATGCTGGCTATTTTTCCCGAAGGTAATATTTATCATCAACGTTTTGTCGAATCCTTAAAACGAGGTTTGGCTGCGATCGCCCTCCAAGCACAGGCAAAACTCACCGAAGAAACTGTTAAAATTGTTCCCATTAGCATTCACTACTCCCAACTTTATCCACGTTGGGGATGTGATGTCCGAGTGGATATCGGTGAAGCGATCGCCGTTTCTCGCTACAGGACAGGAAAAGCCACTAAAAAAACCTCCCAAAAACTAACTGCTGATTTAGAAAATACCTTGAGAGATTTACACGAACGAGAAGAGATACAAGAATATGTTGTTTGTTAATTGTTATTTGTTGTTTGTTAAACCGATAACTAATAACTAATAACTAATAACTAATAACTAATAACTAATAACTAATAACTAATAACTAATAACCAATTTCTGAGAGTTGCTTGTAAGGAAGAGAATGCGTGCTTAAGATTGGTTGCATGACTTGAATGAGTTGTTCAAACTGAAAATTATCAACCAAATGAGTTAAGGAATCGGCAAGTACCGGATAGCGATCGCGAATTTTCTCAATGTGTTCTCTGACGCGATCGGCATCAGCTTCAATACAAAATTGATACAGAGATAAAACCCAATCAATTGCAACAACCTCAAGTGCTGCACTCAAATCTTGAAGATCCGTCGATTTGTCGTTGGATCTAACAGAAGGATATTTGAGTTCGTCATAGATATAACATACTCCTAAATACTTTTCCATTTTATCAAAAATCACGGCTTCTTTGAAAGGCTTACTCACAAAATCATTGCAGCCTGCCTCAAATACAGCAGCCCTTTCTTCTTCCAGTACGCTAGCTGTTAGTGCAATAATAATAGGCTGTACCAATTTAGCTTGCTTTTTTTCCGCTCTTCTCTTTCCTTCAATATTGCGAATATAGCGAGTTGCTTCATAACCATCCATTTCTGGCATTTGCATGTCCATCCAAATGAGATGAGGCTGCCAGCTTTCCCAGAGTGCGATCGCTTCTTTCCCGTTCTTTGCTTCTCGAACGTCAAAGCCAACAGAAACAAGAAACTCGTTTAATAATAAACGATTTTCAAATTTATCTTCAACGATCGCGATCCGGTAATTCGGTTGGTTAGGTTGCAAGGCGATCGCCCGTCTCGTCTCAATTTCAGGGTCAATTTCTGCTAATTCTACTTGTTCGACGCAAATATCAAATTTAAAGATAGTCCCTTCTCCAACAATACTCCTCGCTGTAATTTCTCCTCCCATCAAACCGACAAATTTTTGCGAGATCGGTAGCCCCAACCCCGTCCCTTGTCCGGAGTTTCGTCCCGTTTCCGTTTGCACGAAGGCATCAAATAAGCGATCGATTTCTTCGGGTGCAATTCCAGGACCCGTATCTTCAATCTCAAAATTAATTCGTTGTTGCCTATTCGTTGTTGGATTATTTTCTGCTACTTGATTGACTCGCAATACGATTTTACCTTGGTGGGTAAATTTAATCGCATTTCCTAATAAATTAATCAAGACTTGACGTAATTTTCCTGCATCGGTTTTGATATATTGAGGCAGATCGGGACTCCGCTCAAAAAGTAACTGAATATTTTTAGCATTTACTTTCAGATGTAACATATTTTCAATCGTATCGAGCAAGCGGTATAAATTAAAACTCTGCTCATTTAATATCATGCGTCCCGCTTCTATTTTTGACATATCTAAAACATCATTAATGAGCGAAAGCAAATGTTCGCCACTCTGTAGCACGATATCTAAATTGTCTTGATGGTGGCGATCGAGAGCAGTATCTCGGTTCATTAATTGGGTAAATCCTAAAATTGCATTGAGAGGGGTTCGTAATTCATGACTCATACTGGCTAAAAATTGGGATTTTGCACGGTTGGCAACTTCTGCTTTTTCTCGTTCTCGTTCGATCGTTTCCATGTGAGATTGAATTTGCGAAGACATCAGCGAAAAAGTTTCGGTGAGTATACCAATTTCGTCATCTCCTTGCGGTAAATCTCTGGCTTTTGCAAAATTTCCTGTGGCGATTTCCTGCATTCCTTGCGTTAATTGCTGCAAACGAGAGACTAATTCCCGTGCATTGCGAATTTGCAAAAACATAAAAATAATCAGAATAATTAAAGCACTACTAAAAACAATTAGCGTTTGATAAAGCGAAATCCGCCTTTGTCGTCGTAATGTTTCTGCGGTATTGCTTAAGAGTAAATCGATTGCCGCATGGGTTTTAACTAATTCGGGAGCAATGCGATCGTACTGCAAGGTACTTTCAGCCATGACTAATTCTAACTCTAATGTATTGGCTGTCAGTTGAGATACCAGTTTTCGATAGCGATCGAGGTCTTGTTGTAAAATGATTTTTAAATCTGCTGAAATATTTCCCTCTTTAATTTTATGATTGAGTTTTTCTGTTCTGGCAATTAACCCATCAGCAATCCTCATATCTAAAGAATTACTAAAATCTTTTTCATCCAACTGCATTTGAATAAATTCAATGATTATCTCTTCGCGGTTAGCGAGTTCTAAATTAGATTGAACTTTTTCTTTTACTTCTTGTATTGCCCATAAAATCCCTTCCTTCTCCATTAAGCCCATTTTTGTTTGAATTTTAGAAATATGATTAACGGAATTTTGATATTTATCTAAAATTTTTGTTGTATTGTTAATGATTTCTAGAATTTCTTTTTCATCCTGACAATTTTCTTTTAATGCTTGAGATAAAATTAAAATAGAATTGATTCGTTGCTGAAAACTCTGAAAAAATTTAAGATTTCTCGAGTTAATCATCTGCGACTCATCTAATCTTGCTAAGGTCATTTCTAATTGAATATTTTCAACTTGCTTTTTGTGTCCTAAATATTTTGATTGTTGTTTTAAAATAGTATCGGTTTTGGAGCGATCGCGAAAATTCAAAAAAGCTAAAGCGATAATCAAAAATAAGGCAACACCCGCAACTAAAGAAAATTGATGTAAAATAGTATGTTTCTGTTTTTTCATCTACGATCGCATTAATAAGTTTAACGTTTTTTGTTTTCAATAAATATCTTGCCATCCAACTACAAATCAATCGGATAGCAAGGTATTTTTTACAGAAATTAGAAGGAAAATACGAGCAAAATTTAATTTATAATTCTGCTGGGGATTTACTGGCAATATCCGGCCAAGTTTCACTAACTTTCTTGAGATTGCCAATTGGATCTTGAAAGAATTTAGTTTTCACTTCTTCATTCAGAAAAACATAAAGTTTGTTTTCATGCAATGACCACACACTCGGATCGCCATCAAATTTTTTACCCAAAACGATGCCAAAAGTACAATAACCACCATTTGCTGGTGCAAATTTTTCAGGATTTGCGGCAAACTTATCGCGATTTTCAGCACTGGCAAAATACCAGGTTGCATTATCCCAATCAAAACTAAATTCGTCTGTCCCTTCTACCGGTTCGCCTTCACTAAAGTATGCCACGGGATCGTAACCTTTCAAAGCGCGTCCTCGTTCATCTAGATTTAAGCTAAAATCTTGTTGGCGATCGCGAAGCGTGTCTTTAGCCGTATCGCTTTGAGATGTCGTGGCTGTAGGTGTGTTTTCTTTATTATTAGAATTAGAAGAACAACCTACAAACGCGAAAATAGAAGCACTGAGTGCTAAAACAAGTAATATTCTCGGTCGCATGAAAATCTCCATTTTGTTGTAAGTTAACCAAATGTTCTAACGATCGGATATAAATCTCTAAAATATGCCGACCCAACCCTTGCCTTCTCACTTTAAGTAGATTTGCAATGCACTTTATTTAAAATTTGTATTTTTTATACAAATGATAGTAAGTATCAGCAAAGAGAATGAGCGATGGTCATTTTTCTATTGTTTATTCCTATCATATCAAATCCGGCTTGTGATGCTCTTAATTCCCCACTCAGTAGATCTAGAATAGATGAAGTCTCAATCGAACTGTATCAAAAATCCCTTAAAATCAAGTCAGATCGACGATCGCACAGACTATAACTCGTAAAAATCTGAAATATTTTGCAGAAGAAACGAGAAGCTATTCTTAACAAAACTTAATAAAAAATTGAGTTTGAATAGGATTTCTGTTTTTGGTTCAAACTGTGCATTGTTCTAACAATGTCGTTTTTGATGCCATTGCCAAGCATGGGAGATAATTTCTTCAATCTCAGTATATTGAGGAGTCCATGCTAAGATTTTTCGTGCTTTTTCGCTCGTTCCGACAAGTTTTGGAGGGTCTCCAGGGCGGCGATCGCGCATCTTAACCGGAAAATCTTTTCCCGTTACTTTTTTAGCCGTTTCAATGACTTCTTTAACTGAAAATCCCGTCCCATTGCCTAAATTAAAAACTTCGGTTTTTCCACCTTGTAAAAGATAATTTAACCCCAAAACATGAGCGCTGGCAATATCACTAATGTGAATATAATCTCGGATGCAAGTTCCATCAGGAGTGGGATAATCTGTTCCAAACATATAAATAGCTTCTCGTTTCCCTAAAGCAGTCAATAACGTGAGAGGAATGAGATGAGTTTCTGGGTCGTGATCTTCTCCTAAACGACCTTGAGGATCGGCTCCAGCAGCATTAAAATAACGAAAGCGAACCGATCGCAAATCGTAAGCGCGATCGATATCTGCAAGCATTTGTTCGACCATTAATTTACTCTGTCCGTAGGGATTAATAGGCGCTTTGGGATGATCTTCAGGAATAGGAAACTGTTGCGGGACTCCATACACTGCACAAGTCGAAGAAAAGACAAATTTATTCACTCCTGCTTTTAACATTGCTTCGAGGAGTGTTAAAGTCCCAACAACATTATTATGATAGTATTTATCCGGTGCTGTTACAGATTCTCCCACATAAGCATAAGCTGCAAAGTGCATCACGGCGGCAATATTATGCGTTGCAAAAAGTTGGTCTAATAGTTCGCGATCGCAAGTATCTCCAACGATCAATTTTACTTTTAAAACCGTTTCCACTAATTCTCGATGTCCGTAGACGAGGTTATCGAGAATAATCACTTCATATCCTTCTTGTTGTAAAGCCAGAACAGCATGAGAACCAATATATCCGGCTCCTCCCGTTACGAGAATTGTTTGCTTTTGCGTCATGTTTTTTTGAGAGAGGAATTGTTTATTTTAGTTTTAGTTCATACCGAGGGGACAGTCCTCGGCATTTTTATCGCATCAAATCAAATTTAACCTAATAATTTCCCAATTTTTTTCCGCGCCTTATTTTTATATTTTACAAAAGTGCTATACCAGTCTTCCCATTGTAACCATAAATCTGCTGGCATTCCCGTTAAACTGCGTTCGGCTTCTACGCATTTTCGTCGCGAGAACTTCATGGGTTCTGCATAAGTTCTCGACGTTGACATGAGAGGTTTATAACCGCACCAATGGAGGATTGCTGCATCATTATCTTTCACGATCGGGCCTGTTTTTGTCATCGAGAAACGCTTTTCTAAGTCCTTCTGGTCGTAGTTAGGAGCGAGGATCTGAAAATCTGCGTTTCCTACACGGATTTTACCGGCATCTGCCGCCCGCCAGAGCATAAAATTCAAAAATCCCATGTCTCCGTATTTAAAAATATGAGGATAGCGATCGATAAAGTCTAAAATTTCTACATATTCTTCGAGGGAAAAAATATCGCGGCTGGCAAAATAAACCCCCGGACAGCAATATTGAGTACGGTGCGATCGCCAATCAAAATCGGGGAAATGCTTTTCCATCCCTTCAATATCAAAGAAATACTCGATAATTTCTTCATCAGGATAGTTATAATTCGGTTCGTCCATAATGACATCATAGTTCTCAAAATCTGCAAATTTGAGAACATTTCCCCAAATATTGGTATCGGCATCGAGAATGAGAAAATGCTGCCAAGGACTCTCCCAAAAAGCAATTAGACGGGTTGTTCCCCAGCCGAAACTCCGCTCTCGTAAAACATCATTTTTAATGGTTTTATGGTTAATAATGGTGACATCATAAGCCTTTTCTAAAGATTCGGTAGAAAATGTGCCATCGACGAGTAAACAGAGGGGAACATCGCCGAGAAAATGGCGAACGCTAGCACAAGCGCCTTTAGCTAAGAGATAATCTTGAAAGCAACAAGCAATAATAACGCCAAAGTCTTGCATAATCGGTAATGGGTAATCGTAATGGATAATCGTAATTGAAATGGATTAGGGAAGTCCCGATCGCATTTTTACAAAATTAAAATGTACTTCTTGCGATCGTGTCGATCATTATCAATTTTACAATCAATCTTATCGAGAACCAAAAATCTATTCCGCCTCACCTATGAGGGTAAACGCCGCCCAGTTTCTCGGATCGGGGTGGCTTCTTGTTCTGAGGCGGTTTCCCCAACATGATCGGTAGGGACTAAAGCGGTAAATTAAATCTAACCCATTCTCTACACCAATAATCCCATGAAACGCTTAGCCGCTTTATTGACCTGTTACAATCGCAAGGCAAAAACCCTAGAATGTCTCGATGCTCTTTTTCAGCAAGAAGGGTTAGCCAAAATTACCCTCGATGTTTACTTGGTGGATGATGGTAGCACTGATGGGACGACAGAAGCGGTCAGAGCAGTATATCCCGAGATTAAGGTCATACAAGGGACGGGGAATTTATTTTGGAATGGGGGAATGCGCTTAGCTTTTGGGGAGGCGATCGCTCATGATTATGATGGCTATTTATGGCTCAATGACGATACGATTTTATATGCCGATGCCTTGCGATCGCTTCTCGATACGATGGCAAATTTGGCAGAGAAAGGATTTGAGCAAGCGATCGTGGCTGCTTCGACACAGGATCCGCAAACGCAGGAGTTTACCTATGGAGGGATGAAGCAAAAAGGCTGGTTTTATCCGCCGTTTAAAATGCAGGCAGTTTATCCTACCGATATGCCCTTACGGTGCGATACGATGTGCGGTAATTTTGTTTTGATTCCTCGCAGTGTTGTCAAAGCGATCGGGAATTTAGATCCTCGCTTAACTCATTATGCCGGGGACTGGGATTACGGCTTGCGGGCAAAACAAGCAGGCTGTAACATTTGGATCGCGCCGGGATACCAAGGAACTTGTCCTCGCAACCCCAAACCTTCCCCAGAAAGTACCCCAGAATTACAGGAAGGATTGCAGAAAATCGGACAGCCGAAGGGGTTAGCTTTACAGGATGTCACGTTGCATCCTTTTGCAGAATGGAAGATTTTAATGCAGCAACATGGCGGGATATTCTGGTTCGTGTTTTGGCTGCTTCCCTATCGGCGACTGTTGTGGAATTCTTTATTCCAACAGAAAAAGTAACTGAGAACGGTAAAATACAAGTTTGATTTTAAATTGAGAATCAATGAATGTTGAGGAGATTTTACGGCGTTATGCTGCCGGAGAACGCAATTTTCAAGAAATCGAATTGCTCGGAGTAGATTTGTCTGGGGCTGATTTTTCGGGGGGGGATTTTCGTCAAGCACGTTTGGGGAAAACCAATTTTTCGCGATCGCGTTTTTGCAATGCAGATTTCAGCGAGTCTTTGCTTTGGGGAACGGATTTAAGCGAGGCAGATTTGTCGGGGGCGAAATTTCGCGATGCGGATCTGAGTAGTGCAAAATTAACGCGATCGCGTCTCGAAGGAGCGTATTTAGTGAGAGCAAGTTTAAGCGGGGCAAGTTTAAGTAAGGCAAATTTGCAAAATGCGCTTCTCATTGAAGCAGATTTTCGTCCGATTTCCGACCATCAAACGGATCTCGAGGGGGCAAATTTACAGGGAGCAGATTTAAGTTACGCCAAATTCTCCCGAACAATTCTGCGTCGAGCCAATTTAGCGGGAGCAAAACTCTGTCGTGCTAACTTAAGTTGGGGAATGCAATCCGCAGCAACAGATCTCAGAGAAGCAAATCTGCGGGAAGCCGATCTCAGCTATGCAGATTTGCGCGGGGTATTATTACAAAATGCTGATTTAACGGAAGCCGATCTGACTGGGGCAATTTTGGAAAATGCCAACCTTGAAGGGGCAATCTTAACGAATTAAATGTTGAGATTCAATAATATTTTTTATTTAACAGAACAAGTGAACTGTGCTTGGCAATTTTTCCGGATACCGGGGGGTCTCATTTTGGACTTTTCATTCCAATAGAGGTCAAAGTCTGGTCTGGTCTGGGTTTGACTCCGTTTTTGCCTGTTAAGGGGTATCCGGAAACGCTGAATGCTTTATTGAGCAAGGGTTTTCAGCAATTTTTTCTGGAGGGTCTTGCGCGATCGATGGCTGAAATGCTACATTGAGTCTCGGTATACGGAACTGAACCTTGAAAACTCAATACAGTAAGGGTTTCAACACCGGGCAGTTTCAATAAACATTAATCCCTATGAGGGATTGAAACATTATATAAAAAACTCAAAATTTATCCTATCAACAGGGTTTCAATAAACATTAATCCCTATGAGGGATTGAAACTTCCTCCGAGCTAAAACTGGTGACGGGGAACAAGTTTCAATAAACATTAATCCCTATGAGGGATTGAAACACTAGATAAAACTTGTAAGCAATTAGATGATGGGGTTTCAATAAACATTAATCCCTATGAGGGATTGAAACATTTGAATTACATCACTCACTTTAGCATTCTCTATTGTTTCAATAAACATTAATCCCTATGAGGGATTGAAACTCTATTCAAAAAAACTAGGATGCAAACAAACAATAGTTTCAATAAACATTAATCCCTATGAGGGATTGAAACAATTAATATTGTATTTTTCAAGGGATTCAAAATCACGTTTCAATAAACATTAATCCCTATGAGGGATTGAAACTTGAGTAGCTCTGGGAAGATGAGAGAATCCTCGCTCAAGTTTCAATAAACATTAATCCCTATGAGGGATTGAAACTTGACGCAATACGACGCAATACGACGCAAACGACGGTTTCAATAAACATTAATCCCTATGAGGGATTGAAACTTTCGTGGAGGATTTCCCTAGAGAGCTATAATTCGCATGTTTCAATAAACATTAATCCCTATGAGGGATTGAAACCTGTTAAAACACGCGCCATATCGAATAACGACGCTGTTTCAATAAACATTAATCCCTATGAGGGATTGAAACCAATCCCTCACAACCTGCTCTTACGAAGAGTGGGTTTCAATAAACATTAATCCCTATGAGGGATTGAAACTATGACGGCGATACCATTCGCATTATTAACCGCGATAAGTTTCAATAAACATTAATCCCTATGAGGGATTGAAACTGTTTATCCTCGAAAGGATAAACTAGCCAATCAATGTTTCAATAAACATTAATCCCTATGAGGGATTGAAACTAGCACAGGGAATATCGGGAAATATCGCAAGGGAAGTTTCAATAAACATTAATCCCTATGAGGGATTGAAACAATTCGCAACAGCGCCAGACCGAATTGATGCAAATTCAGGAAAGGTTTCAATAAACATTAATCCCTATGAGGGATTGAAACAACTCGTATCCGTTGGCGGTTTGCGTTTTATCTAGGTTTCAATAAACATTAATCCCTATGAGGGATTGAAACCGAAAACACACTATTCCACACTGAAAACACACTATGTTTCAATAAACATTAATCCCTATGAGGGATTGAAACAAAATCTCTTTGCATTGCTGATTTTTGGCGATACTGTTTCAATAAACATTAATCCCTATGAGGGATTGAAACCTGCTTAATCTTTATTATGAGGTAACAAAATAAAATGTTTCAATAAACATTAATCCCTATGAGGGATTGAAACCAAAAGTCTGGAAACGCGCCATTACAGGAACTTAGAGCGTTTCAATAAACATTAATCCCTATGAGGGATTGAAACAAGGTGGCTGTTCTTTCGGGTATCATGTTCCGGATTCTGTTTCAATAAACATTAATCCCTATGAGGGATTGAAACAAATAGAAGCACGATTAATGAAGCGATCTCTAGGGTTTCAATAAACATTAATCCCTATGAGGGATTGAAACTGCTCTTCAATTGCGCTAAAAAATAGATCCCGTTTCAAGTTTCAATAAACATTAATCCCTATGAGGGATTGAAACCTGCAATTAAATCGTCTCGCGCTTTGGCAAAAGTTTCAATTACGTTTCAATAAACATTAATCCCTATGAGGGATTGAAACAAATGTATCAAGCTGGTAGGGGAAAAGCACCAGCCGGGTTTCAATAAACATTAATCCCTATGAGGGATTGAAACTACTGTAACTATTTAAGAACCAGTCAAAAACTTTTGAGTTTCAATAAACATTAATCCCTATGAGGGATTGAAACGAAAAATTTCTCAAGATGCTCTCGATTGGTTGAGGTTTCAATAAACATTAATCCCTATGAGGGATTGAAACACGGTTCCCAGTGAGGTATCAGCGAGAGTAAAGGTGTGTTTCAATAAACATTAATCCCTATGAGGGATTGAAACCTCCTTCATTGAGAACCTTGGCGATCGCTTCGGCAAGTTTCAATAAACATTAATCCCTATGAGGGATTGAAACGTGTGAAAGCCAGCCAACTCATCAGGACAAACTGTTTCAATAAACATTAATCCCTATGAGGGATTGAAACGTTTATTCCTCTGCCGAACCGAATTTTTTCAAAGAGTTTCAATAAACATTAATCCCTATGAGGGATTGAAACGGGGATATCAGGGTGCATATCTGCATCCGGGACGAGAGGAGTTTCAATAAACATTAATCCCTATGAGGGATTGAAACAATATCTCTAGCTCTTTTTGCTTCCAAGTGCGCGGGTTTCAATAAACATTAATCCCTATGAGGGATTGAAACAGGCAATCGAATCACCTAAACAACCCAGAAGAGCTTTAATAAACACTTAGAAATATTAATAAAAACTCAATATTTTTGTAGAGAAACAAAAAATACCTTTAAAGCGGACAAAATCTTGTCCGCTTTTCTTTTTTTATTTCACCGTTCCTCGTAATGCTTCTGCATCAATTGATTTAAGCAAATAAAGCCGGACTAAATTACCGAAAATCCCCACTTTATAAGGCAATTGTTGCAGCCATTTTATTATTTTTGAGGTATTCGTGTTACCAATTTCTGCTAGCTTCTCATTATAATCCGCACATTGTTCTAATAATGGGAAAAAGATAGGATGTTCCGTATCTAAAATTGCCGGAAACGATCGCGCTGCAGTTTCATTCGTTTTACGCGTCACGGCGCGATCGTATTCTGTCGCATCCATCCCCACAGAATCATAAAAATCAGATCGTTCCCGCACGGTAATGGTATGGGTCGCAAACACCGTTAACAGGAAAAACTTTGACCAGAGTTTCGCTTTCCATCCCTTCCACATCGACATCTGCGATCGCAACAACGCATTAAAAATATCCCCGTGGCGGTTTTCATCCTGACACCAATTTTCAAAGAAGCGAAAAAGCGGATAATACTGATATTCAGGATGTTTTTCTAAATGACGATACATGAGAATATAACGCCAATAACCGATTTTTTCCGAGAGATAAACCGCGTAAATTACCCACTCGGGTTTAAAAAATGTATAGGTTCTGTTCTTGGTTAAAAACCCTAAATCCAAAGTGATATTAAAATCCCCCATTGCTTTATTTAAAAATCCCGCATGGCGTGCCTCATCTCGTGCCATTAAATGAAAGATTTCTGAGAGAAGTGGTTGGCGATCTTTGATGCGACGAGAGATTTCTTTAAAGAGAATAAACCCAGAAAACTCCGACGTGCAAGACCGTTCAAGAAAGTCTACAAAAGCGTGGCGAGTTGTTGGATCGATCGCGTCCCAAGATTGCTTAAATTCCTCATCCCGCACGAAATGACGACCATTATAATCCGCTTTCATTTCGGCTAACATTGCCCGTAATTCGTCTTCCTGCGCCGATAAATCCATATTGGCGATCGCATCAAAATCCGTCGTGTAAAAGCGCGGAGTCAGTAGATTTTCCTTAATTGCCTGTTTTTTGGCAGGCTGAGCAACGGTTGCAACCATTGGATTTTCTCCAAAATCACTTCATAGTTATGATTAGATTATGGGGTTTTCCTTTCCCTGTCACGCCCTTGACATAATTTGTTACATTGCCAAGAATTGACGCAATCTTAGGCATTATTGACTTAAAAAACCGATTGATTGTTTTTATATTTCCTTTATATTTCCTTGATGTAAAGTTTTTTAACAAGACAGACAAATTAGCGCTTTATCGCTATAAAGTAATTAAAGTTTTTCAAGTTTGTACGAGAGATTTATGAGTACGGCCACAATTGACAAAAACCAATCCGCCTTGTTACCTCCCACAGATTCCCGCGATCGCGCGAAAAAGCTCGTTCAACAGCTACAGGACGAAATTTGCCAAGGATTGGAAGAACTAGACGGAAAAGCGAAATTTCAAGAAGATAATTGGCAACGACCCGGGGGCGGCGGCGGACGCACTCGCGTGATTTGCGATGGGGACGTTTTTGAACAAGGCGGCGTGAATTTCTCAGAAGTCTGGGGCGATTCTTTACCTCCCGCCATTCTCACTCAACGTCCCGAAGCGGCAGGACACGACTTTTTTGCCACAGGAACCTCGATGGTGCTGCATCCCCGCAGTCCTTATATTCCGACCGTCCATTTAAACTATCGCTATTTTGAAGCCGGACCCGTTTGGTGGTTTGGCGGTGGTGCGGATTTAACCCCCTACTATCCTTTTGTTGAGGACGCGGTACATTTTCACCAAACTCACAAAGCTGCCTGTGATGCTCATCATCCAGAATATTATCCTGCTTTTAAAAAGTGGTGCGACGAATATTTTTATCTGAAACACCGCCAAGAAGCCCGAGGTATTGGGGGATTATTCTTCGATTACCAAGATTATCGCGGTAAACTGTACGGCGGACCCGATCCCAATGGTGAAGCCGCCAAATATAGCGATCGCGTCGGGACGGTTTCTCGTAATTGGGAGGATATCTTTGCCTTTATTCAAAGTTGCGGACGTGCCTTCCTGCCAGCTTATGTCCCCATTGCCGAACGCCGTCGGGGTATCGAGTGGAGCGATCGCGAGCGTCAATTCCAATTGTACCGACGAGGGCGTTATGTCGAGTTTAACCTCGTTTACGACCGAGGAACGGTATTTGGACTACAAACCAACGGTCGCACGGAATCAATCCTCATGTCTCTTCCTCCTTTAACTCGTTGGGAATATTGTTATTCCCCCGAACCCAAATCCCGCGAGGCAGAATTATACGAAACCTTCCTCAAGCCCCAAGATTGGGTCAATTGGCAGAGTTAAAGATAACTTAACCCATTCCACAAACTGTCATTGCTGCAATATTCAGGAAGCAATGATGGTTTGTTGTTTGTGTCAGAAATTCAAAGAACTTCAGGTAAGAATGCGATCGGAAATCAAGAGGTTGATTGAAACAACCTTGTTCATTGTTTATTACTTATAATTTCTCATTGCCGACCCGAAGTTTCTCGACCCAATCCGATAAATTATGAGGATTGAGGCGATAACTGAGGGGATGGGCAATCAACCAAGCAGTACTGTGAAAGAGAACGGCAATTTCCACCAAACCATTTTCCTTGAGAGTGCGTCCGGTAGAGACCAGATCTACGATCGCTTCCGACATTCCCGTAATTGGTCCGAGTTCCACGGAACCATAAAGCGGAATAATTTCTACCGGTAAATCTAACTGATGAAAATACTCTCGCGCACAACGAACGAACTTAGAAGCGACACGGCCGTGAGGAGGAAGTTCTAAAGGTTGTTTGTAAGTGTTAGCGGGAACGGCCACAGACATCCGACAATGACCGAATTTAAGATCCACCAAACTCGCGATTTCTGCCTTCTTTTCTCGTAGCACATCATAACCGACAATCCCGAGTTGTGCTTGACCGTATTCAACATAGACGGGAACATCTTGGGCGCGAACTAGCAAGGCTTTTGCCCTTCCCGTCGGGTCTTCGATTTGCAGTTGGCGATGGCTAGAATCTAAAAAAGCGCTAAAATCCAAACCGATCGCTTTAAAGCGAGTAATGCTATCTTTTAAGAGAGCGCCTTTGGGGAGTGCAACAGTAATCATCAATTATCAATTATCAATTATCAACAGGTCGATTGGATATGCTGAATTTCCTTCAGCATCCCTGTTCCCTATCGGGAACGCTAACACGAACGACCTCAATTATCAATTATCAATTATCCGATGCGAATTTTGTTGGTAGATGACGAAATTGAATTAACCGAACCCTTACGGCAAGTTCTCCTACTGGAAGGCTACGAGGTTGACGCAGCCAATGAAGGCATTATCGGGATGCAATTGGCCATGGAGAATAATTATGACCTTTTGATTTTAGACTGGATGATGCCCCAAAAATCGGGTTTAGAAATTTGTCGGGAATTGCATTCGCAAAGTGTGGCTGGAACCGTATCGCGATCGCAAACGCCTCCCGTCCTGTTTTTGACCGCAAAAGATACCATAGACGATCGCGTGCAGGGATTGGATGCCGGAGCCGATGATTACCTCGTCAAACCTTTTGAATTGCGGGAATTACTGGCGCGAGTGCGAGCATTATTGCGGCGATCGCAACAACTAGAACTTGCAGCGAAAGCTCATTTGAAGGTTGCCGATCTGGAGTTCGATCCGAGAAATCAAACCGCTTATCGCAGCGATCGCGTCATTTCCCTCTCGGAAAAAGAAGCAAAACTGTTATCCTATTTCATGCAAAATGCCGAAATATTACTCACCCATCAGCAAATCTTTCAAGCGTTATGGCGAGGAGAAGAACAACCGAATAGTAATGTTTTAGCGGCCTTAGTTCGCTTGTTACGGCGGAAAATCGAAGTCAAAGGAGAAAGCCCCTTAATTCATACCATTTACGGTAAAGGCTATCGCTTTGGTCTCTAAACTCATTCTGTTTTCTCACTGATAACTGATAACTGATAACTGATAACTGATAACTGAAAAAATGCCTGTTAATCCCCAAGTTGCCCAATTTTTAGAAGAAATTCGCGAACTTCCCACCCTTGACCAACTTTCTCCTCAAGAAGCGAGAACACTCGTGGATACATTTCGACAAGCTGAACCCAGATTTGTTCCCGATCGCGTCAGGATAAGCGATCGCCGTCTTCCTTCTCCTCATCCTCCTCTTTCCCTTCGCATTTATACCCCCGAAAGCAAGCAAAAATCCTTACCGATTTTAATGTTTTTTCACGGCGGAGGCTGGGTTTTAGGACAATTAGAACATTTCGATCGCCTCTGTTCTTTTTTGGCCAAAGAGTCCGAATGCTTGGTTGTTTCTGTTGGTTATCGCCTTGCCCCGGAACATAAATTTCCCACTGCTGCCGAGGATGCTTATGCGGCGACCCTTTGGGTGAGTCAGCAAGGGGAAGATTTGGGCGGCGATCGCACGAGAATTGCTGTAGCGGGAGATAGTGCGGGGGGGAATTTAGCGACAGTGGTGGCATTGATGGCACGCGATCGCGGTTTACCCAATTTACAGCAACAAATTCTTCTCTATCCTGTCATCAATTATGCTTTTGATACACCGTCTTATGATGAATTTAATGACGGATATGGATTAACTCGCGCAGAAATGAAATGGTGTTGGTCTCATTATCTTTCTCATTTCTCAGCCGGAAAAGAGCCTTATGCGTCTCCCTTACAAGCAGAAACTCTTGAAAATTTACCTCCTGCGAGAGTTATTATTGCTGAATGCGATGTCCTGCGATCGGAGGCAGAAGCCTATGGCGATCGCTTAGAAGAATCTGGCGTTAAAGTCGTGCGTCAATTCTGCTCTGGCTTGATTCATGGATTTCTCGGTATTCCGAATTTATGGGAATTTTCTGAGGTTGTTTTAACGGAAATTGCGATAGATTTACGCAGAGTTTTCTCTCAATCTTAATCATTAACAGGATATCTACATTGATTGAGTTAAATTAAGTCGATGAGAATCATTCAGATCGGGAAAATAGAGAACGTAAAGTCGGCGGAACTATTTCTGTCCTTTAAAAGCGCCGTCTCCTATCGTAATCTTTGATTCGATAGAGGGATTCTTGGCAATTATGCTAAAATCATTTCTCGAACTGATCGCTGTTTTAAGGATTGGATACTTTCGGAGTAAGAAGAATGGTTTGACGACTGTTAACAATGAGAGCGGCAAAACCGCGATCGCTTAACTGTTGTAATAAAAATGTTGCTTGTTGTTGGTCTTGGGTTTGTCCAGCCAGAAGATAAGGACGAGAAAAATAGGAAACTAAACCAATATCTCGCCCGAGTAGTTGTTGAACTTGAGTGGCAATTTCTGGATTACTAAAATAATCGATGATTACTGCATATCCTTCTCCTAAAGGACGAGGACTATACGAAGACGTAAGAGGAGTTGAAGGGATGGGAGTTGGGGCAGGAGTTGGAGGAATAGGAGTTGGGGCAGGAGTTGGAGGGATGGGAGTTGGGGCAGGAGTTGGAGGGATGGGAGTTGGACGAGTGGGGAGAGTTGGGGGAATATTTCCAGAAGGATCGTTGGAAAGACGGGCAATCGAGAGTTGCAGCCTTAAAATATCGTTGATATAGCGTCCCCAACGATTGGCCGTATTGGCATCCTCAAAACCGCCGATTCGACTGGTTAGAATCTCTCGGTATTGACAAATCTCTATTTCTATGTTTTCCGGTAGACCGCGACGGAGTAATTCTCGCGCATCGGAGGTTGGTGTTGATACCAAGATGAGCAATTCCCCTGACTGGGGAGGCTGACAGGTGGGAAGGGCGACTTGTGCAGTGGCGCGATCGCGACTTCCCAACCCAACTATTGTTAGCAGGACGAAGCAGGCGATCGCAAGAGAATTTTGCTGGGTCATAAATTTAATTGACGATCGATCGCTCGTTAACCGTTCAAACTGCTGTTTCTAGAGAAGCAAGCGGATCGGGAATGGTGTCTGAAGGTGCTTGAAATTCACCTTTTAAGACGTATTCTAAACGCAATTTGAGCCAAGTTGTAAATTGAGCATCGGTAGAAATTACCGCAACGCAGGGTTGAGGGCATTGGGCTTTTATGGCTGCTAATTCTGGGGCTTCCACAAAAGCCGGTTGCTTCACGAGCCAAAAATCAATCTCTTTGTTATGTTCTTGATAGTATCGCGCTCGTTCCTCCAGCACTTCTGCAAAAGGTTCTTCCTCGAGTAAAAAGCGCTGACTGGCTAAGATGTAGTGATAGGTTTGCATGATTGTGTTACCTGCGATCGCTATTGGACAATTTTCAATTATCGATCGTTAACGACCCTTTTTGCTCAATTAAAACTCGCCTCTCATCGCTAATTTCATTTCTCGGACGGCTCTTTCCATGCCCACAAGGACGGCGCGGCTAATAATGGTATGACCGATATTGAGTTCTTCCATGCCCGGAATGCGGCCGACGGGATAAACATTCCAATAGGTTAACCCGTGACCGGCATTGACGCGCAAACCGAGGGAGAGGGCATATTCGCACCCCTCTGCTAGGATGTTCAATTCTTTCTCGCGATCGCTTTCCTTTTTCGCTTCGGCATACTGTCCCGTGTGGAGTTCGATAAATTTTGCTTGGGTTTGCGCTGCGGCTTCAATTTGGGCGCGATCGCTATCGATAAACCAACTCACGGGAATGTCGGCATTTTGCAAGCGATCGACAATTTGGGAGTAGCGATCGCGATCGGCGAGTAAATTTAAGCCCCCTTCTGTGGTAATTTCTTCCCGCTTTTCGGGAACGAGGGTGACATAATCGGGTTTAATCGCTAAAGCAATGCTCACCATTTCTTCAGTCGGTGCCATTTCTAAATTGAGGTGAGTCCGCACGGTTTCTCGCAACACGCGCACGTCGCGATCTTGGATATGTCGCCGATCTTCGCGCAAATGTACGGTAATGCCATCGGCTCCCCCTAATTCTGCTAAAACTGCCGCCGCAATGGGATCGGGTTCTACGGTGCGTCGGGCTTGTCGGATGGTTGCGGTATGGTCGATATTTACCCCGAGAGTCAGCATTATCAATTATTAATGAACAATTATCAATTATCAATGAACAATTATCAATTATCAATGGGGGAGAGGAAAGAACAACCCGTTTAGCAGGGGAATTACTGGGCTTTAATCTGTCGATCGCTAGGGAATGAATCCTATGCGATCGAAAGGATAAATTCGCAGCAGGATTTGACTTTGGATATCTTGGCGCGGGACGATCGCACCAAATTTTTCTAAGTCAGTATAATCGGGATTATTACCGATCGCATAATATTCATCGATGCCGAGGGTGATGCGCGATCGCTGGAAATCTTTGGGAATGGCAATCTCGCGATCGTCTAAGGGTTCATCGTTGAGAAAGATACGACCGTGACGAATTTCGAGGGTTTCCTCGGGTAGGGCAATAATGCGGCGAATATAGGCCAGATTTTCTGTAAATCCTTGTTTTGTTAATGCTTTTGAAGTGACAAACATAACAATGTGATGGCGTTGGATTGACCGGAAACGATAGGTAATGCGATCGGTCAATATCGTATCTTTTGCTTGGAGTATTGGATATAAAGAAGTTTTTGCGGTGGAATCCGTGGAAATAGTGGTAATACTGGCAGGAAGCCATATTGCCAATACAACCCCAACCAATAAAATAGTTGCATTTTTCGTAAAAGATTGTTCTTTTGGTTGATAGGCTTTTTTGTCAGCAATATTATTTTCTCGTGCCAAATGTTCCCGCAATTTATCGTGATAGAAACGATAGCTCCCACCGGATCGTTTTAAAATGCCAACATTACTGGCCTCGTTGAGAAATTTGGCATAATTCCACGGCATTCTGCCCTCACGCATTAAAACCCAACGCAAGGCAAAATGTTGAATTAAAGCAACACCTCCTCCCACAGAAAAACCGAGCAAAATCCCTATTCCTCCTCCTTGGATTACTGCTTCCAGCCAATTAATTTCTTGTCCTGTTACTCGTGTGGGAACAATAAAAATTAATGGAGAAAGGGACATCGCTAAACCAATAGTGATGAGGGTTTTTATCGCAGTTTCCCGGATGCCCTCATTGGGTTTGGTTCTGACTTTTAACTCGGCTTTCAGCCCGACAATCAGCCCGAAAATCAGCCCGAAAATCAGCCCGAAAATCAGCCCGAAAATCAGCCCGAAAATCAGC